>CAZXMX010000041.1:0-19949 GCA_964641645.1 uncultured Neomegalonema sp.
ACAGTCGTCCGTAACGCCCATCGCCTCGCTCCGGTATCATCGACCACCAGATAGAGCCCGCCGCCGTCAGCGTGCATCCCTGTGCCCATTTTCTTAACCGCTGGGGCCGTCAGTTTGTTGACCGGATGCGCCTTGCGTTCTTTCGCGACCATTTCTCCGCTCCAAAAATTGCCACCCACCACTTTCCCCACCGTATATATTGCGTTTCGATGAGACAAGGGGCGACAGCATGAATGGAAAAATGATTAAAAACCCAGCAATACATGGGTTTTTGAGGCGGAATGATTTTGAATGAAAAGCTAGGTGGCGGAGAGACAGGGATTCGAACCCTGGGAACGCTTGCACGTTCACACGCTTTCCAAGCGTGCGCCTTAAGCCACTCGGCCACCTCTCCGTCGCAGCGCGTATAGCGGACTATGCAGCGCTTTCGCAAGCCCCATCGCGTGCGTCGAGACGCGCGCTTTCAAAGGCCAGCATTGCCCGCTTTACAGGCAGGCCCCAATGATAACCGCCCAACCCTCCAGATTTCCTTAAAGCGCGGTGACACGGGATCAGCCATGAGACCGGATTGCGCCCCACGGCGGTGCCGACAGCCCTCACGGCCTTTGGATTTCCGGCCTTTTGGGCGATTTCTGAGTAGGTCGTGACGTGACCGGAAGGAATGGAGAGCAACGCCTCCCAGACTTTGATCTGAAAGGGCGCACCGCTGAGGAAGAGTTGGGCGTCTTTACCTTCAAAAATACGGTCGATCTGAACTTTTGCGCCTGAATCGTCTTGGACATAGGTTGCATGAGGCCATCGACGGGTCATGTCCGTCAGACATTCGTCTTTTCCCATCTCCGCCGTGAAACCCATTCCACAGATGCCGCGAGAGGTCCAAAGGATCAGGGCTTCGCCAAAGAGAGAAGGCGCGAAACCATAGGAAATCTCCAGATCAGCGCCCCCAGAGGCATATTCCCCCGGAGTCATCGCCTCCCACGTCACGAGTAAATCATGCAGACGCCCCGGCCCTGAAAGTCCGCTTTCTAGGGCGGTGTCGAGAACCGTGAACCGGTCGCGCAAGAGCGTTTTGGCGTGATCGAGGGTCAGGTATTGCTGGTATTTCTTAGGGCTAACGCCCGCCCAACGCGAGAACATGCGCTGGAAATGCGCGCCGCTGAGGCCAAGATGTGCCGCGACCTCTTCTAGCCCCGGTTGGCCGTCGCGGGTTTCGTCGATGAAGCGAATTGCTTCGGCCATGCGATCATAATCTGTCTGCATTGTCGCCTCCTGATACTCTATCGGTACCGCGCCGAAGCCTTCGGCTCCACCCGATTATTGCGGTTCAGGAAAAGAACGTATCGAGCGCCTTAATCGTCGCGTCAGGGTTTTCTTCGGGGATGAAATGACCGGATTCGATAGCCTCCCCGCGCACATCTTCGCACCATGCGCCCCAAGTATCCAAAGGCGTCGCGGCACCGGCTGCAATTCCCGCCCCGCCCCACAAGGCCAGTGTCGGGCATGAGATTTTACGACCTGCAGCTTGATCCGCCTTGTCATGCGCCACGTCCAAGGACTCGCCCGCACGATAATCGTCGCACATTGCTTTGAGTTGCCTCGGATCGCGTGCTTGGGCGCAGTAGGTCTCCAAGGCGTTGGTCTCGAACGCACTCAGATCTTTTTTCGCCGTCCAACTCGCCAAGGTGTGCTTGATGTAATAGTCCGGTGCGCCGCCGATCAGGGTCTCTGGAAGCGGCTCGGGCTGCGCGAGAAATGGCCAGTGATAGATTGCCATTGCGAAAGCGTGGTTCATTTTCGCCCAGTATTCGGACGTCGGTAGAATATCGAGGACGGCAAGTCGCGCGACGCGGTCCGGGTGATCGAACGCCATGCGATAGGCTACCCGTCCGCCGCGATCATGTCCCGCCACGTCAAAGCGTTCGTGACCGAGAACCGACATCGCCTCACAGACACGATTGGCCATCTCGCGCTTCGATGCATTCTCGAGATCGGACGGCGGCGCGCTTTTTCCATAGCCCGGCAGATCCCAGCAAATCACAGTCCATGTTTTCGTTAGCGCCGGAGCAACCTTCGCCCACATCAAATGGTTTTGCGGAAACCCATGCAGCAAGACGAGCGGGGGGCCTTCCCCAGAAAATGCACAATGCAATGTGCCGCCCGCCACCGGGATATCGCGCGTTTCGAATTCTGAAAATTCAACCATCGGTCCCTCCGCATACTGCGAATTCAACATAAATTCGGTCGCCAGTGAAGAAATTTTCGTCAGAGTTTTAAAAGTTCACGACGCTATATCTCTCCTGATCTTACCGATTACTCCGGAATTTGTTGGGCTTTGACCTTCAAAAACCTCAACACCCAATGAAAAAGGGCTGGACGAGGGGAGTCGTCCTCGCTAACGACAAGCCCACGAACAGCTCTAAAGGATTGAGAAATGAACAAGACAGAACTCGTAGAAGCCATTGCCAAAGAAAGCGGTCTGACGGGTAGAGACTCCGAAGCCGCCCTCAACGCGATGATTTCGGTTATTCAAAAATCGCTGAAGAAAAAGCAAGACGTTCGGGTCACGGGTTTCGGCACGTTCTCCCTCACGCGTTCAAAAGCACGCAAAGGCCGCAACCCTGCGACCGGTGAAGCCATCAAGATCAAGGCTTCCAACTCGCCGCGCTTTAAGGCCGGCAAGACGCTCAAGGATTTCGTCAACGGCGTGAAGAAATAAGACACACTGGTTAGACCAGTTTAGCCCTGCAAGAAATTGCAGGGCCCCTTCGCGGCGATCCAGAGTGCATTGCAGGTCCGCTGCGGAGATCATCGCCGATTATGAAGCGAACGCCGGGATAACCTCTTTGCAGAACAGTTCCAAAGACCGCTTCTGGGCTGCCCTATCGAGCCCCATGCTGGCGTAGTAGATGTATTCATCGACGCCGAGCCTTTCATAGATTTTCAGCTTTTCGATCACGGTGTCAGGCGAACCGAACATGAGGTTCTCTTCCAGCATGGCTGGGTCGTATTGCTCTCGGCCCTCCAATTCCTCCAACGGAATTTCTTTAGGAAAGCCGTTTTTGACATCACCAAGATTGCGATAGAGATTTTCAAACTGGCCAAGAACGCGGCGGATTGCGTCAATCGCTTGCTGTCGTCCGGCTTCATTCTCATAAAGTGCGGTATGGCGCATGAGCGCGAAAATTGGACGAAAATCACCGCCAAATTTCTCAATCGAAGCTTCGAGGTGGCTTTTGTAGAGTTCTGCCTCTGCATGCGGGCGCGTGAACGGCCAGCACATCACATTCGCGCGCGATTGCACGGCGTAATCGTAGGTGATCGGCGACCGCGCCGCGACCCAGATTGGTACGTTCGGTTGGACTGGCTTTGGCACGGACGTCGATGTCGGGAATTGCCAAAACTCGCCGTCGTGTTCGTAATCGCCTTGCCAGAGAGCCTGCAGCGCCGGCAGCATTTCTTGCATGTAACGCCAGCCGTCTGACTGTTTGACCCCCGGTGCCATCCGATCAAATTCTCGCTGATACGCGCCGGAACCAATACCAAATTCCAAGCGGCCTCCGCTGATAAGGTCGAAGAACGCCGCTTCGCCTGCTAGCTTTATAGGGTGCCAATAGGCGGCGTTGACCACCGCTGGCCCCATCCGAATGCGGTCCGTCTCACCCGCCCACCAAGCCAGAATTGAAAACGGGTTCGGGGCGATGGTCATTTCGAGCGCGTGGTGCTCAGCCGCCCAGACGATTTCAAAACCTCCCTGCTCCGCCATCTGCACCATCTCTAGGGTGTGCTTGGCGACGGTTGGCATGTCGATGCTGTCATCGAGGCGTTCGAGATTGACCGCGAGTTGGAATTTCATGTCCGGTTACTCTTTTCGGAAGGGGGCAGCAGATCAAATGGCATCACGGGCGTCTCACCGCATCACAAAGGGGTTGGCCATCGGTTCGTCGGAGGTGTTCATCCATACGGTTTTCGGGCGGGTGTAGTCGTACATGGCTTGGAACCCGCTTTCACGGCCATAGCCCGATCCTTTCACGCCGCCAAATTCAGCAATGGGCGAAACAACGCGATAAGTGTTCACCCATACGATCCCGGCGCGAACAGCGTTAGCCACCCTGAGGGATCGCGCGCTGTCTCGGGTGAAGATGCCCGCCGCGAGGCCATGCTCGGTATCGTTGGCGAGAGAGATGACCTCTTCTTCGGTCTTGAAGCGCTGCACGCACAGTACCGGGCCAAAAAGCTCGGTATCCACGATGCGCAAGTCTTGGCGTGGGCAATCAAGGATCGTTGGTTCAAAGAACAGACCCTCCATGCCGTCAGGCCGCTTGCCGCCCGTCAAGACGCTCGCACCTTCGGATACGGCGTGTTCAAGCTCGCGTTCGATAGTGTCGCGCTGCCCCGTGGTGCAGAGCGGGCCCATCTGTGTTTCATCTTCGAGCGGGTCACCGATCTTAATTTGCTTAGCCAGCGCAACCATCTTTTCGAGAAATTCGTCGGCGATGTCTTCGTGCAGATAGAGCCGCGACCCGGCCACGCAGCTTTGACCCGTCGCGCCGAAGATGCCGGCAATAGAACCATTGACCGCACTCTCAATATTGGCATCATCAAAGACGATGAACGGGGACTTACCACCCAGTTCCAATGAGACTTCGGCGAAGTTCTGTTTCGAGTTTTCAAGGACATGACGCGCCGCGCCCGGTCCACCGGTGAAGGAAATGCGCGCGACCAGCGGGTGCGCGGTCAGTGATTTGCCACAAGGATCACCGTGCCCTGTGACGATATTAACGACGCCCGGCGGGAACCCGGCTTCCTCAATCAACGTGCCAAATTCCAACATTGCGGCGGAGGCGTGCTCCGACGCCTTGAGAACGATGGTATTTCCCGCAGCCAGTGCCGGGCCCATCTTTACTGCCACCAAGAAAAGTTGTGAGTTCCAAGGAACCACCGCAGCGACAACGCCCAGCGGTTCGCGTTTGGTGAAGACAAACATGTCCGGCTTATCGATGGGCAAAGTCTCGCCACTGATCTTATCGGCGCAGCCCGCATAAAACTGGAAAAATTCGGCGATGTATTTCGCCTGCCAACGGGTTTCCTTGAGCATCTTTCCAGTATCGATGGACTCAACTCGGCCTAAATCTTCGGACTTCTCAGCGAGCAATTCCGCAAGGCGGCGGAGGCATTTGCCGCGTTCGGTGGGTGTCATGCTCGCCCAAGGTCCGTTCGTAAACGCCTCGTGCGCGGCGCGGACGGCGCGATCAACGTCATCAGCGGTCGCTTCGGGAACGCGCGACCAAATCTCGCCATTCGTCGGATTGGTGCTGTCGAACGTTCCGCCATCCGACGCGTCAACCCATGCGCCGTCGATCAGCATTTGGTAATTCGCGATCTCCGCCATTGGATTTAGTCCTCCCATCTGACCTCAATGTTGGTCTGAAATGCACCCGATGATTTCGTAAAAGCGACACATAAGGTCTATTTTTCTAAAGTACGGCGTTGTTTTTCAATGCACCGTGACTCACTGTCAGGAGAATGACCATGAAAAAGCGCAAAACTGTTATCGGTGGCCCGATTGAGATTGGCGGGCGAGTACTGTCGCTTTCCAAGGCGATCCGAGCCGGAGACTTCGTTTTTCTGACCGGACAGATCCCCATGAAAGACGGCGCGCCAATGACAACCGGCACAATCGAAGATCAAACGCGCGCTGTGCTCGATGACATCACGGCGACCCTTGATGAAGCGGGTTGCACCCGAGACGACGTCGTGAAGGCAATGGTCTGGCTGCGGGATCGCGCCGACTTTCCGGGCTTTAACGAGGTGTATGGCGCGTATTTTCCGTCGGAGCCGCCCGCGCGCTCGGCAGTTGTCAGCGACCTGCTGGTCGATTGCCGTGTTGAGGTAGAGGTTGTCGCCTACTGCCCACTTGAGGATTAAGAAATGCAGCGCGCGCCCGACGGAACAGCCTATTGGGTGGACGGTCCAGAACACGGCCCGCCCGTTGTTTTGATCCATGGACTGGGATTGAATCGGGAGTGCTGGGAGTGGACGATCCCGGCGCTATCCGATCACTATCGGATTGTGACTTACGATCTCTATGGTCATGGCGAGAGCCCGGTGCCGCCGGAGATGCCATCCCTCTCGGTGTTTTCGCGGCAGTTGGCAGGATTGCTCGACCATCTAGAAATCGAGTGCGCATCTGTTGTCGGTTTTTCGCTCGGTGGGATGATCGCGAGACGATTTGCGCAAGATGATCCACATCGCACGAAGGCCCTCGCGATTCTACACTCGCCGCACCGTCGCTCAGCGGAGGCGCAAACCGCGATCTTGAAGCGGGTTGAACAGGCGCAGAATATTGGTCCGGCTTCTACTGTTGAAGCGGCGCTTGAGCGGTGGTTTACTGAAAGGTACCGGGCGGATACCCCAGCAATGATGGATCGTGTGCGGGGTTGGGTCTTGGCGAACGATCAGGCGGTCTACCACACAGTTTATCGGGTTCTCGCCGAAGGTATCGGGGAAATCATCGCACCGAACCCTGCAATCGCCTGCCCTGCTCTTATCATCACCGGAGACGAAGATTTCGGGAATGGGCCAGAAATGACACAAGCGATTGCCGACGAAATTGACGGAGCGGAAACGCTTATTCTGAAGGGGCTACGACATATGGCACTTGCAGAAAACCCGGATGCCGTGAACAAACCATTGCGCGATTTCTTAAATCGAAATTCGAGTCAAGCCGATGGCTAACGAGGCGCGCGGGATTTTGCATGGCATTCGAGTGCTCGACCTGACGCGACAGCGTTCTGGACGCCTTTGCACATTGATGCTGGCGGACCACGGCGCGGAGGTGATCAAGATTGAGGGTGATGCCGATGTCTCGCGCGATTCTCAGCTTGATCGCGGTAAGAAGAGCGTTACGCTCGACCTCCAATCCGATGATGGGAAGGCAGGTTTGCTGACGCTTGCAGCGAATGCTGATGTCCTCATTGAGGACTTCCAAGACGGCGTGATGACGGACCTTGGTTTAACTTATGACACCCTTGCGGAGATTAATCCGGCGCTGGTTTATGCGAAGAGCAACCATGATAAAGAATCGTCCGATGGTTTGACGGCGCAAGCGTCCGGCGGAATTATTGCGTTCGGGATCTTGGCGGCGCTCCGTGAAGCGGGGTCGACGGGGTGCGGGCAGCTTGTCGATCTGGCAACGCCGCCTGGAATTGACGACAACTCGCTGCGCTTTTCAGCAGCACCGATGCTCGCGCCACAATCCCCTCCCCGTGTTGGCGAACACACCGAAACTTACCTGCGTGAGATGCCGCAGCCCCCCTCGACGGATGCCGAGAAGCGCGCCATCCGCGACGCGTTTGGATGCTTTGCGACCGGCGTAACCGTCGTAACCACACGGCAAGAAGACGGCGCGCCGCGTGGATTTACGGCAAACTCGTTCACATCGGTCTCGCTTGATCCACCTTTGTTGCTGGTCTGCATTGGCAAACAGGCGCACTCGCTCTCTGCGTTCACTGAAGCTGGTCATTTTGCGGTGAACATCCTGCGCGAGGACCAGAAAGCGCTGTCCAATCTGTTTGCCTCGCAATCAGAGGAAAAGTTTGAGAAGTCGAACTGGCGTGTGGGTATCGCCGATATGCCAATTTTTGACGATGGCCTTGCTCACTTTGTTTGCAGCCGAGAGAAGACCATCAATGCGGGCGACCATATTATTCTGATCGGACGAATTATCGATCAAACGAGCAATTCAGGACAACCGCTTGGCTATCTTCGCGGGAACTATTTCTCAGTGGGTCTAGAGCAAGAATTGGTTGATGTCGCCTCACGCGGGACCGATATCGAAATCGGCGCTCTGATCGAAGAAGATGGTTGCCTCTTGCTTGCCGAGACGGTCGATGGCGGGCTGGAAGTTCCCAAAGCGCCGGGGCCGACGCCGAGCATTGATGCGCTGACATCCCGCTATCGCGAAGCGGGCCTGATGGTAAAACCTGACTTCCTCTATGCGATCTATCGCAACAGTACTTCGGGTCTCCACAGTGTTGTCTATCATGGCTCCGCCGAGGGCGCTGCGCCAAAGGGCCACCAATTCATTCCAATCGACGCGCTACCCTTCGAGCGTATTCGTAGTGCAGCAGAACGTAGCATGTTGGAACGGTTTTCTGACGAATCCAAGCACGGCAGCTTTGGCATCTACCACGGTGACGAAACCCGTGGCACGGTCCATCGCGTGGCCAAGCGCGAACCATCCAAATTTTAGGCAAGGACGAATTCATGTTTCCTGAACTCCGCAAAGTCGTGACGTTTGACGAAGATGTGCATCGCGAAGGCGAGCGGGCTGCTGATCCAGTCCTACGCATGATTGGCGTTGCCGCCGTGGTTCGCAATCCGTGGGCCGGCCAAGGCCATGTTGAAGACTTGCAACCTGAAATCCGCCGCATGGCGCCGCCCCTCGGCGAGATGTTGACCGAGCGGCTGATTGCGCTCGCCGGGTCCGGGGATGCGATCGAAGCTTACGGTAAAGCCTGTATCTCTGGAACGGATTGCGAGATTGAGCATGCCTCGGCTCTGATCCATACACTGCAATTCGGGAACTTCTATCGCGAGGCGGTAGGTGCAAAAAGCTATCTCGGCTTTACCAACACGCGTGGCCCGGCGAATACGCAGATCCAGATTCCGTTGATGGATAAGCACGATACCGGACGGCGCTCGCACTATCTGACGGTGCAATTCTCGATCTATGACGCGCCTGCCGCCGATGAGCTTGTCGTGGCCCTTGGCGCGGCAACAGGAGGACGACCGCACCACCGCATCGGCGACCGATATTCCGATCTCGCCGCGCTAGGACGCGATGTTGATAACCCTGCCGGAGTGAAAGGCACGTAGCGCGCGTTAGCCGTTATCGCTCCCTTCCTGTTGCGCGAAGAAGGACGTGGCCTTCGGCACAGCAGGGAGCTGCATCTCATAGAGCGCGCACCGCACACGCCCGGACGCTTCACCACGAACCAGCTCATGCGTCAACGCGCTGGGTAGATGGTTGGGGCTGAGTTCGATGGCGTCTTCAGCGTAATACGTGGTGATGTAAAGAGTGCGGGGCTTGTCGGATAGATTGGGCGCTGAACCGTGGAGCAGCCGAACGTGCATTAAGCAAACCGAGCCAGCAGCGCCGGTGCATTTCGTCATTTGATCTCGTTGCGGATCAACGATGGCGTCATCCACGGCTCCGGTGAACACGCCGTCTTGCCAGTGCGGGTGGAGCGGCCCTTTGTGCGTGCCCGGAATGACTTCGAGCGGACCATTTTCCAGCGTCACATCATCGATAAACAACAGGCACGTAATCATATCGTCGTGGGTCATGGGCTGAAACGGGAAGTCCTGATGCCATTTGACCTGCGTCGCCGAGCCGGGAAGTTTGGAGTTGACCTTGCCGTGATGGAACCGAAGGTTCGGACCGAGCAGATCAGCGCAGTAATCCACAGTTCGGGCATTCCGCATCACCGAGGCGAAGATGTTGGAAACTTCTTCGGGCGATTGCACGCGGCGCAGTGCCGGTTGATCCGCGCTGTGACCCGGTTGCAGATCAAAGCGGGCGCGACCATCTTGCGTCTCCCCATAGTCATCGGTATGGGCGCGGCTTTCCTCCAACCAATCGGCGAACGCCTTTCGTAAAGCCGACAATTGCTCGGCGGTGACGGCATCTTCGACCACCAGAACACCATCGCGCCAGAACTGATCCTTCTGATCTTGCGTGAGAAACTGCATGTGTTCATTCCTAACTTTGTCAAACTGACTGGCGGGCTTGCTCACCCAAGAATCTTTGCGAGGTAGTTTTGAAAATCCCAGATCGTCCTTTCTTTGGGTGAGAGACGACCGGGTTCTGCGGCGAGGGCATTTGCATTTCGCGCGATCGCCGCAGTGATCGGTTTGTCTTCATCGTTGATCGCATGAAAACTCTTTTTCAGAGCGTCAATCCGAGCTTCGCGAGCCGCGCCGTCTGGCATAGCATCCGGGTGGACATCAACACCCCAGAGCACGCGAACTTTTGAGACGTCCATCGGCATCAGGGACATCCAAAACAATCGCTCGGGAGAGATCGATGCGACGTGTCCCGGAAAAGCACCAAACAGCGGAACCGTGTTTTCCTCTTCCTCAGTCAGAGCGGGGTTTGGGTTCTGCATCGCTTCGCCGTACTCATAGGCGACACCCGGCCTTCGCTCTTGGGTGTAAAGACAAAAGCCGGGGCCGCCTTCTTGCACGACGGAGAGCTGGGTGGGCAAAGCGGGTTCGACCGTCGTCGCATGCACCGCAAACAAATGGTACGGCTCCATAAAGTTCTGGAACAGGATCTTCCAGTTCGTGTCCCACACTTCGTCGACCCGAAATAAAGTGCGATACTGGGCCACATCGTAATTCGCGAGCCGTCGCGCAATCGGGGTCAAACGCGGAGCCAGCGGTTCGGCCTGCGGGTCGAGATTGACGTAAACCCAACCCAGCCATTCCTCGACGGAAAATTGCGGGAGGCGGCATTCAGATTTATCGAAATTGTCTCGCATGTATGGTGCGCCGATGAGTTGGCCATCAAGCGCGTAGGTCCAAGCGTGGTACGGGCAGGTAATCTTTCCCGATAACGTGCCCTCACCTTCCAACAAGCTCATCATTCTGTGGCGACAAATATTCGACATCGCGCGCAACGTGCCTTCGCGATCACGGAGGATGATGACATCGTCACGAGAGATCGTGGTGACTCGGTAAGCGCCAGGGTCAGAGAACTCATCGCTCCGACCAACGCAGGTCCATTCCTTATTGAAAATTTTGTCGCGTTCTAATTCTAGGAACTCTGGCGATGTGTAGACTTGCGGCGGTGTCGCCTCGGCATGCGTGTCAGGCAGTGCAGCATTCCGACGAACTGCTTCGAGCAAGTCTGACAATGGCATGTTTGGCATCATCTCTGGCACGCCCCTTACTTCACGCGTTACTGCGACAGCTTTGTTGCGATTTTGTCGAGAAACTCTAGCCCCTGTGCCAGCTCAGCGATTTCGATGTATTCGTCCGCTTTGTGCGCACGGGAGATGCTGCCGGGGCCAAAGATGACCGTCGAGTAATTGGCATCGCTGAAGTAACCGCCATCGGTGCCGAACGAGACGACCTCGCGGCTGTTGATCCCTGTGATGGCGCTGACAAATGTAGCCGCCTTCTCAGCATTGCGGTCGTCTAGTGCTGGTAACGCGACTTCTGTGATGATTTTGATATTCGCGCGGGGATTGACCGCCTGCATTGCGGGCAAGAGTTCGTTCACCGCATAGTCTTCGATTTCCGCAATGGTGCGCGTGCCGTCTTCGCCCGGCATCTGGCGATATTCCCAGTTGATGTTGCACCAGCCGGCGGTCGCGTTGCGTGCCGCACCGCCTTCGATGGTTCCGACGTTGAAGGTCGGATACGGCGGCGAATAGGGAGAGTTCGGTTCGGCGTTGGTTGCGCGCTGCGCGCCGATCTCTTCAATCTTCGCGATCAGTTTCATCGCAGCAGAGATGGCGTTGACCCCTTTGGTCGGATCGCAAGAGTGAACCTCCGCCCCGGTGATTTCGGTGCGCATTTCGAACCCGCCTTTATGGCCGGTCACGATCCGCATATCGGTCGGCTCTCCGATAATCACCACTTCAGGGCGATAGGCCTTTGTCGCCATACTCTCAAGCAGGACAGGCATGCCGTAACCGCCGTTTTCTTCATCATAGGAAAACGCGATATGGATCGGTTTTGTGAGGGACGATGCTTTGAACCGCGGGACGGACGCGAGAACGCAGGCGAGGAAACCTTTCATGTCGACAGACCCGCGTCCGAACAGACGATCACCTTTCCGCGTCAACTGGAAAGGATCGCTGCTCCATGCTTGGCCCTCGACGGACACCACGTCGGTATGTCCATTCAGAACAACACCCCCGTCAACCTCTGGACCAATGGTTGCGAAGACGTTTGCGCGCTCGCCTGCCTCATCATAGCTGAGCGTGACTTCGACGCCCTGCTCCGTCAGGACGTTCTGGATGTAACCGACGATTTCGTGCGTTGGCCTGCCCGAATAGCTCTGAAAGCCGACCAGTCGTTCGAGAATTTCTACAGCGTTTTCGAGCCCGGTGGACATTCAACTTCCTCTTTCGCGCGGCGGCGGCTTCGTTTCTGGATTGACAGAGCGTTCCTTCGATGGTGCCCTCGCCTTCGTTACTAGATGAAATGACATGGCAATAAAGATTCCATCTCCTCCAAAAACGACATTCGTTAGGACGGGCATTGGGGTCAATTGTCGCTGCGAAAAGAATTAGGAAAGCGAGACGATGACGCCTCCCTTCTCACGCGACGAATATGCAGACCGATTAAGTCGCGTTCGCGCCGCAATGGAACAGCGCGAATTTGACGTGTTGGTCATCGGTGATCCGGCGAATGTGAATTGGCTGACTGGATATGATGCTTGGTCATTTTATACCCCTCAGATCATGATCGTTGGGCTAGACTGCGCACCAACATGGTTAGGCCGCGAGATGGATGCGGGGGCGGCGGCCTTCACGACATATTTGCCGGATGAGCAAGTGATCCCGTTCCCTGAAACGCTCGTGCAGCAGCGAGATGTTCACCCGGCGCAATTCATGGGTGACTGGATGGCCTCGAAGGGTTTTGACGGTCAGCGCATCGGTTTTGAAAGCGATGTCTACTTTTTGACGCCCAGCGCAGTGAACCATCTGAAATCGCGCCTACCAAACGCAACCTGGAGCGATTGCGAATTGTTGGTGAATTGGGTGCGTTTGATCAAAAGCCCGGCTGAGATTGCAATGCTGAAGCAAGCCTCGACCATAGCGGGACTGGCAATGCAGACGGCCTATGACAAGGCCCGCCCCGGAGTGCGGCAATGCGATGTGATGGCAGAAGTTGTCGCAGCACAGATCCGAGGAACGCCGGAATTCGGCGGTGATATGACTGCCTTGCATCCACTCGTTCTTGCGGGCGAAGCCGCATCGACGGCGCATCCGATGTGGACAGATGCCCCTTTCGAGAGCGATCAGACCATCGCGTTTGAGATTGGTGGTTGTCGGAAACGATACAATGCCGGGCTGGCGCGAACGGCACATATTGGAACGCCACCCGAGGCGCTGCGAACCACTGCGAAAGCCGTCGAAGAAGGCATGGAGGCGGTTCTGGAGTCGATGAAGACAGGGGCGCTCTGCTGCGATGTTCATGCGGCGTGGCAGGCTGTACTGGACCGCTACGGCCTCGAAAAGAAAAGCCGGATCGGATATTCGATCGGCGTTGGCTATGCTCCAGATTGGGGCGAACACACCATCAGTTTCCGCCCCGATGATGCGACGCCCCTTCCCCAAGACGCCGTCGTCCACATCATCCTCGGGATGTGGATGGATGGATGGGGTATGGAACTCAGCGAGACCATCCATGTCCGCGAAACCGACGCTGTTTGCTTAACTCAGTTTCCACGCGAGGTTCATGTCATCGACGCCTAATGCCATGCGCGATGACGCGACTGGATACTCTTGGCAGGAGCGCGTATGAGGTGCGGTTAATGGCCCCATCGCCGTGATCGGGTTTTGCTTATGCCGACGTGAAAGCCTTCTATGACCAACATTATCGGTTCCCTCGCGGAAATTTCTGAGCGTTACGACGCCGTGCTCTGCGATCTTTGGGGATGCTACCACGACGGGGTGACGCCACATGCCGGAGCGATAGCGGCCCTGCGCGACTTTCGAGAACGCGGCGGGATTGTCTCGCTGCTGACCAATGCACCTCGGCCAGATTTTTCCACCACGCGGCAGCTTGATCGGATGGGCGCACCGACGGATACCCATGACCTAATCGTCACATCCGGAGATGCCACCATTGAAGGGATGCGAGTCGGCCAATTCGGGGCGGCTTGTCATCATATTGGCCCCGCGCGCGACAAAGACTTGTTCGAAGACTTCGATATCTCGCGGGTGTCGCTGTCTGAGGCCGACTTCATCTTATGTTCGGGGCTGGATGACGATGCCGTTGAAACGCCCGAAGACTATACAGATCGGATTGCACAAGGCGTCACCCGCGGACTTCCAATGGTCTGTGCGAACCCAGACATCATCGTCGACCGGGGCGAGACGCGAATTTACTGCGGCGGCGCTATTGCTGAGGCCTATGCTAAAGCAGGCGGAACGGTTCACCTCTATGGCAAGCCACATGCGCCGATTTACGAGATGGCCCTCGCAAAAGTTTGCGCTCTGGCTGAACGAGACATTCCGCGCAGCCGTATTCTAACCATTGGCGATGGCCCCGCGACCGATGTGCGCGGCGGCGCGCTTCATGGATTTGATACGCTGTTTATCGCTGGCGGATTGGGGGCTGAGACTTTGTTGGATCAGGCTGGCACGCTGCGCATCGAAGCCTTGCCAGACTACCTCGCAGAACACGACATCGCACCGACGCACACCATGGCCATGCTGGCTTAATGCGCGAAGCAGTTCAGTCGGGACGCTAAATGTCGAGCTTCGGTTCTGTCGTGAAGGTCATCACGCTCAAGACGCGGTTGCTTGTGCCGTGATTTGCGCGAAAAGGAAGGTGGACCGTTCGACGATGAACGATCTCGCCTTCTAGAATCCAAGCGTTTTTCTGGTTCACATCCATCGGCACATTGCGCGCGATCGTTTGATCGAGTTCAGCCGATAGAGATGCCACTTCGTCGATCGAAATATCAGCCAAGCGGTGATTGGCGATTTTGACGGGCAGAAAATTCGCGACCGTTTCACCGACGATTCTGGCGAGATAACTTCCGTCGACCACTTCCCACAGGACGATATGTGGCAAAAACTTCGTGTGGGTGTGAGGCGTAAAATGCGTCCAGTCAGGAACGTTATCTGCTTCGCACTTAGTGAACCAAAACTCCGAAATTTCGCTCAGAAGCGCCGGCAGCTTGTCTTTTGAGTCCCGCATGACCTCGGACACGGTTCCACTTTGAACCGAGTAGTCGCCATCCTGCGATTTGCTGGGGCGATTGAATGCCGGGAGCCATGACATACGATTTGGATTTTACCTAAGTGTTTGCGTGTAAATTTCCCTCATTAATACCAATGCGCGATAAAGAAATCGTATAAAAGTGCAAAACCGTACATGACACGTTTATGTGTTTGTTCACCTGCACGTAACCATCGGCCGCCAGAGCACAAAAAAGGCTGTTCTTTCGGCGGATGACAAAATAGATGTTCGCCCGACGGGTCTTGCGTAATTTTATTGCGCGGCAGTGAGGATTGTTATGAGAACGCTTTTCATCGATGAAATTGAGATCGGGATGGAGCGGAGCCTCTCCCGCGTTATTTCTGACGCTGAAATCGAAGCCTTTGCCGTCGCGAGCGGAGACCGAAATCCTATTCACTTCGATGAAGAACATGCCAAGGGCACGATCTTTAAGGGGCGGATTGCCCACGGAATATTGACCGCCAGCCTGATTTCGACGGTGATTGGCGAACAGATGCCCGGCCACGGGTCCGTCTATCTGAGCCAAACCTTGAAGTTTCGCGCGCCCGTGCGGCCCGGCGATCAAGTCGATGTCGTTTGCACCGTTAAGGACATGGTCCCCGAAAAGAAGCGGATCACGGTTGATTGCGTCTGCCGGGTTGGCGATATCGTCGTTCTTTCAGGCGAGGCCGAAGTGCTGGTGCCGTCTCGCGCTGCCTGACCGCATTTAGGGTGTTCCATCATTGCAAATCTTGCTGATCTTTGCATTGTCGCTTCGGCAGGACGACCACATGCAGCGATGTTGAAGTTTCTTTTGAGGCGCTTAGTCCAATCGTGAAGATTATCCACGGATACCAAGGGCTGAAGGCCAACCAAAAGGGTGCGACGGTTGCGTTGGGCAATTTCGACGGCGTGCATCGTGGCCATGCCGCCGTGATCGACGCGGCGCGCACGCTCGCGCCAGAGGCTCCGTTAGCCGTTGTCAGCTTTGATCCACATCCGCGTGCCTTCTTTCAGCCTGACGCCGATCCGTTTATTCTGACCCCCCTCACCGAGAAGGCCGAAAAGGTCGCGGCCTTGGGCGTGGACCGGCTTCATATCTTGCAGTTCGATGCAGCCCTGTCTTCGATGACGCCTGAGGCGTTCGTTCAGGACGTGCTCGTCGATGGATTGGGCATTGTCGGAGTTTCGACAGGGATTGATTTCCGATTTGGCGCAAAGCGCGCAGGCGATACGCAGGTGATGCAAGACTTGGCTGAACGTTTCGGCTTCGAAACCAAAGCCCTGCCGGAAGTGTGTGACGAGTCTGGGGGCATGTTCTCGTCCTCCGCCGCACGGGAGGCCTTGCGCGATGGACGGTTGGATGATGCCGCAACCATCCTTGGCGGACCGCATCGGATCAGTGGTCCTGTTCTCAAAGGCGATCAGCGCGGGCGAACCATCGGCTTTTCCACCGCGAACTTGTCCCTCGAAGGTATTCTCGCTCCGGCCTTTGGGGTCTATGCGATTACGGCGGCGCTGCCCGATGGTCGGGCTTTGAAGGGCGTTGCAAATATTGGGATGCGTCCGACATTCGAGAAAACTATCCCAATCCTCGAAGCGCATCTGTTCGATTTTTCTGAAGACATCTATGGCCAATCACTTTCCGTGACCCTGCACCATTTCTTGCGATCCGAGCGCAAGTTCGACGGGATCGACGCGTTGAAGGCGCAAATTGCCGAGGATGCGACAGCGGCCCGAGGATTACTCGCCGATGTCTGATGAATTTTGGGGTGCGCTGCCCAATGCAAAGTCGAGCAAAGTTTCTCCGTTTCGCCGGTTTACCGCGCGGCAATGGGCCAAGTTTCGTGCCGATACCCCTCTTACCCTCGATGAAGACGAAATCGAAGCGTTGCGCTCGTTGGGTGATACTGTCGATATTGAAGAGGTGCGGCGCATCTATCTATCGATTACCCGCCTGCTACTCGCCCATGTTGAAGCGAGCCAAATGGTGTTCGACCAACGCAGCCAGTTTCTGTCTTTGAAGGGCCGCAAAACCCCGTTTATCATTGGGATTGCTGGCTCGGTCGCCGTTGGAAAATCAACAACCGCCCGATTGCTTCGCGCCCTACTCGCCCGGTCGCCCGGCAATCCAAAAGTTGATCTGATCACGACGGATGGCTTTTTGCACCCCAATGCCGAGCTAGAGACGCGCGGGATTATGAACCGAAAAGGTTTTCCCGAAAGCTATGACGCAGGGAGTATTCTCCGCTTTTTGTCTGATCTCAAGGCTGGCAAGCGTCGCGTCAAAGCACCGCTTTATTCTCACCTGACCTATGATGTTCTGCCGAACAAGTTTCAAACCGTCGATCAACCAGACATCCTGATTTTCGAGGGAATAAACGTTTTGCAAGCGCGCAACCCTCCCAAGGATGGCTCAGCGGTTACGGTTGTCTCTGATTTCTTCGATTTTTCGATCTACATCGATGCTGAAGAAGAAGATATCCGCAACTGGTACGTTTCGCGGTTCATGCGGTTGCGTGGAACGGCGTTTGCGAACCCGAAATCGTTCTTCCACCGCTACGCATCAGTTTCCGAAACCAAGGCGCTTCAAATAGCGGAACGTCTATGGCGAACCATTAACCTCGCGAATTTGCGGAAGACGATCCGCCCGACGAGACCTCGCGCCGATTTGGTCCTTCGCAAGCAGAAAGATCACCGGATCGCCGAGGTCGCGCTGCGAAAACTCTAAACGCCCTATGGTCGCCGAATATAGGCACCAAGCTGTTGTTGGATGGACAGAACCAATTGTGCATCCAGCTTGGCTGCGATGTCTTGGCTAATGCGGTGTAAGGCTTCTTGGCGCTCTATGGTGCTGGGGATGCCATCGAAGCGGATTTCAGATTCAACCCGTGCTCCGGCTCCGGCTTCTTCAATCCCGTATGTGGTGGCGATCACCAGTCGGACTTGTACCGTCGCGACAACCACCTCGCCGCCTTCGACCTGACGGGAAATCGCACTCGCATCGTCGATGATATAGCGCAGATCATTCTGACCACCGGCGGCCCCAATGCGCTGGCGTGGCCACAGACGGGCAATTTGCTCGGGCGGGACAAAGAAATCAGCATCCGCAGGCGACGCATCGCCGCCGACACGCGGGCGCACAACAACATTCACTTTGTTAATGGCAAGCGGGATCGGGCCACCGGGAAAGACAATCGGCGCGAAATCAGGGTTTGGCAATTTGGTCGGCGCGGCGCAGGCACCGAGGCCGATCATCGCGACTAGCGTTACGACACCGCGGCGGGTGAGATTGGTCGGCTTGCTCATCTAATTGCGTCCTTTGGCCGAGGCGAGTTGCGCTTTTAGTATATGGTAAGTGCCTATTCACTCAACACTTTGTCAGGAAAGCGGCTCAACCCGCTATCGTTCGGATGAACCGGTAAGTTCATCAAGCGCGAAGACGTATTGCGCACCGCAAAACTGGCAATCTGCGGTTATTTTGTCATCTTCGACCATCTCTTCTAAAGCACTGCGATCATAAGAAGAGAGCACGCCTTCCAGTTTAGCCGCCCCACATGTGCAGCCAAACTGGACTGTTTGCGCCGGATAAACGCGCGGAGAATCCTCGTGAAACAGTCTCAAGAGCAGTTGTTCGGCGGAGACGTGGGGACCAATCAGCTCGATCTCCTCCACGGTCTCGAGCTTGATCGCAGCACTGCGCCAATCGTCGCCTTCGCCAGTCAATTCGGCCACGTCGTCTCCGGTCATTAGATCGGTGCCGCCATCACCCGGCGCATCGGGACCGCGATCCATCAACGGGGAGGCATCCGGCAAATGCTGGATCACCACACCGCCGGCGCGCCAATGCGGGTCTTGCCCCGGTTCTTGCGAATACGCGGAGGCTAAAGCGAAACGGGTGGCAAGCTGTTCGGACTGAGCAAAGTAGACTTCGGCACAGGCGGCAAGGCTCTCGCCCGTTAGCGGGGTGACGCCTTGGTAAGGTTGGCCTTTGCCTTGGTCGATGGTCACGCCCATCAAGCCCTCACCAAGTAAGGCGATGCCATCCCCGCCTTCGCCCAATCGCGCCTCATCAAAGGCGGCATAGGTCCGCATCAGCGCTGGCTCGCCCTCTCCTTTTGGCGCGAAGTAATCCGTCGCGAGCATGGAGACGGCTCCGTTACCGCGCACCTGTATCGAGAAGCGGTCGCGCAGCTTGATGGTTTGCCCGATCAAGGCGGTCAGAAGCGTTGCCTCCGCCACGAGACCAGAAACAACGGGCGGGTAATTGTGCTGGCTGAGAATTTTATCGATGGTCTTATCCAACCGCGCGACCCGTCCCCGTACATTCAGCCGATCAAGCTGAAACGGTAGAATGGAGTCATCGCCGGATGCTTGTTCAGCCTCGTCCCGTCGCTCTGTCATGGATCTCTCTCAAAGGATTTGCGCGAGACGTAGGGCTTTCAGCCGCGCTCGGCAAGGCGCTTCAGTGGACAAGCATCAGCAACAACCATTGCGAGATCACCCGATACAAACACCCCTAAGTAGTCCTTTTTAGGTCTTTTACTTACAAGGACACTACAGTTGAAAAGAATTCAGCATAAAATCAGTTCAATTGCGGATAAAATTCTTAAATACACTGTCTAAACAAGCGAACATTTATCACACCGTTAGTCAACGCATGTTCTCTTAGGTCTCAAGCGACAGTATCAATGAGAACCCAAAATGCTCCTGACTTTGAAAAAGGCTATTGCCCCGCCTCCGCTCGCCTATGAAGGCCGCCGCCACACGCGATTTGCGCTCGAAATGCCGTGCGAAGTTGAACGGTGGGGACGGATGTTCCACGCGACAACCCGAAACATCTCGATGGGCGGGATTTGCATCGATATCGTGGGTATGGGGTCTTCGATCCTAGAGACCGAATTACGGGTTCATCTGCCGGGATTTGATCCGATGCCTGCTTCGGCACGGTGGTCCCACAAGCGGACCTTCGGAATGAAGTT
>CAZXMX010000042.1:0-19837 GCA_964641645.1 uncultured Neomegalonema sp.
CGGATGAGGATCGAACTGTCCGCATCAATGTCGGTGCCTTCAACATTGGGAAACATGTGATGGACGTGAACATGCCGGCGGCCCCAAAGTGCACCTGAAACCCCGACCACCGCAAAGCCCGAAAACAAGATGGCTCGGTTGACCCATTGCGTGCGGCTCAAAGAGCCGTGAGACGCATCGTGGCAGAGGCCCGCAACAATGATGTAGGACAGAAAACCGCATCCCGCTGCCAGCAAAAGACTGTGCCATCCCACCGGAAGCATCAGAAGGCTAACGTATGCGGCGATGAAGGCGATGACCGTTCCAATCGCGCGCACCCATTGCGCGGTATCGGCGAAGCGACCTGTCGCTTGCTGGTCGAGGAGATCATTGCCAGCCGCGCGCAGTTGCCTGCCAAAGTCAGAAGCCTTGTTGAAGCGCGCCATCTTGAAACTCCCTAATCAATATCAGGATGCCCAAGAGCTTGGTATGAACAATGTTCAATAATGTCAAGTTGTCGACGCTTAAGCCGAACAGCGCGCTTCTTTAAGCGCAGCTCGGCTTTTGACGTCGGATGATGTTGATGATGCCATCGCGTGCGCCGCGTGCCGCGAGGCTCGCATCGGTTCCCCACGCCTTGTCGAGCTTGCCTGCCGGGACTTGGTTTAATTGTGCAACTTCACCGAGTGAGTTGCCTTGGGAGTCGTGCACCTGCCAGATGATACTGACGTGATCGTTACCCCCAGTGCGCTGGGTGCTTATTTCGGCTGAAACCGCGAGCGCGCAGTCGTCCAGATCGTCAACTTGCGGGATTTCCGCATTCTCTAGCATCACGCCGAAGGCGGTTCTGAGCGCCGAATTTCCATCGCCCGGCGCGCCTTGAATTCCCGCTATCATGATCGGAACGCCCCGTGTTGCGCCGTTTGCAGGCTTGTCACCCGTGAGATAGGCGACGCCTGCAGCGAGGAGCGCACCACCCAAAGCACAGCATAGATAAAACAAGCGATTCATACCTGCATCCTACTCGTTGCGCGTTACGATCCGGTTTCCGCTTCTCGCGAAGGTCGTGAGCCACCACCTGAACGGGTGGCGAATACGTCTAAATTGCTGCGGATCGCTTGTAATTCAGCCGTATTTGGCTATGCACAACGCCCAAGAATAAAGATCAATCAAAGGAAGCTCTGGCAGAGGCCGAAGGTTCCAAGATGAGGCGGCAGAATATGACCGATGCAACGCTGCGGGATACGCCCGAGATGCCCGCGCGCGATTGGATGCGCATCCTTTCCACCTATCGTGAGCCAATCCATTGGCGAAGCGTCTGGGAAATCGGTGTGACGGCGGTGCCGTTCATTGCCTTTCTGACCCTTGCATGGGTGCTGTACGGGGTCAGCCCGTGGCTGGCGCTGTTGTTCACGGTGCCTTCGGCGGCCTTTTTGGTCCGGTTGTTCCTCATTCAGCATGATTGTGGTCACGGGGCTTTCTTCCGCAGCAAGCAGGCCAATGATTGGGTGGGGCGCGTCATCGGTGTTTTGACCCTGACACCCTATAACGTGTGGCGAAAATGCCATGCGATTCATCACGCAGGATCAGGCAATCTCGATGAGCGTGGAATTGGCGATATCCACACAGCGACGGTCAAAGAATATAAAGCGATGTCCCGCTGGGGGAAGATCCGCTATCGCATCTACCGGCACCCCATTACGCTGTTCGCGTTGGCTCCTGCCTATCTCTACTTTTTACAGAACCGTTTACCCGTCGGGCTGATGCGCGAAGGCAAGACGTACTGGATCAGCGCGATGGGCACGAATATCGCGATTGCCGTTATCTTTGGATTGATGATGTGGTGGGTCGGCGCGTGGGCGTTTCTCATGGTCTATCTCACGACCGTCTATATCGCTGCCGCCATCGGCATGTGGCTCTTTTACGTCCAGCACCAGTTCGAAGACACACACTGGGATGAGGGCGAGGAATGGCAGGTCCATGATGCCGCCCTTCATGGCAGCTCGCACTATGACCTGCCGCGCTGGATGGCTTGGATGACGGCGAACATCGGTATTCACCACGTCCATCACCTGTATTCGAAAATTCCGTTCTATCGGCTCAAGCAAGTCCTCAAGGATCATCCCGCGCTGAACGATGATGCCCAGCGCCTGACTCTGATGGAGAGTTTCCGCTGCGTAAAGCTGCAGCTTTGGGACGAAGCCAACCGTCGCCTTGTCTCTTATCGCGATGCGCGGATGCTCGCGGCCTGAGGCTTTAAGCGGCTTCTCAAAAATCCTTCTCGCCATCGGCGCGGGTTTGGGTATCATCCTCTAAAATAATTTAGGGGAGGATGCCCAATGAGAACGCGTGCTGCTGTTGCTTTTGAAGCTGGAAAACCGCTCGAAGTCACTGAAGTCAACCTTGATGGCCCGAAAGAGGGCGAGGTCATGGTTGAAATCAAAGCGACTGGGCTTTGCCATACCGATGAATTTACCCGCTCGGGAGATGACCCGGAAGGGGCGTTTCCGGCGATCCTCGGCCACGAAGGTGCAGGCGTCGTCGTTGAGGTTGGCCCCGGCGTGCGCACGCTGAAAAAGGGCGATCACGTCATTCCGCTCTATACCCCGGAATGTCGGGAGTGTGACTACTGTCTCAACCCGAAAACAAACCTCTGTCAGAAAATTCGCTCGACCCAAGGCGCGGGCCTCATGCCGGATGGCACCTCGCGCTTTACGACGCTCGATGGCGATCCGATCCTGCACTACATGGGTTGTTCGACCTTCGCGAACCATACGGTTCTGCCAGAGATCGCGCTGGCAAAGGTGCGCGAAGACGCGCCGTTCGATAAAATTTGCTACATCGGGTGCGGTGTCACGACGGGCATTGGTGCCGTCATTAATACGGCGAAAGTCGAGATCGGATCGAACTGTATTGTCTTCGGTCTAGGCGGGATTGGCCTGAATGTGATTCAGGGGTGCCGCCTCGCGGGTGCCAACATGATCGTCGGCGTCGATATCAACGATTCCAAAAAGGCGATGGGCGAGCACTTCGGCATGACCCACTTCGTCAATCCGAAGGAAGTCGACGGCGATATCGTGGCGCACTTGGTCGAGCTGACCGGTGGCGGCGGTGATTATACCTTCGATGCCACGGGCAATGTGGGCGTGATGCGCAATGCGTTGGAGTCGGCCCACAAGGGCTGGGGCGAGTCCGTGATTATTGGCGTTGCCCCTGCGGGCGCTGAAATCTCTACCCGTCCGTTCCAACTGGTTACGGGGCGCGTATGGCGCGGGACGGCGTTCGGCGGCGCGTCTGGTCGGACGGATGTGCCGAAGATTGTCGATTGGTATATGGACGGCAAGATCGAGATCGATCCGATGATTACGCACAAACTGAAACTTGATGAAATCAACCACGGCTTTGACCTGATGCACGAAGGCAAGTCGATCCGTGCAGTGGTGGAGTACTAACGATGGCAAAAGTTTCAAGATCCGTCACGCTCAACGCATCGCTCAGCGATGTTTGGGGGCTCATCGGGAATTTTCAAGGTCTCGCTGATTGGCACCCTGCGGCAGCGTCGATTACGAAAGAAGAAATCGGCGGGACCGAGCATCGCCGTATTCATCTAAAGGGCGGCGGCGAAATTCTCGAACAGCTTCATGGTTCGGGCGATGCCGATTACAGCTATACGATTGTTGAAAGCCCGCTGCCGGTTTCGGGGTACTTGTCGATGATTTCCGCCGCGGAAAAAGATGGCCAGACCGTCGTGACTTGGGGTTCGACCTTCGAACCCACTGCCGAGGGCGCGGAAGACGTTGTTGCCGGAATCTATGAGGCGGGCCTCGGCGCGCTGACGGAACGGTTTAGCTGATCGCGAAACCAGTCAGAGCATGGTGATGAACGCAAAACAAAGCCCCTTCCCATGACTGGGGAGGGGCTTTCCGTTTCTCAGGTAGCCGATGAGATCGAGCGCTTGTTCTCCGAACGCGCGGCGGGGCGGGCGTGGTCGACGCCGAAGTCGATGATCTTGCCGCCGGATGGCCGCCTGCTAATGACGATGATGGCGGCGTCGGAAGACCCGCCGTTGATGGCGGTCAAATCTCTGGTGATGAACTCGAGCAATCCCGAACAAGGTTTGCCGCAGATCAATGCGCAAGTGACGTTGACCCATGCACAGACGGGCGAAGCGCTGGCGACCATCGACGGGAACTGGGTCACTGAGATTCGCACCGCGGCGTTGTCTTTGGTGGCGGCGCGGCGGATGGCGAGGCCGGAGGCAGCGAGTCTTGCGCTGATCGGAGCCGGGGTTCAGGGGCGCTCGCACTTGCGGGCGTTTGCTGCGGAGTTCTCTTTGGAGCGTGTCTTTCTCGTCGGTCGTGGTCGTGATAACCTCGACCGCTTAGCGGCGCTGGCGCTTGATCTTGGTGTTGAGCCGATTGAATGCGATGCCGAGGCAGCGCTGCGTGCCGCTGATCTGGCGGTGACCTCGATTTCCTATACGAAGGCGACGGCACCGTTCCTTGACGCCGCGTGGGTTAAGCCGGGATCGTTTACGGCGGTGACGGATACATTTGTGCCATGGCGGCGCGAGACTCTGGAGGCGTTTGATCGTCGGGTTATTGATGATCGAGAGCAAGAGCGTGCCATGACAGCGCGGCCTTTATTGCCCTTGGAGCAGGTTGATGGAGACCTCGGCGGGTTGCTCGACGGGTCGGTGGTCGGGCGTGCGAACGAGGTGGAGAAAACACTGTTTGCGTTTCGAGGTCACGCGCTGGCAGACCTTGCCGCAGCAAGTCTCGCTTACCAAATGCGAGAGACGGCACAGAGGGAGGCTTGAATGAAATTGGGATTGATTGTTGCGGTCATTGCGATCGCCATCGGCGGATACTTCTACTATGACTACGTCACGCGACCCGGCCCAGCCGAGCAAGCCGGTGCGGTCTTGGACGAGGCCATCGACAAGACCAAGCGGATCATTGATGTGGTGACGGATTAATAGCATGAGCAAAAAATCGTGGCGTTCGCTCATCATGTTCGTCGTCCTGATCGCTTTGGGCGCTTGGTATTTCTCCGACACACGGACGGAAGAAGAGAAGACGGGTCAGGTCTCTATCTCGCCGTCAGGATAGGTTCGGCGTGCGGATCATGGAACTCGGATCGTCGCCCCGGCGTTGACCCAGCGAGCGAGTTGGAGAGAAGCCATGAGACCGATCCACCTGCTGATTGCAGCTTTTATCGTGACCGCATTTGCTTTCATCGCCTATCGGGGCGGAGAGACTCCGGTCCAAGCCTCGGTTGATGCGCAAGAGGAACCCTCGCGCATCGTGCAGCAAAGACCAAAGATCGAATAAGCGCGTTAGGTCGTTGGGGTTCCGGTTGTCGCAAGCGCTGTCTTCCGCGTCCAAGGTGGGTTGCGGAAGTAGCGCGCGATGTAAGCGACGGCGATTAGCAACGCGATGCCAACGAGGTTGGCGACGATGATAACCCACAGCGCAACCGGCTCGCCGCCCTTGCCATCGACGTCCATCTCAGAAATCCATGCACCGATCAGCCAGCTAACCCAGATGCTGAAAATGAAGACGGCAAGCGATTGCTGGCCCACGCGACGGACGATGGTGACGATGCCGCCACCCAATCCGGTTTTCGGCAAGCGCTTGCCTGCGTCTCCAGCGGCGATCCACACCAGATAGGCTAGCGCGAGGAAGTGGACGTATCGGAAGAGGCCAAAGAATTCTTTCGAGAACAGAACGCGCAGATTGGCACGGTGCCACGAGCGCCACTCGGTCAGGGTGCTTTCGCTCACGCCCCAGGTAATTAGAATATTGTTGATCTCCGGCTTTGCCGCCAGCAGACGCCGCGCTGGAACGCCGTCGGTATCCATAAAGAACGACGGGATCAGCACCGCGATGGCGAGCAGGATCAAATACCACTTCACGGGTGGTTTGGGAATCCAGCCCACAGAGAACGCAAAGCCCGTGAAGAAGATGAGCTGCCAGCAGAACGGGTTGAAGAACCAGTTGCGATCGTTTCGTGTGACGGGTTCTGCCGGTAAGTTCAACGCTTGAAAGACGGGGAAGCCTTCTTCGATCCCGATGATCGTTTTGAACCAAACCCAGAGCGACTTGGTCTGAACAATGTGGTCGCCGCCGAGGTCGACAAAGACGAGCCAAGGCTGTGAAGCGAGTGCCCAAAGCAGAATGCAAAAGCCCATCGCCCACCACTTACCGCGCCATGACAGGGCCACAACCACCGGGATCAGGGCGAGGATCACCATGTACATGACGAGGATGTCGAAGAAGTTTGGCACGTAGTGCAGGCCAAACAGCGAAGGCAGGAACTCGACGGGATTGTTGACGAAGCGTCTCAGGTTCAGGGTCGTGAGGTAGTTCCGATTTGCGTCTTCCAATTGGTTGTCAAGGAAGATGAGCGTCGCGACCACCGCAAAAAACAATGCGATGTGGCACCAATAGAGCTGCCAAATCCGAAAAGCGATCCGCATGGTGCCGATCCACCAACCCCGTGCGTTGAAGATTTTGAGAAACGCAATCGCGGAGGCTGCCCCGGAGCAGAAAACAAAAATCTCGGTTGCGTCCGAATATCCGAACCGCGCGGGAATCCAGTTTTTCCAAGAATTCCAAGGGATGTGGGCGATGAGAATAATGAACATGCCCAGCCCCCGAAAGAAATCGAGGCGCGGGTCGCGCAGGGCTTCTTTGGCGGCAACGGGATCGGTCGGTGTCATCGGCTCATCACTTAAAAAAATTCAGCCCCGGACCTGATATCCGGGGCTTCTTCGTAATTCCTAGCTCACTGCAGCGCGTGATCAAGTCATTCGCTGCATTTTCGTTCAATTAAAGCACCGCGGACTTGCCGGACTCAAAATCCCCGATCCGCTCCAGACGGCGCTCGGCGTAGCCATCGACCGCACCGCGACGACGGGCGCGATCTTCGATCAGGTCGCGGGCACTCGATAGGCGTCCTGCGCGGAGGGCGGCTTCGATGGTTACGCGCTCGAAGACGTCGCGTTGGGCATGACTGCCGCCGACGGTCTGCATGTTCGGGCGGGCCGTGTTGAGGCGCGCAAAGGCCGTCTCATAGTCGCCATTGGCAAAGCTCAGCAAGCCTTCGGCAGCGGGGAGGCCCGCTTCGGCGGTCACGACCTTCATGGACGTATCGCGCTTTTGGGCATCGGATTGCATCCGCTTGAGCAAGGCACTGGCGTCGGACTCGCGATTGCCGCCGCCAAGGGCCAGCATGTAGTGGAGATCAGCAAAGACGACGCAACCGTCATCTGTGCGGTTCTCGCACAGCTCGGCCATTTCATCCCAACGGTTACCGACATCGACGCCATCGAGTTCAAGACGCGACAACAGCGAAGCTCCGTTTGAGATGTCGCGATAATCGTCGGTGTGGTCGCCGCGAATTTCCGTGTCGTAGAGGCGCAGCACTTCTTCGTGCTCGCCGCGATCCAGATGGAAGAGGGCGAGGTGCCACCAGACGTGGTAGCGGAAGTTGTTACAGTGCGCCCATGTTTCGGGTTGGTCTGCCAGCCATGCCACGCCTTCGCGTGTCCGGTTGGTCATGTCGAAAACGTGGGCAACCGCGTGGACGCCCCAAGCATCATCAGCCGCACGCAGAACGGCATCTCGACCTCGGGCCTCGGCAGCGAGGTAGTCGCCCGTCTCTTCTAGTGAAAAGGCATGACAGCCCTTAATGTACGGCGCGTGAGGATGGTCGGTTTCGTAGGCGTGCAGAACGCTCTCGACCGATTTGCGCATTCCGTGGCCGTCCCCAAGAACGAACAGTATGGATTGCGCAATCTTCATCGCGAGGGAGTCGCGTGGCCATTGTCGCATCAGGTTGTTGAGGCCCATGGCGGCGCTTTGCATGTCGCCGCTGAGATAGGACGTTAGGGCACCCAGATACGCGCGTTCACGCGGCGTCGCGCCCTCAGACATAATCCGAGTGGCTTCGGTGTGAGCTTCATGCGCGGTCGCGACCAGCTCGGACCGTCCGAGCAGCATCATGAAGAAGCCTTTGGCCGTATGCGCGAGCGCAAATTCCGGGTCCAATTCTAAGGTCTTCATCAGATGAACAGGGGTGTCCGCACCATGCGCAAGGAAGGCTTGTATCGTGGCAGTCCACGACTCGAGCGCCTCGCCGTTGCTGATGGTCAGATCGTAACCGAAGATATCCTGTCGTGGCATTGCGTTCGTGTCCGATATACTTGAGCTGCTGTCGCAGCGTTACTTTACGAGCGTAACATTGACGGTAGTTTTACGCACAGGGAAACAAAGTCTCATCGCGTTTTCGTGAGGCTACTCCGGGTTCGGAGCATTCATCGCCATCCTATGCTAGGGTGTTGTTGCAAAGGTTGTTTTCGGTAGACACTCCTTCAACTCGGAGGCCACATTATGACTATACGGCGCGCAATTTTTGGCGGCTTGATTGTTCTGTTTGTCGGGGTTGGGTTTTTTGCCAGCGGTGGCATGAATTTGATCTATGCGGCGATCACGGAGGAGACCTTTGGTGACAGTGTCGATGTGCAGACGGCGCATCGGTTGGCGCAGGACGGCGAAATTCACTTAATCGACATACGCCGCCCGGACGAGTGGAAGAAAACTGGCTCCGGCGAGGGCGCGACGCGGCTGGATATGCGGCGGGATGATTTTGTTGATGAGTTGATTGCGCTAACCGGAGGTGATCGATCTCAACCTGTCGCGTTGATTTGCGCGCGAGGCGTCCGCTCCGCGCATATGACCAATCGGCTGACGGCGGCGGGCTTTACCAATATTATTGACGTACCGGAAGGTATGCTGGGTTCGAAGGCGGGGCCGGGTTGGCTCAAGAGCAATTTGCCGCTGAACAAGACCGCACCTTAGGTCTGATCGGACGAGGGGACGAGGCGATGGGAAAACGAATTGTTCTGACGGGGGAGAGCCAAGGGCTGGGCCGTGCCTTGGTACAGGAGTTCGATGCTCTGGGCCACTCGGTTGCGGGATGCGCACGAAGTGCTGACGCAATTGCTGAGTTGAAGACAGAGTACGCCGCGCCGCATGATTTCGCGTCGGTCGATGTGGCCGACGATGCCGCCGTTGCCGATTGGAGTGCGCATGTCTTGGATGTGTTTGGTGTGCCGGATCTGCTGATCAACAACGCAGCGATCATCAATGCCAACGCGCCGCTTTGGGAGGTCTCGCCCCAAGACTTCAGGCAACTCATCGACGTCAACATCAATGGCGTGCATAGCGTTTTGCGGCATTTTCTGCCTGCGATGATGGCGCGGCGGACAGGCGTGATCGTCAATCTGAGCAGTGGTTGGGGGCGCTCGGTTTCTGCAGATGTTGCGCCTTATTGTGCGAGCAAATGGGCGATTGAGGGGATGACGAAAGCCTTAGCTGAAGAACTGCCATCGGGCATGGCGGCGGTTCCGGTTAGTCCGGGCATCGTCAACACCGAGATGTTGCAAAGCTGTTTTGGGGAGTCTGCATCCGCGCATGAGACTGCTGATGTCTGGGCGAAAACGGCGGCACCGTTTATGGTTGGGTTGTCGGCGAAAGATAATGGTCAGTCGCTGACAACGCCGTAGTGATTTTCGCTTATGCCGAGATCGCCGTGAGCGGTTGGGTCTTTTCCAACGACACGAGCAGGTCTGGCATGTCGCGCTCTTCGGGGGTGCCGCATAGTTTTCTCTCCGCGAGGTCCGCACCGAGTTTTGGCGAGGCGGTTATGACCGCGAAGGGAATCGCGAGGATTAGGCCAAGGACAACGGGTGCAGACCATGCCAACGCCATCGGCGCTTGAAACGCGAAGGTCACGATCATCGCGAGACCAAAGAGGGTTTGCGGCCAAAGCTCTTTCGCGGCCAGCGACCACGAGATGCCATGCGCATCGCGGTCTTGTCCGTTCCAGCCAATCCGCCGACCCAACAGCAAGCCGCCAAGGAAGATCGTCAAGCGCAGGGCGACAGCCGGTGACATAAGGATGGAGAACAGAGTCTCTGCTGCAATGCCTTTGGCGAACTGGCGTTTTCCGCCATAGCGCGCCATGCCGTCGGGTTCCATCGCGACACTGAGGGCGCCGAAAACTTTGGGCGCAAGGCTCATGAAGACGACGATCAGGAACATTGTCACGGCGAGGTCGTGGTGGAAGAATCCGGTGGGATCGACGATGACTTTCAACAGGCCCAATGCTGTTAGCAGCATCCAAGCAGGTGCCGAGAGGTACATCAGGATTGCTTGGAACAGTTGGAACCGGCTGACGGCGGGCAGTCCCGGCATTCCGAGCAAACGCCAGTATTGCATGTTGCCGTTACACCAGCGCTGCTCGCGCTTCATGAAATCGAGGATCGAGACCGGGTTGTCTTCATAGGATTCGGCTTCGACGGGCAGCACGCGCACTTCGTATCCGGCGCGGCGCATCAGGACCGCTTCGATTTGGTCGTGGCTGAGGATTGGTCCACCCCATGGGGCTTTGCCGCCAAGTTTGGGAAGCTCGCAATGGGCTTTGAACGGCGCGACGCGAACGACGGCGTTATGACCCCAGAACGGGCCGCAATCGCCTTGCCACCAAGCGCTGCCCAACGTGAAGCTGCGCATGCCGTGGCGCATGCCGAATTGGAAGAGGCGACCGAAAACACTGTCCGCGGGTGCGCCGACCGCGAGGCTTTGCAGAATACCGAGGCGGGGCTTTGCCTCCATGATGCGGCACATGCGGACGATGATGTCGCCGCCCATCGTGCTATCCGCATCGAGCGGAACGAAGAAGCGGTAGGGGTCGCCATAGTCGCGCAGAAATTCCCAAACGTTGCCTGCTTTGTAGCCAGTGTTCTCGTCGCGGCGACGATAGTGGGCTTTGCCGAAACCGTTCAGCACGGCGCGGTTGGCAGCGAACAGTTTTTCTTCTTCGCGTGCGATGACCGGATTGTCGGTGTCACTGATGATGAAGAGGTCGAAGGCGCGGCCTTCGCCGGTCTTATCCAAGCTGCCCCGAATGGCCATCAACCGCGCGAAGGCGCGCATCGGGTCTTCGTTGCGGATCGCCATGACGACGGCGCTGCGTGATTTCAGGGGGGTGCCGACCTCGTCTTCTTCGAACAATGAGACGGATTCAGGGGTCGAGCTGCGGGTTGCGATAACCAAGCCGACCAGCGCATTCCAGAAACCAAGAACAGTCCAAGGGGCGCTGAGGCCGATACAAGCCAGAATGCCGATTTCGATCAGGTCCAGTCCGTCGCCGCCGAAGACCTTGACGATTCCGACCATGATCGCGCCAAGCGTCACCACGTTTAGCCCCAGCATCGCATAGCGACGGAGGGAGAGGCGGCGGCGGCTTTGCAGGCCAGCAGGCGTCACACTCGTGTCCAGTGAAGCCGCTGAGAGCAGATTCAAGTGCGATCCGGTAACATCCGGATCTATGATATCTGTCATGAAAGTGGCTCCAGTCCCAAATCGTACACTACTTGACGTCCTTAGTTTAATGTCGTTCAGCCAGTCCCCGTTCCATTAAAGTCAAACGAGGCACCCCTTGGCCAGAGCCCTGTTTTATATAGCACCCAGAAGGGCAGAACTGCGACCGCAGATATCACAGCGCTTAACGAACGCGTGTGATGCTCGGGTTCGGATGCAGTGGTCCGGTATCTCGCGCGGGACGGAGAGACTTGTTTTTGAAGGTCGAGTCCCGACGAGCGAGGGTGAGCGGATGCGCGCGCCGTTTCAGGAGGGGGATTTCCCGTTCCCGGTCAAATATGGTTATGCGGCGGTGGGGCGGGTTGAAGAAGGACCGCCCGAATTCATGGGAAAGGCCGTGTTCTGCCTATTTCCCCATCAAGAATCGTTTGAGGTGCCTTCTTCGGCGCTGACCATCTTGCCAGAAGGCCTGCCGCTAAAACGGGCTGTGTTGGCGGCAAATATGGAAACGGCACTGAATGCCATCTGGGATTCTGGAGTGGCCCCGGGGGACCGTGTTGCCATTATCGGGGCGGGTATTCTGGGCGGTCTGCTCGCTGGTTTGATCGGGGCGATTCCCGGTGTTGAGGCTTCGCTGGTCGACGTACAAAGCGAAAAGGCGGCGCTTGCTGCTCACATGAACGTGTTCTTCCGTGAACCTCATAATGCGCCTGAAAATTGCGATGTGGTCTTCCATACATCCTCCAGCGAGAACGGTGCGGCCACTGCATTGGCTTGCGGGGGGCTCGAATCGCGAATCGTTGAGGTGAGCTGGTTTGGCGATGCACGGCCATTCTTGCCGTTGGGCGAAGCCTTTCATGTCAAACGGTTGACCTATCAGTCCTCGCAAGTCGGGCAAGTCGCGCCCTCCCATCGCGCGCGTTGGACCTATGCGCGGCGGATGGCCAAGGCGCTTGAGCTGCTGTGCGATGACAAGTACGACGCGCTGATCACAGGCGAGGTGGCGTTCGAAGAATTGCCCACCATGTTGCCAGATATTCTCGCGCCGGATGCCTCCGGTTTCGCGACAGCCGTTCGATACGAGGAGTAGGCGATGTACGCCATCGAAGTTCGCGATCACATCATGATCGCTCATAGTTTTCGCGGAGATGTTTTTGGCCCCGCGCAAGCCCTGCACGGCGCAACGTTCGTCGTGGATGTTGCGTTCTACCGCGAGGCGCTCACCGAAGATGGGATCGTCGTTGATATTGGCCGCGCGCATGATGCGTTGAAGGCAACACTGGTTCCGCTGAACTATTCCAACCTCGATGATAATCCTGCGTTCAAAGAGGTGAACTCGACGACGGAAGTTTTGTGCAAGCACATCTTCGACGCCATGAGCGATGCTGCCAAGTCTGGCGCGCTGGGGCCGGGTTCGGATGGGATCAATCGGATCAAAGTGACGCTGGGCGAAAGCCATGTGGCGCGGGCTTGGTACGAGGCTGATCTTTGATCTCATTTGCCGTCCCCGGTGATCTAACGTTGCCAACGGGCGGCTATGCTTTTGCGCGTCGTACTTTGACCGAATGGCAAGAGGCGGCGATTGCGTCTGAGGTGATTTCGCTTCCGGGATCGTTTCCCTTCCCGACCGATGCCGCGTTGCGGGAAACGCGCGAAGCCTTATTGGGTGAAGGACCGTTTCTGATTGACGGGTTGGCTTACGGGGCGTTCCCCGAAGACTTGGCGAAGGTGGTTGGGCCGAAGTCTGTCGCGCTGGTGCATCATCCGTTGTGCGATGAGCAAGGTCTCGACAGAGAAACAGCGGCGGAGCTTGAACGAACGGAACGGGCCGCGCTGCGCCACGCCGCTGGCGTTGTTGCGACGTCGCCGATGACGGGGCGGGATTTGATGCGTCGGTTCGGGGTGACCGAGGCGGTGATTGCGGTTCCGGGAACGGACCCTGCGCCACTGGCGACAATGCTGGGAGACCCTCCGCGCATCCTCAGTGTCGGAACCGTTACGCCGCGCAAGGGCTATCGTCTGCTGATCGAAGCGTTAAGCGCCTGCCGTGATCTCGATTGGATATGCGAGATTGTTGGGGCCGATGATCGCGACGATGGAGAAGCGGCGCGTGTGCGTGCTGCAATCTTGGGGACGGGGTTAGAAGATCGGGTGATCATTCGTGGCGCGATTGATGACGTCGAATGCGCGTATCTAGGAGCCGACTTGTTCGTCTCTTCGTCGCTGCATGAAGGATACGGGATGGCGGTGGTTGAGGCGATGACGCACGGTTTGCCGGTGGTGACGACAACTGCTGGTGCGTTGGCGGAAACAGCGCCAGTGGCTCGTTTGGTGGCGCCCTCAGATGCGGGGGCTTTGGCTGATGCTTTGAGGCCGTTGATTGCCGACGCGGAGGCGCGGCAAAAACTGGGCGCGGATTGCCTCGCCTTTGCGAAAGACTTGCCGGGTTGGTCTGACACGGCTCAGATCATCGCTGATGCTGTGGAGAAAATCCGATGAGTTTTGATCCGGCTTGGCTCGATATGCGGGAACCGGCGGACCATGCTGCGCGCTCGCAAGGTTTATTGCGCGCATTCGCTGAGATGATGCCAAAGGCCGCGCGGATTTTGGATCTTGGCAGTGGGACCGGGTCGACGATGCGAGCGGTCTCACCATTGTTGCCGGGTGCATCGTGGACATTGACGGATCATGACCCTGCGTTGTTGGCCTTGGCACGAGAGCGTGCGCCGGACGTTGAGACAGTCCAAATCGACTTGGCGACAGACCTTGCCGGCCTGTTGGCGCGCGATGCAGATGCGATTACCGCGTCGGCGCTGATTGATTTGGTATCCGCCGATTGGCTCGATGCGTTGACGGCCCATGCGGGCGGGCGCGTAATTTATATTGCTCTAAGTTATGATGGGCGCGAGGCGTGGACTCCGTCGCATGAAAGCGACTCGCTGGTGTTCGAAGCCTTTCAATCCCATCAGCGCGGCGACAAAGGATTTGGCCCTGCGTTGGGCGCAGACGCGGTTCCTTACCTGTCTGCCGCGCTCACGAAAATCGGCTATCAGGTCCAAACCGCTGTTTCGCTGTGGCAATTACAACCTGGGGGGCTGATGACAGCACTGGCAGAAGGCATTGCGGGCGCCGCTGTTGAGGCGGGGGTCGCCCTGGAAATTGCTGAAAAATGGGCTGAAAACAGAGCCAATTCCGCTCATTGTTGTGTCGGTCATCTGGATTTTCTCGCGTATAAGTAGGTTGTATGCGGAGTTATAAATCACACGTAGGTGAAGTATCGAATTGACAGTTGCGACAATTCGCCTAACTAAGACGCAGAACGCGGGGCCACGAACTACCCCTCACCCCCCCCCCCGGTCTCGCGTTCCTTATTTCCCAAACCCCATACGGCGAAACACGCCATCGCGTTTGAAGATGTGCAGAAACGCGCCGCCAATGTGTAATACGGCGAGCGCCATCAAGATCTTGCCGACGATTTTATGCAGGTCGAGGATGGTCTCGGACAATTCGCGGTCCTTGGTGAGCGGGTTGTCGATAAGCGAGTCAAGAATCGGAATTGGTGCGGGATACGACCACACGCCGATGATTCCGAGAACGGGTTGCAGGATCAGCAGGGCATAAAACCCGAAATGCACGATGCTTGAGGCGGTTCTTTGCCAGTTGGCCAGACCGGGATGCGGCGCGGGGGCCCCGTAGATCAGCCTTGTGACAATACGGCAGACCATCAGCATCAGAACGACAAAGCCCACCGCTTTGTGCAGGTCGTAGATTTGGCTGTAGACGCCTTTTGGGAAGTCTTTGCTGCTGAATTCGTGGATGATCCATCCGCCCGCTAGGGCACCGAGCACGAGCAAGGCGATGAGCCAATGCAGCAGTCTTTGGATCAGTGCATAGCGGTCGTCGGTCATGATGGCCCCCTGTTACTCGGGAAAGCCTATCACAGCTTGCCGTGTTCCGCGCAGATCGCAGGCGAATAAGACATCGCCATCGTCAAAGATATGCGTCGTGCTGTCGGGGGAATGGGCCTCAGCCAGAGTTTGAATTGGCGGGAGAGTAAAACCCGGTTTGCCGGAACCAAGCAGCATCGGGGCGACCATGACATGCAGGTGATCCACGATGCCATCATCCACTGCGAGAGATAACGTGCGCGGGCCGCCCTCGATCAAGACCTTTTTCAAACCGCGCTTGGCGAGCAGATCGATCACCCGGCGCGGTTGGATGTAGCCCTCTTCGTTGGCATCTAAAACGAGTGTTTCAACAGACGGAGGCAGGGTGGTCACCGGCGTCCGGCCTGTGGCTCGGATGACAAGAACAGAGCCTTCACCGTCATGAAAACACTGGGAATCGCCGGGAACGCGGCCATTGGGGTCGATAATCACCCGTTGAGGTGTTTTGCCCTCGACCAAGCGAACCGTCATGCGTGGATTATCAAGCGCGACCGTGCCGGTCCCTACGATCAGCGCATCCACCGCTGCCCGTAAGTGATGAAGGTGGGTCAAGGCACAGCGGCCATTAATGTAGAGCGACTCGCCGGTCACGGTGGCCACCCGACCATCAAGCGATTGGCCAAGCTGTCCCACGACAATGCTGTCGGCTTGCTTTACCGGTGCGAGGGCGCTCTCGGGGTCATACCGCATGGTCGGCCCGTCGCCTCGTGGGTCGTTGTAATCCGCTCATCAGCCTCGACATAGCCCGTTTCGCCGTGAGGTCGAAATGACGCTCACCGAGTTGTGTAGTCTTGCGAGCCGAGCGTTACGCGAGCCCCGCGAACATGCCGAAGGCCATACCGGACAGGATGGCCCCAATAAAGGCAAAAGCGATGTAGGCGACAAAGACTTGGCGCTTCACCAAGGCGAAGACAGCGGCCATCGCCGGTGAAGCTCTCAATGTCGCGGGAGGGATATCGTGAGCCAATCGGGAATGTCGATCTGACGGAAGCGGATTTCGATGTCGCCCGGCGATATCTCTTGGGCCAGAACGAAGACTGGTGGGATCCGCAAACACCTGGCAGTTTGACCACTGCGCAAACCATGACTGCGCCTGGGCGCGCCCGCATCGTGATCGTCTACATTGAGGTCTCGCCCGAAACCTTGTTCTCGCAAAACGCGGCGAGAGACGCCGCCGTGCCGATGTCCGCGATGCAAAACCTCGCGGGAAAATTGGAACCTCCGGGGGATTGGGAAGCCCATCAGGTGATCAGGGAGATTGATGCGGGCAAGTCGTCAAAGCCGAGGCGTTAGAGAGAAGGGCGTCGAGGTGTCGCTCGGTAGGCATCTTGCGCGAAGAGGCCGTGCAGGGTAGGTGCCGGTGATCCGACCACAAGATGATCGAGCGATCTTGGTCTAGTGGACTCTGTTCGGGCTTTGGGAAGTTCTGTGTTTCTGCCGAGCCTGCCCCGGCAGAAACGTTTTGGAAGTTAGTTGCTTGCGCGTTCAATCGCCGCTTCTGCGGTTTCTTTGGCGGACTTGCCAAGTTCGGCGATCCGCTTCGACGCGATTTTCGTCATGCCAGAGAACATGTCGCTGAAATCCTTCGTCGAAGGTGTGAAATCTTCCGGGTCTGCGGTGGCGACCCGTTTGAGGGTTGCTTCGAGGCGCTTGAGGTCACGTCCTGTCACTTCATCGCGCACACCTTCGATGGCTTCTGGCACCCCGGTGAACAGCGAGACAGATGTGCAGGCCGTTTCAACGAACTGACCGGCGCCGAGGCCAGCGAAGCCGGAATGTGCGACCTTCAGGCTGTAGAACTCATAGATTTCTTCAAGCGCGAAATCGACAACCGGGATGAAGTTGAGTCCGGCATCTTCGATGGCTTCGAACACCTTCGAGTTGGGGTCCGGGCGCATGACGAAAAATCCGATTGAAGAGGATTTCTTTTTGACCGCCGAGATGATCTTGTCTGTGCTTCCGGCATGAACCACGGGCATGTCTGCGAAGTCATCGTAGATGCCGCTCATGACTTGCCATGTCCCGAAAGAGCCAGACTTTTCCCCGCCTGTGACGACTGTGAGATCCCAAGCGTTGCCGATGACATGGCCCAGATTTTCGTAGCCTTCTTCTTTGGTGATCACGTAGAGGCATTCGGGACCAACATTTTCATGCAGGATCGTAATCCCTTCGACGCCGCGCACCATGTCGGCTTGGCCCACGGCGAGGTGGGTGGGGTTTGCGCGGACGCGCTCAACATTGTCCAATGTCCCTTGCGTCGGACCGCCCCATTCGTAGCCTGCGAGACGGAGTTTCGACAGCGCATCAATTGCCGTTGGAACATACTTGGCGGTATAAGTGGATGCGGATGGATTTCCGCCACCCCAAACGATTTTAGTCGTGTCTGCAAATGACGGGACGGTTGAAGCAGTCACGACCAGTGCAGCCAGTGTCGAAGTCAATGAGTACTTCAATGTAAGTCTCCTGAGGTCAAATACTATCGCCTTTATTGTCGGGTGATTTGGTTCAGATAGCGTTACTGGCTCAGGCTGGCGGTAAAATTTACCTTGTTTGGCCTGTGGAGCAGGCTTTATTTGATCGTAACCAAGACATAATAAGTTCTTGCCCGTTATTGAGGGGCGAGAACAATGATCAATGTAGCTGATGTAAAAAGATATGCGATTCAGTTCGCTGTATTTCTTTTCGTACTATCTGCTTTTTCGATTTATGAAGCTTTCCGTGACAGTAGCGCGCGTCTCGACGAGCCGATTGTAGAACGGCACGGCACGTTTGTCATGCAGCAATACGATACTTTTGGGCGTACAAAAGTTTCTCTACCCTACGGCAAAACCAAGACTTTCAGGCTCGATCCAGCGCGTCCAATGGCCCCGCAAGTCAAGCAGAGACTGGGGCTTTGGGAACTCAATATTACGACCGTGACAGACTTAAACGCTTTGGTTTCGCAGCGGAAGCTGAGACGGACGACACAAAAAGAGTTGGACGCCTGGTTCGCGCAAAAGCAAGCCAAGCAGGCCTACAAGTCCACGGGAGCGAAGCTGACGACGAGCGCGCAGAAACCTTACTACACGCTGATGGAACCGATTGGCGGCGAAACTTATCTCAAAGACCGCAAGGCGCGGTTGCTTATCCCGGAACAATTCAGCCTTGCCGATGCGCCGCAAGGAGCGGTGTCTTATTTGCGGATGAATGAGGGGGATTGCTGGGGAGACAAGGGTCAGTATTGTGCGCGACGTGCGGCGACCGCGAATGACACTTGTATGACGCGCCTGCCACGAGAATTTGACGTTCACATGATCGGAGCGATGAAGGGCGCAAAGGACAGCCCGGTTCGGGTTGGCGGTGCGCCAACACAACAGTTGGACCTTTATATTGCCAATACGCCGCGTCCAATCGTTCTCGCAATTGGTGCCATGGAGCCAACGACATGGGCATTTCATCTGGAACCGGGAGCCAACATTGCGGGGGTTCTTGTTTCGGGAAATGAACGGCAGGCGATTAGTGGATTGCCAAAAAGTATCCAATCCCGATTTACCCACGATGACATGGTTCCCAATGAATGTGGTAACGGGTTGGCGTCGCATTTGCGCAGCGATCTCGATGCATGGTCACGAGATCTGCGTGCGATTTTTGGCAAGAACGTCGCGCAGCACCAAGCCAAACGGATCGCGCACAATTTTGAGATTGGGGGCAACTTCAACCTTCCAAAGGCGCAAAATGATACGCTCTTTGGCGAATTCGACAACAAGGGCGTCGTCCCACAAATCGCCATCAATCGCGACACCCTTCGGTATAGTGTTGCTCCGCCTTCCGAGGAAGGGATTTGGGCGATGATCAAGGATTGGATATCGCAACTTTTCGATCCAAAAGTACTGCCTTTCGTCATTGGCGCTATTTTGGCTGTGCGGCCCATTATCAATGTGATCCAACGCTATCGGGGTAAACGAACCTACGGGACCAATTTGCCGCCTCGTTCTGTTAAGCGAGCCTACCTGCAAGGTGTCGGGGTGACACTGGCTGGGTTTTCAGTTGGGATGATTGCCGTCGACCAGCATCCGATGCTTCAACAAGGCTCCATGCCGCTTTTCCTTGTCGTGCTGTTGGCCGTGGCGGCGGCACCCATTGTTAAACGGGTCTATGCTTTCGTTCGGAACACCGAATTGGAAATCGGTCTGGCCTGTCTGCTGACGGGCGCGTTGGTCGCAAGTGGTGCAGCGTACCTCATGGCGATGCTCAAAGGAGGGGATCTGTCGTTGTTGATGGCACCGCTGTATGGCGCGCTTGGTGGGCTGGAGTTTTGGCGCGCCCGGCGCTTTCCGGGGGCCACCGAAAAAGGCACCAAGATCGCCACTTTGCTTAGTTTTGTTGGTGGCGAGTCTGTTGCCGACACTGCGGCAACATCGCAAGCCGGAAAGCCCCGAGAGACTTTACAATCGCAACAAAGCGGCAAGGCACCCTCTCGGCCCAAGCGGTCGCCTGCGGCAAGCGGCTCCGCACCACGGCAGGTCCAGCGCGGTCAATTTG
>CAZXMX010000043.1:0-19617 GCA_964641645.1 uncultured Neomegalonema sp.
TATTTCTTAACGACCATCTTTTCGGTCATCGTGCGCGAGTTCTTCTTTGCGACGTAGAAAAACCCGGTATCCGCCGTGCTGTTCAGGCGAATTTTAACGGTGGTTGGCTTGGCCATCGGAATGTCTCCATAACAAAAAGAGACCGAGCGCATGGCGCGGCCTTGTTTGGAGCGTGGTATCGTCGTTTTTCGGGGGGAGAGTCAAGGCTCTCGGTCTGGATTTTGCGTGATATGTTGCGTATGTTCTGACGTGGTTGATGGGAGTGGTTTCGTGAGAATGCAGGAAGTCCGCGCGTGGTGCGTGCATTTATTCACGATGAGCGGAGCTGTCTGTGGCTTCATGGCTCTCACGAATATCGTTCAAAATGATCCAAAAGACGCGATTTGGTGGCTCATCCTTGCGTTGATCATCGACGGCGTTGATGGAACGCTGGCTCGAAAATACGAGGTCACGGAGCATCTGCCCAATGTCGATGGCGTCACCATCGATAATATCGTCGACTATATGACGTACGTGGTTGTTCCTGCGTTTTATGTATGGTGGATCGTGGAACTGCCCGAGGGATGGAGCCTGCCCGCCGCTGCCGCCATCCTGATGACTTCTCAATATCATTTCTCTGACCTGCGCCACAAAACGCACGATAACTATTTCCGTGGGTTTCCAGCCCTTTGGAACCTTGTGGTCTTTGGTTTCTACATTTTTGAGCCACAGCCTTGGACCGCGGTTTTGTTCATTGCTGGTTTTGCCATCGCGACTTTCATCCCTTTCAAGTTCGTTCATCCCTTCCGGGTTGAACAACTCCGGCGCACTAATTTGGCGGTGTCTGCCTTGGGAAGTATCGCGCTAATTGTTGCGGTTTGGACCTCGCCGGGACCGATGATGGCTGCCAAAGTCGTGCTGGTTGCTGCGATGGCTTGGTTCTTCCTGATTGGGGTGGGCCGGACATGGGAAGATCGCGCCCCGAAGGCCTAAGCGAAGATCGCGACGACCATCTTCGCAGTATCGCGGATGCCTCGATAGGCAGCGCGGGCCATCCGTTTGAACGCGAGGGCGCGCTCAAGCCGACCTTGCTGCATAGCTGCTTCGATGATGCGATGGTCAATCTGCGTTGTCATAGTTGAACCCTCCGTTTGAGTTGATGAGATCAAACTAGATAATTCCACTTAATTTGATAATTGATCTTGATTTTGAAACATTATCAAATATCATCGAATAATGAAATTCGATGACCTCCAGCTTTTCATTCTCGCTGCGCGTCATGGTTCGCTGACGGCGGCGGGCAAGGAAATCGGGCTGTCGCCGGCAGCGGCGAGCGCCCGGCTGACCGCGTTGGAGCGTGATCTCGGAACGTCTTTGATGGCCCGAACGACACGGTCCTTATCGCTGACGGTCGACGGCACCGCTTTTCTTTCTCATGCAGAGCGAGCCTTGGTGGAGTTGGAAAATGGGCGTGCTGGTCTGAGCGCGAGCAGCGCAACCCCGCGCGGATTGCTGCGGGCGACCATGCCTGGCCCGTTTGGCCGCAAGCATATCCTGCCCTTCCTCCCGGAGTTTCGAGAGAAGTACCCGGAAGTTGAGCTAGATCTGCATCTATCCGACGAAATCGTCAATCTGGTTGAGGATGGCTATGACCTCGGTATTCGGATTGGTGTCGCGGTCGATTCGACGCTGACACGGACGCGCTTGTCTCCTAACCGCCGGGTCGTGGTCGCCTCGCCAGATTTCATCGAGCGTCACGGGAAACCAAGCCGCCCCGAAGAGTGTTCCAGCTTTGATGCGGTCTATCAGCCGAATCTCAGAAATTGGCGGTTCACCAAAGGGAATGACCATGTCAGCGTCCGCGTGAGTGGGCCCATTCGATCGTCCAGCGGAGGGGTCATCCATGACGCGGTTCTCATGGGAATGGGCATCGCGCTTAAATCGATTTGGGATGTGGGCCCCGATTTAAAATCAGGCCGGTTGGTGCAAGTTTTGTCTGATTGGAACTTTGACAACGACGGCGAGATCTACGCGCTGCGTCCGCCCGCCGCTTTCACGCCGCCAAAGACCCGAGTCATGATTGACCTTCTCAAGGCGAAGTACGGGCCGACGCCGTATTGGGAAGTCTAGCGGCCTGCAGACTGAAAATGCGGGCCGCTGCGTTAGATCATTTGGGCAAGAGAACCGTGTCGATGACATGGATCACGCCGTTTTCTGCGTCGATGTCTGCCGTAATGACGTTCGCATTGTTGATACGAACACCATTGCGCCCGTCAATGGCAACGCTGGGTCCGGCGACCGTCGAAACGTTGAGAACCTGGCCCGCCAAAGCATCCGAGCGGGTCTCTCCTGACAGAACGTGGTAGGTCAGGATTGTCGTCAGCTTGGCTTTGTTTTCCGGCAACAAAAGGCTTTCGACCGTTCCCGCAGGCAACTTAGCAAAGGCTTCATCCGTCGGGGCGAAGACTGTGAAAGGTCCTGGGCTTTTGAGGGTCTCTACCAGTCCAGCGGCTTGCACGGCCGCGACGAGCGTCTTGAAAGTGCCAGCTCCAACCGCAACGTCCACGATATCGGAATGGGCTGAAGTTTGTGGGGTCGTCGTTGTGCTGCCGGCGCAAGCGCTGAGAGTGATCGCTGCGGCCACTGCGAGGAAAGTACGTTTGAACATCTCGAGTCTCCTAAAAATAAAGTGGGAAAAAATCCCACAAAAAGGTTTATGCGAATACGACAACTCGCGTCAACAAGTTTGTGGGAAATTTTCTCATTTTCAGGTATGACGTTGATATGAGTGAAGAAGACAGCAACATTGCAGCAGGAAAGGCCTTCAAAACGCTGTTCAAGCGTTTGGCTAGGATCGCGATTGAAGCTGGTGTGACCGCTCCGGTGGCACACCGCCTCATGAAGGAAGCGTTGGTGGAAACAGCAGAAGACTCGTTTGCATTGGATGGAAAACGGGCCACCGACAGTCGAATCAGTGTTCTCACCGGCGTTCATCGAAAGGATATTCGAGCCTTTCGAGATGAAAATACGCTGGCCTCGACCGTTGAAACTGGCTCAAAGCCCAGCATTCTCTCGACCGTCATCGGTCGGTGGTTGGCTGATCCGGATTATGCCTCCCCCGATGGTGATCACTATCGTCTGCCGAGGCAATCCGTTGATGGTCCCTCTTTTGACTCGTTGGTTGAGGCTGTGACCTCAGATGTCCGGCCTCGAACGTTGCTAGATGAATTGGTGCGAAAGGGCGCTGCGACCGTCGACAAAGAGACCGATACGATTACGCTCAACGATTCCGCATTGATCGGCGGCGCGAGCCTTGATGACGGTCTTTACTTTCTTGAGCGAAACGTCGGCGATCACATTGCGACGGTCGCAGAAAACATGCTCGCTGAACCCGGAAAGGCGCCAATGGTCGAGCGCGCGGTATTCTATAATCGGCTCACGATTGAGAACGTCGATGCACTGCAAAAGCTCAGCCGTGAAAAAGGCGTTGCCTTGCTGGAAGACATCAACCGGGTCGCTTTGGAAATGCAAAAAGAAAGTGGTCCCGATCCCGAGGCAGACGAACGGTTTCGTTTTGGCATCTATTTCTACCGCGAAGCCGAACGTTCGGCGGATGAAGGGTCTGACGAATGATCCGCAGAATAATGACTTCATTGGCCATCCTCGCACTTTGGGGATGTGCTCCCATCGAACAACGACCGGAGGCAGTGGTTGACGCGCCTCCGATCGTTGCAGCGGCCCCTGTGCCGCCGACGGAACCTGCTGAGGGTGGAATTGGTGGCACCGGAATTGTTGTTGCGGGGCAAGAAGGCGGGATCGGAGGTACTGGTGCACCGCGTCGTGCTGGCGCGTTGGGGACCGTTACAGGTTTTGGTAGCATCCACATAAACGGCCTTCGAGTGATCTTCCCTTCTGAAGGAAGCGTTCCGTCGCCGTCCGGCTTTGTCTTTGAGCGCGATATCGATCTTGGCGAGACGCTCGAGGTTCTTGGCGAATTGCAGCTCGATGGTACCGTCAAGCCAACCGAAGCCATGTTTCGCTTCCCGCTCGTTGGCCAGATTAAACATGTTGATCCCTCGGGGACCAAACTCAGGATCATGGGTGCGACGGTGGTACTCGAGCCGGGCGCATTGGTTGTCGACGAAATGGGGCACAGGGCGCAGTTAATTGTTGGCGATGCCGTTCAGGTTAGTGGGCTCTCGCGCGGGGAAGAGGTTGTGGCCAGCCGCGTTGAAAAGATGGCGAGTCCCGTTCGAACAAGTGTGATGGGCCGCGTCGAAGCCGGAGCGATGCCCGGCATGGTGCGGGTCAATGGGGTTAGAGTCGATTTCGGTGCCAGTCGACCGCCTCAGCTTGGATGGTCCGTGCGGGTGACTGGGACGTATGAGGCGGGTCGGCTCGTTCCTTACGAAACGATACGAAGCTTGATGGAAACTGTATCCGTTCCAGTTTCCGATCTTTCCGTTGAAGGGTTCCTTGAGCCACGGGCTGCACCCATTGGGCTAGGCATTGGTGGGTTTGGTCACGAATTTGACCCGCAATCCAAGGTGGCACCATTATCGGGTTCCCGTGCGCTGTTTATTGGATCGCTTGAGTCAGGAACGTTCAAGGCACGGCATGGCCTAAGCCTGCCCGAAGAATCGGCGTCGCGCCGGGCGCTGCTCGAAGCGGTCGAGAATGGGTTCGCACCGTCGGGAGCTATCGAGACCCGCTAGCGGCGGTGCACTTTGCAAGGGCTGCGTCGAGCATGTCGGCGTTGATCCGTTTCGTCGAAACGTTGTAGCGCGACGGATGATAGCTGGAGACGAGCGTGATCTCGCCGATCTGCGCGACCGCAGCGTGCGAAAAGGGATGATCCGCAATTCGTGCACCGATGGCTCGAAGGACCGAGTCATGAGCCAGTTTTCCGAGCGCTAGGACAGTTCGAGGACATTTGAGCTTGGCGCTGAGAAAGGGGCGGCAATTCGATGCTTCGGCCCCATTGGGACGGTTCTGAGGCGGAACGCAGGCGACCGCGTTGGTGATCGCGCATCCGTTGAGCGTGATCTCTTCAACTTGTTCTTTGGCCAGCCCGGCCCGTTTCAAACAGTCGAACAACAACGCTCCCGAGGCATCCCCAGTAAAAGGCTGGCCCGTTCGGTTCGCGCCCTTTAATCCCGGAGCAAGGCCAACAATCAAAAGGGGCGCATCAACTGCGCCCCATGTCACGACCGGCCCATTGTGAAAGTCGGGGTAGGCTTTTTGATTGTCGCGGCGATATTTTACCAGTCGCGGACACTTGCGACAGGTAAGAGGAGGGTCAGTCCATGAGCGGGGCATCATCCTCGCCCTCTGGACGGGGACGAACCGCGCGGCCGATCACATCGCTTAAGTCATCCATCTCGATGAAGTTATCGACCTGACGACGTAGTTCATCGGCAATCATCGGTGGTTGCGAGCGAATGGTAGAGACAACACTGACCCGCTTACCCTTACGTTGAAGCGCCTCGACCAACGACCGAAAGTCGCCGTCGCCTGAGAAAATTACGAGGTGGTCGAGGTGCGGCGCGATTTCCATCGCATCGACCGCGAGTTCAATATCCATGTTGCCTTTAACTTTTCGGCGACCCGCTGAATCGGTGTACTCTTTCGCGGCCTTCGTCACCAACGAGTAACCGTTGTAATCCAGCCAATCGACCAGCGGACGAATTGGCGAATATTCCTCATTCTCCATGAGGGCGGTATAGTAAAAGGCTCGAACCAGCTTTCCGCGGGACGCAAATTCGGTCAAAAGTTTCTTGTAGTCGATATCAAAGCCCAGCGCTCTGGCTGCGGAATAGAGGTTGGACCCGTCGATAAACAGGGCAAGCCGGTCGTCACGATAGAACATGGAGACTCCAGAAAAATACGTTCTCAACTATTATATGGATTGGAGAACGCTAGCCCACTCTTCTGAAGAATCAACTGCCGGAGTGCCGCAGCCATGACACAGCGAGAAACGATCACTTTAATTGCCATAGGCGCGAATCAAGTTTCCGAACAAGGCACGCCGCGTGAAACTTTGGAGGCCGCACTCGCTTTGTTGGAATCGCGAGGGGTTTCTGTGAATGCAAAGTCGGCGTGGATGTCTTCATCTGCGTGGCCCGCTGGGTCGGGTCCGGACTACGTCAACGGTGCTGCGGAAGTTTCTTGTGCGCTGTCGCCTCCTGCCTTGCTCGCGGTTTTGCACAAAGTCGAGACGATGCTGGGACGGGTTCGCGGTGGTGATCGATGGGCTGCGCGCTCATGCGATTTAGACTTGATTGCATACGGTTCGATGGTTGCCCCAAGTGCAACGGCGTGGCGACATATGGAGGCTGCAACGCCTGAAACGCCCCGCGACACGCTACTTTTACCGCACCCACAGTTGCACCGACGGGCCTTCGTGTTGAAACCGCTTGCTGAGATCGCACCGAATTGGCGGCATCCCATGTTGGGGCAAACGGTGATGGAAATGTTGAATGCATTGCCGGACAAAGAGCGGTCGGATGTTCAACCCCTCACTTAAGTGTGTTGTCGTTTTAATTCGCAACGCATTGCCAGCCGTCACTGTTTAAATCTAGGCGCATAAAAAATAGGCAAACGTCGGGTTGCCCTTACGCCCCTGCCGGGTCACGATCATTCGGTGATTTGAAAAAGGGACACGCGACCTATGGAAACCGTCTCAGAGAATGTCTGCTTCGATGGAACGCAAGGCGTCTACTCGCACGAAAGTGAAGTTTGTGGATGCCCGATGACTTTCGCCGTCTACTTGCCGCCGCAAGCGAAGTCCGGACCGGTGCCGGTTCTGTGGTGGTTATCTGGTCTGACCTGTACGCATGCCAATGCGATGGAAAAGGCGGGTGCGCAACGCGCTGCGGCGGAACATGGGATCGCGGTCATCTTTCCCGACACGTCACCACGCGGCGAATCGATTGCCAATGATGAGGCGTATGATCTCGGCCAAGGTGCGGGCTTTTATGTCGATGCGACCGAGGCCCCTTGGGCGCCTCATTTCAAAATGCGGTCTTACATTTTGGAGGAACTGCGGTCTTTGATCGGAAAAGAATTTCCTCAGATTGACCTCAATCGGTCAGGGATCAGCGGTCACTCGATGGGAGGTCATGGTGCACTGACGCTCGCCCTGACCAACCCAGATAAGTTTAAGTCCGTCTCGGCTTTCTCGCCAATTTGTAACCCTCATGGATCGGATTGGGGCCGAAAGCAGCTTGGCGCATATCTGGGCGACGAGGCGAATTGGGGCGACACCGATGCATCGAAGTTGGTCGCGGACCGAGGATGGCCGGGCGAGATTCTCGTTGATCAAGGGGATGGAGACAATTTTCTCGAGCTATTGAAAACCCAATCCCTAATCGACGCTTGTGAAGCCAAAGGGCAAAAAGCGACAATCACGATGCGCCCCGGTTATGATCACAGCTACTATTTCGTATCGACATACATGCCAGATCATGTGGCCTTTCACGCGGGGAATTTATCATGATCGGACGCCGGATCTTTCTCGGGGGTATGATTGCGCTGAGTGCTCGGCCTGTGTTTGCTGAGGGCATTCGATTGATTTCTCCCGCTGACGCTCATTCGAAGCGACAGGGCGGCGCGATCAAGTTAGTCGATGTGCGGGAACCCGAAGAATGGGTGGACGGCGGTGTCGCCGAAGGTGCAGACTTGATCGCCATGCGTGACCCCACGATCAGCGCGAAGTTTGATACATTGACAGGTGGGGACAAGAACGCCCCGATCGCTCTAATCTGCCGAACAGGTATTCGTTCGGGAATTGTCGCCAAGGCGCTCGCGAAAGCAGGATACACCAACGTTTACAGCGTGAATGGCGGCATGATCGGGTCGAAAACCGGCCCGGGTTGGAAGCGGACGGGGCTTCCGGTCGAGGCGGTGAAATGACCGAACAGACTGGGGGGGAGTTGCTTGTTCAATGTCTTGTTGAACAGGGTGTGAAGCGCGTTTTCTGTATTCCCGGTGAGAGCTACCTTGCGGTCCTAGATGGGCTGCATGGGTCCAAAGTTCAGACTATTGTGGCGCGGCAAGAGAGCGGCGCTGCGATGATGGCCGAGGCCGATGGCAAGCTCAGCGGTCGTCCTGGTGTGTGCTTTGTGACGCGCGGTCCGGGGGCGACTAATGCTTCAGCGGGTGTTCATATCGCGCAGCAAGACTCGACCCCGATGATCCTTTTCGTCGGCCAAATCTCACGGGGCTGGACAGGTCGCGATGCCTTTCAAGAGGTTGACTACCGGCTGATGTTTGGCGGTATGGCGAAGTTGGTTGAGCAGATCGAAGATGCGGCTCGCTTGCCGGAGATCATCAATCGAGCGTGGCATGTTGCGATGAGTGGGCGGCCCGGCCCCGTCGTTCTGGTGTTGCCGGAAGACATGTTGACCGACAGCGTGGATGTGCCCGTGGCGCGCCGCGTTGAAGTCGCCGAGCCGTCGCCGAGTGCTGCACAAATGGATTGGTTCAAAGCGCTGCTGTCGCAATCTCAACGGCCTTTCGTGATTGTAGGTGGGTCTCGCTGGCACCCGGAGAGTGTCCGCGCGCTGCGGGTCATGGCCGAGAAATGGATGTTGCCCGTCGGATGTTCATTCCGCCGCCAACATCTGTTTGATCACAACCATTTTTGTTACGCGGGCGATGTTGGGTTGGGTATCAATCCTGATCTCCGGCAACGGATCGAGGATAGCGATCTACTGATCTTGCTCGGCGGGCGCCTTTCCGAAAACCCGGCTCAGGGGTTTGACCTCCTTAAGATTCCTAATCCCGATAAGATGCTGGTGCATGTGCATCCGGGCGCGGAAGAACTGGGACGAATCTATGCGCCCAATCTGGCCATCAATGCGACTCCGGGCGGCTTCTTAAGCCGCGTGTTGGAGATTGATCCGCCAGAAAGCCTCAGTTGGACGCAGGAAACTGAGGCTGCGCATCAATCGTATTGCGATTGGAGCGAGGTGCCTCCCCACTCGCCGGGCGATGCGACGATGGCGTTTGTCGTGACGCATTTGCGTGATGTTTTAAGACAAGATGCGATGCTGACGAACGGGGCCGGGAATTACTCTAGTTGGGTACATCGATTCTTCCGGTTCCACCGGTTCGGAACTCAAGTCGCGCCGACGTCCGGTTCCATGGGATATGGATTACCGGCGGCCATTGCTGCCAAGCTCCGATATCCCGACCGAGAGGTGATTTGCTTTGCGGGGGATGGATGCATTCAGATGACGATCCAAGAACTCGGAACCGCTGCGCAAGAAGGCGCGAATGTGATCGTGATCGTTGCTGATAATGGCATGTACGGCACGATCCGGATGCATCAGGAACGTGAATATCCCGGTCGGGTTAGTGGGACGTGGCTCCGCAATCCTAGTTTCGCGCCCCTGGCTGAAGCCTATGGACTTCATGGTGAAATCGTCACTGAAGATAAAGAGTTTGCGGCGGCGTTTGATCGGGCCCGAAATGCGGGTCGCCCCGCACTAATTCACGTCGTAACGTCCTCAAGCGCGATCGCGCCGGGAAATTCATTACCGGAGTAGCGTAAAGTGGTGTGGGATGGGCTAGAGTTTGATCGCTTCCGCGGACCCAAAGAACAACGCTTGTGAAACAGCGGCCTGAACCGCGCTGCGTTTGAATGGCTTGGTGATCAGGAAAGTCGGCTCAGGCCGTTCTCCTGTTAGCAAGCGTTCCGGGAAGGCCGTGATGAAAATGATCGGTACATCGGAATTCGCAAGGATGTCATTGGCGGCATCAACACCCGATGAGCCGTCGGCAAGCTGGATATCGCTAAGGATGAGATCGGGTTGGTGATCCCCAGCCATCTGCACCGCTTGGTCCCGTGTATCGGCAATTCCAACGCTTTGGTGACCCAGCTCCTGAACAATGGATTCGATATCCATGGCGATGATCGGTTCATCCTCGATGATGAGAACGCGCGCTGCGGTTTGTTTCTGAATTTCTGCTAAGGCGCTTTGGTGCAACGCTGCTGTTTCGGGTTCCGGCAATCCCATGATCGCAGACACTTCGTGGGGCGAGAAATCCTCAAGCGCGCTCAGTAGAAATGCTTCACGCGATGGGGGCGCAAGGGCGGCGAGGCGGCGTTGAGCCGTGGCTTCGACGTCGGTCGCCCCCACAGGAGACGCCTCGTTTACCTGTCCCGCGCTTGACCAGACGGCATGGAAGACGCGGAATAGCGAAACTTTTGGTGGTGAGGTGGCGTCGAACAAGTCGCGATCTGCGATAATCGCTTCTAAAGTTGCCGCCGCATAAGCATCGCCGCTGGATTGAGATCCGGTCAGGGCCCTTGCAAAGCGCCGGAGAAAAGGAAGGTGCTGTCGAATTGCAGCTTGAATATCAAACTCGGCACTCTCGATTGAACTGGCGTTACTCATACTTCACTACGATCCCAAGACTTTGTGTTGTAGATAGACAGACTACGGAACCAAACGCGGTGTGCAGACGTTTGGTTCCATTAGGTTACTCTAGTGCTTGAGGACGGGATGGCGAGGGACTCTGACACCGACGATACGGAACGGGACGATGTGCCCTCGGCCTCAAAGCCAAAGAAAGACCGAATTTCAAAGGCTCTCAAACAAGTCTACAACGACGTCGCTGAAGAACCGTTGCCAGATCGATTCACCGACCTGCTGGCGAAGCTCAAGTCGGATGACGGTTCATGAGTTTAGAAGATGATTTGATTGCTCAGACGAGTAACCTGCGTGCGTTTGCGCGAAGCCTTGTTCATGATCCAACGCGTGCAGACGATTTGGTGCAGGAAACCATCCTTAAAGCATGGAGCAATCTGAGCAGCTTTAAGGAAGGCACCAATATGCGGGCGTGGTTGTTCACGATTCTGCGCAACACATTCTATTCTGAAATTCGGAAGCATCGCCGAGAGGTGGAGGACGTGGACGGGCGCTATGCGGCGCAGGTTCCAGACAAACCGACACAGCAAGGCATCTTGGACCTTCGGGACTTCAACAAGGCCTTTGTTACGTTGCCTGCGGATCAACGTGAGGCGCTGACACTCGTTGGGGCATCCGGGTTTTCTTACGAAGAAGCGGCTGCTGTTTGTGGTTGTGCCGTCGGCACTGTGAAAAGTCGGGTGAACCGTGCTCGGGCTCGCTTGACCGAATTATTGCATGAAGATGACGATAAGGATGACGGGGCGGGCTCTGAAGGGGAAATGCTCGCGGTCCTAGGGTCCAGCGGTGTGACGGGCCTGAAGTGAGGTTCTTGCGGCGCGTATGGGCGTTTTTCCCGTCGATTGAACGTCTGTTGCGCCGTCTAAGTCTTCGAGCTCAAGTTGCCATTTTGCTCGCCATCGCGATGCTCCCCGTGGGTGTATTTGCGGTCGCGCAAGGGGCGGCGAACTATACCGTCACCAAGAAGTTGCAGCGCGAAGCCGTGACTTTGGGGGCGGTGGAAGCGAGCCAAAGAGAACAAGGCGAAATTCTCGAAGCATTCGGCCAGTTGTCCGCGATTGGCTCTCAGCTTGATCTCGATGGTTCGGATTCCGCATGTCGAACGGTTCTCAAAGCCTTCATCGATAATGAGCGCTCCGTTCCTTTTATTGGCTACATCCCTGCTGATGGGATGATGGAGTGCTCGTTTCCAGAAGTTCCCACGGTCGACTTCAGTGAAGAGATGAATTTCCGCTCTTTGATGGAGTCGCCTCGTCGTTCGGTGACAGCGGAGGAGAAGGGGCGGGTCAGCGGATTACAGGTTATCGTTATTCGCCAGCCCGTGTACCGAGCCGGCATTCAGAGCGGTGTTCTGAGTATGTCTTTGCCCAGCAAGTATTTGGAATGGGTTACGCGGACGAAAGACCTTCCCCCTGAGGCTCGGTTTGCCATTGTGACTGCGAACGGGGTTGGTGTCGCACAGAGCAAACCGGCTACGGATTTCGAATGGTTGCCCGCGGCCTCGACGCTGCGAACGATCCTGTCTCAAGACGACCGTGTTCAGGAGTTGAACTCGCGCGAAGGTCTTCGGCGGGTCTACGCGATTGCACCGCTCTTTCAACAAGACATCTTTGCGATCTCAAGCTGGCCTAATGATCGTGTTCCCGCCGCATTGGGCTGGAGAAATTTGCTCACGATTAGCCTGCCTATGTTGATGTGGGCGCTCGCGGTTGCTGTTGCCTATTTTGCCGTGGATCAGCTCGCGTTGCGCCACATCGTTTATCTTGATCGTTTGGTTGGAGCCTACGGCCGGAGTGGGCGCGCGTTGCGGGCTCGCCGGGTTAGAGAGGCGCCGACCGAACTCGCACAGTTGGGTGCCAGCTTTGACACGATGGCCCGCGAGATTGAGACGCGTGAACATACGTTGATGGAGACGGTGGAGGAAAAAGAGACACTGCTTCGCGAGGTCAATCACCGGGTCAAAAATAACCTGCAACTGATCACCAGTCTGATGAGCCTACAAATTCGCGATGCGGGCGGTGAGCGAGAACGAGCGGGTCTGGAGAGATTGCAAGATCGAATTCAAGGCCTCGCGTTGGTTCATCAGAAAATCTACGAATCTGAAAACACCAACGCTGTGCGTCTTGATCTCATGATTGGAGAGATCGCACGCAATTTGCTGGAAGGGAGTGCCCGAAGCCGCACCTCTGTCACCCTGACTATTGAGTTGGACCCCGTGACGGCTACGCCGGATAGCGCAGTGCCTTTCGTGTTGTTCGCGACTGAAGCCATCGTCAACACCTTCAAACACAGCCTCAGCCATGTTGATCGTGGCAGGTTGAATATTCAGTTGAAGGACTCGGAAGAGGCACTGACCCTTCGCGTGGCAAACAGCTTAGGTTCGCAGCCCCCTCCGTCCCAACAAAGTGGGCGGAAGGGGATTGGCCAGCAACTTATCGACGGATTTGCGCGTCAGTTGCGTGGGCGGATTGAGCGGTCCGAAACGGATGACGAATACCGCATCGCACTGGTTGTGCCGAAGGTGGACCTAGGCACAACGAGATCGACGGTTAATTGACTGTCGCATCCGCAGCTTGTGCTGACTGGCGACGTTCAAGCTCGCGGCGATAGAGTGCAACGAAGTCAACCGGGTCGAGCATCATAGGTTGGTATCCGCCATCGCGGGTTACATCCGCAATGATGCGCCGCGCGAACGGGAACAACAAGCGCGGGCACTCAACCAAGAGAACCGGTTCCAACATCTTTGGATCAACGTTGGCGATTGAAAAGAGACCTGCGTAGTCAAGCGCAAGCGAATAAACAGCCTCTTCCTCGCTCTTCGCCGTGGCTTCAATACGAATTCCGACGATAAATTCCGTCTCGCTGCCCGCGCTTTTGCTGGCATCCACGTTGATATTCACCGCAATCGTGGGCGTTTTCTCGAACCGCTTGAGGGCTCCGGGGTTGGTAAACGTAAGGGAACGAGTGAGTTGAGCACGGATATTCAGTTGAGGTGCTGGTTTTGCTGCCGCAGCTTCAGCTGCTGGTGCGGTTTCGTCGGCCATGCGGGCGCTTTCCTTCTGGATAACAGGTTGTCGGACGGCTAACATGCTACACAATGGCGTGCAATACGGACGCGAAAAGCTGGTTTTCCTTGATACCCTATCGCTTTGTTGGGTTAAGCCCTATATTCATACCTTAAGCAGATACTCGGGCGTCCAAAATGGGCTTAAAGCTCGGAACTTGGATGCAATATTGGAACTTGGTGGGCGATGAGCGGCGCAATGATAGAAATCATCATCCTGGCAGCGGTTGCGGGATTTCTTTTCCTGAGATTGCGGGACGTTCTTGGTCGCCGTACGGGGCATGAAAACCCAAGCGACTATTTCGGTCCCGCCGGTTCCGCACCGAACAGCGACGACTCGGCTGCGGATACCGTGATCCCCTTCCCCGGCGCCGAACAAATGGACCCGGCAATGCGCCACGCTGATATTGCGGCGGTTGTCGATCTAGAAGGCCCGATTGGCGAAACGCTGGTTGCGGCCAAAACGCATGAACCTGACTTCGACGCAGAACGATTTGTCGAAGGCTCGCGTGCTGCGTATGAGATGATTCTGATGGGCTTTGAGGCTGGCGATAAGACAGCGCTGCGCCCTCTGCTGTCGGACGAGGTTTTTGACAGTTTCGCAGGTGTTATTGACGAACGTGCGGCGAATAACCTGTCGGTCGATGCTCGTTTTGTCGGACTGCGAAGCTCTAAGATCGAGGCTGCCCGTTTGGAAGAATCGGCGAAGACTCTTCAGATGGATGTGCGCTTTGATGCCGAAATGATCGTAGCCGTCCGCAACGCTGAGGGTGAAGTTGTTGATGGCGATCCGGCCTTCGTGCGCCGGATGAACGATCTGTGGACGTTCGAGCGAAAGCTTGGCGATTCCAATCCTGGTTGGTTGTTGACCGAAACCGGCGAATAATCTTCCGCACAGGCCTCAACCATACTGCTACGGGACGCCTCGCGGTTCGAAAGTCTGCGAGAATGCTTTTTCTCCATTTCGTGAAAAGTCCACGATCCGCGTGCCTGCGATTCTCTTTGCCCAGCCCAGCTCTTCAATTCTGGCGAGAAATGCGCGTCCGAGGCTGCCTGCTAGGTGCGAGCGGCGTCCGCTCCAATCGAGACATTCACGGCAGAGCGGTGTCTTCTTTGCGTAAAGCGAATCTAGGTCGATTCCAAATTCAGCAGTGAAGGTGCGACCTTGTTCGGACAGGTCCAAGCCGCCCTCAACCACCCGCAGCAGTTTATGCCGAGTCAGGGCATCAAACATTTGAATACCCAAGTCGCCTGCGAGGTGATTGTAGCAGACGCGCGCTTTGCGCAATGCCGGGTCTTTTGGTCCGGTTCGGGTGCGCAGGTGACCTGAGCGCGCTGCCAATCCCATCAAGCTTTCGAGAACGCGCGCGACATCCTCATTGGCGAGCGAAAAATACTTATGCCGCCCTTGTTTGACGGGGGCCAGTAACCCGCCTTCATTCAGCTTTGATAGATGCGCGCTCGCGGTTTGTTTCGTTACGCCGGCTTCAGCGGCTAGTTCGGTCGCTGTCAGTGCTTTTCCACTGGATAACGCAGTCAAAATGTTCGCACGCGCAGGATCGCCGATGAGTCCAGCGATTCGAGCGATATCGGGTCCTTCCTTCATAGTTCGATAGTAGCCGAACCATTGTATTCTTACAATCGAGGCTCTGATGTAGAGTGTTCGGGAAAACTTGAACGAATTCGCAGGCTTGCTCTCGCTCAGAGCGCTGTATATCGTCCGGCCAAACCGTCGATTGAGGCAATCGGTAAGTTAAAGACCAGAGCGAGGATCGGATGATTGCACTGCGCCACGTCATGCCGCAGCGCGCTCGGGGCAGTGCGTTGAAGTCACTTATTATCGGATGCGCGGCACTGTCGCTGTCCGCTTGTGCGGGGACCAAAGTTTCATCGTTGCCGCCATCGGGCGGTTCGTCCGCAGCGGAGAACCCCGTTCGTCCCGATGCGCCGAATATTGCGCCCGTCAAGCCGTTCCGATCCCCTGTGGCTCAACCGTCGCAACCTGTTCCGCCGGCTCCTGATCTTGTAAAGGCGGTGCCAGTGGGGGGGCCTCCGGATTCGGTGCAACCTCGCGGCGCGTTCCAACCAGACCCGAATGTATTCGCTCCGACGGCGGAGGGTCCGGCACCGGTGCCTTTTGCTCTGCCTCAACCAACCGCGCCCTATGCACCGCCGCCTGATCTTGCCGCGCAGCCTCCGGTTAAGCGTTATCGCTTCGGCTCAATCCCCGGATGGTTCGAAGGCGATCATGCGCCCGTTCTCGCTAGTTTGCGATCGGTTTGCGGGAAAATTACGGACCGTGCGGTCGATGAAGGGATCGGCGGTGCCGTTTTCAACGGTGAGCCGGTATTTGGCCGAGGCGGCGATTGGCGGCCAATCTGCGATAACGCGGCAGGAACCTCAAACGATCAAGCTCGGTCGTTTTTCGAGCGATGGTTTGAACCGGTGTCAATCAACGGCGGGGGCGAAAATCAAGCGGCGTTATACACGGCCTATTTCGAACCTGAACTTCGGGGATCTCGGACACGAGGCGGGCCGTATCAATTTCCGATCTACCGAAAACCTGCTGAATTGCAGAAGGGTGTTCCGTTCTTCGAACGCGCGCAGATTCAACAGGGGGCGCTTGCGGGTCGCGGGTTAGAGTTGTTCTGGATTGACGATCCGGTCGAAGCCTTTTTCTTAGAAATCCAAGGGTCTGGTCGGGTTCGCCTGCCCGATGGTCAGGTGGCTCGGGTCGGTTTTGCTGGCAAGAATGGCCATGCTTACAAAGCCATCGGAAAAACCCTTGTCGAATGGGGTGCGATGCCGCTGGAGCAAGTGAGTTTGCAGTCGATCAAGGCATGGATCAGAGCCAATCCTTTGCGCCGAGATGAGCTGCTCGCGACCAATCGATCGTACGTCTTTTTTGTCGAGCGACCTGAACTTGCGGCGAATCCGTCTTTGGGACCAATTGGTACGTTCGGAACTCCTCTACCGGCGATGCGCTCGATTGCCGTTGATCGCAAGTCCTATGCGCTCGGTATTCCTTTCTGGATAGATTTCACATCGCCGGTTGGTCCGATGCAACGTTTGGTGTTGGGTCTCGATACCGGTGGGGCGATCAAAGGACCACACCGTGCCGACTTCTTTTTCGGATCCGGTGATGGGCCGGGCCAAGCCGCTGGTGCAACACGTGCGCGAGGACGCTTGATTGCTTTGGCTCCGACAGCAGCATTGAGACGGGTGTTTCGGGCCGGGTCGTGAGTACGCCTCGACCCCCTAAGCTGGACAAAGAAGATCGTCGTCCGCGACTGAGCAGTTCGGAGGAGTTGTCTCAATGGCAGACGGCGACACGGGGTTCCGTGCCGCTCAAAATCAATACGGCGCCTTCGACGAAACCGCGCACGAAAATCAAACCGCCGCTGGGTCCGCAATACGGAGGATTTGGCGCTGATCTGGGGCGTCCTTCGCCTGCCGTGCCTGCGCGGCGGTTCTACCCGAATGCCGGAGAGATTGATCCGCTGACCGAAAGCACGCCAGGGCTGGATCGCAAGACCGCGAAAGCCCTCAAAAAAGGCGAGCGAGCACCGGAGGCGCGGGTTGATCTGCATGGGATGACTCTTGATCGGGCGCATGGTGCGTTGACGCGCTTTATTCTTGCTGAACAAGCCAGAGGAACACGTTGTGTCCTTGTGATTACGGGGAAGGGCGGTGACTATCGTGGGCGGGCCATCGGATATGGCGATGGGCGCGGTGCATTGAAACGCGATGTTCCGCGTTGGCTGCGCGAGCCTGCTTTGACCGGTGCGGTGGTTGGGGTTTACCAGGCGCATCGACGACATGGCGGTGAAGGTGCGCTCTACGTCTATCTCCGCCGACCGCGATGACGCAGAGTTTCACCATCGCCATAAACCGTTCTCGAGGGAGCTGAATTGGAAATCGCCTCACCTGGATACAAAAGGTTTTTACCCCGCAGCCTGTTCGGGCGCGCGGTCATGATCTTGATTGTGCCTGTCGCGATCTTACAGGTCATTGTCGCTCTGGTGTTTATCGAGCGGCACTGGAACGGTGTCACCCGACAGTTGGCTACCGAGTTTGCCAGCGAGATCAATTTTGTTGCGGATCTCGTTGAGAAGGAAGCCGACCCCCTTAAGCGCGAAGCCTTTCTTTCTGAGGCTGCAACGAGCTTGGGGTATAAAATCTGGATTGAGCCCGACGGCGTGCTTGCGCCGGGGATTCGACGCCCAGCCTACGGCATTATCCCGCGCGTTTTGACCGAGACGCTAAGAGACAACATCGAACGCCCACTCCGCGTGGATACCATTGCGCTCGACAAGCTCGTTGATCTGCAAATGCAGCTCAAATCAGGGGTGTTGCATGCGACCCCACGGGAGACTCGGATGATCGCGACCAAGCCGCATCTGTTGTTGGTTTGGATGGTCTCCGCCGCCGTGGTTTTGTTGGTCGTTGCCGTGATTTTCCTGCGCAATCAAGTGCGTCCGATCCGGCAACTCGCCGATGCCGCTGAGGCCTTTGGTAAGGGTCAACCAGCGCCGCCATTCAAACCCAAAGGGGCCGAAGAAATCCGGCGAGCTTCCGGAGCCTTTCATCAAATGCGAGGACGGATTGAGCGCCAAATCAGTCAGCGCACAATGATGCTGTCTGGTGTCAGCCATGATCTGCGCACCCCGCTCACTCGGATGCGGCTTGCTTTGGAGATGGCCGATGAGGACTCCGAAACAGCGGCCCTGAAGTCAGATGTCGATGAGATGGAGCGAATGGTAGATGGCTTCCTCGCTTTCGCCCGTGGGGAGGAAGGCGAAAAGACGTCCCGGATTGATCTTCTGTCCGTTGTCGAGTCAATCGTAGAGACTGAGAGTGCCGGGGGCGGCGACATCCGACTGTGTACGGTTTTAATCGATCAGGACTTTCACGCATTGCTTCGCCCCGATGCAATCCGTCGATGCATCCAGAACTTGATTGGTAACGCCCTTAAATATGGGACTTCTGTCGATGTAACGCTTGAAGCAACTGAACATCGCTTGAGTATTGCTGTCGAAGACGATGGTCCGGGCATTCCAGAAGACCAACGAGACGAAGCGTTCAAACCGTTTCAACGTCTTGATCCAGCACGGAATATGGATTCTGGTGGCGGTTCCGGGCTCGGCCTGAGTATTGCCCTCGATGCTGCGCGCGCTCATGGCGGCGACATTGTTTTGGGGCGCTCTGGAATGGGCGGCCTGAAAGCAACGTTGATTCTTCCACGCTAACGGCATTTGCAGCGGCTGCGCCGTTGACCAAATCAGTGCACCCCCAAAGCCATTAATTTTCTTTACACTGCATGTCTCACAATGGCGCGGGGTTTGCTCTGTTGTCTACCGAGGCGTTCATTTCGAATTAAGCGGCGAGGGGCAAAATGGGATCGGGGACTTTCGACGGGATAAGGACAGCAATGGCTGAGCGCGCGCACAGGTACGAACAGGTAGCCGAGTCTGCGCGGGCAAATCCGATACAAGCTCGCGCTGGTTATCTGATCGCCGGGATATTCGTCATGCTCGGCATTCTTGATGCGCTCTCGACCAATTGGGCTCTGGAAGTCGGTGCTTACGAAGTGAACGGTTTCATGCGGTATCTGCAAGATACGCTCGGACCGCTTTGGTTTGTGCCTAAGATCATGCTTCAGGCAGTGGTCGCAACGATGATTGTCTGGTCCCCGAACAAACCGACGATCATCATCATGGCGTTGACTTGCTGTTGGACAGCAAGCGTGGTCACGTCCAATTTCTTGATCGCAAGCGTCCTTTCCTGACACCACCATCTGTTGAAATCGAGCTGGTTGGTTAAACTTCCATGGTTTTCATTCATTAAGCCTGCTATTTCCACTGTACCAAATCAGGACAGTGGCAGGTTCGATGCAGTTTTCTTCTCCCCAGATCGTACGGGATACCGACCAGCTTCGACGCATTGTACGGGGCTGGCGCGGGGCTGGGACAACGATCGCCCTCATACCGATTCACCAGCCGATCCATGACGGCCATCAGAGTCTAATCGAAACCGCAAAGCGACACGCCGCGCGAACGATTGTGAGCGTGCCCAGCGATATTGATATGGCGCAGTCGACGGTAATCGGCGGGAATGCTTGTGACCTCATCTTCGCAC
>CAZXMX010000044.1:0-9203 GCA_964641645.1 uncultured Neomegalonema sp.
GAGGACAGCTCGAAGAAACGCCCGGTGATGATGCACCGCGCAATCCTCGGTTCGTTCGAGCGCTTCATCGGCATCCTGATCGAAAACACCGGAGGCCGCTTCCCGCTCTGGCTCTCCCCGCGCCAAGTCGTCGTCACCACCATCGTCTCAGATGCGGATGAATACGCCGAGAGCGTCGTCAAGGCACTGCGCACCGTCGGCATCCGCGCCGAAGCCGACCTGCGCAACGAAAAGATCAACTACAAAGTCCGCGAACACTCCGACCAAGCCATCCCCTACATCTTGGCCGTGGGCCGGAACGAAGTCGAAGAACACACCGTCGCCGTGCGCAAGCTGGGCGAAAAAGGTCAAAAGGTCATGCGCCTCGACGAAGCGATTGAGATGCTGACGAAGGAAGCGGAGGTTCCTGGATAATGATCCGCGGGCGCCTACCCGAACCGCTGCCTACCGTCTTAGACGGTAGTTTTATTTTGATGACGATAATCGCGACCGTCGTTTTTTGTGGGGCTATCGGCGTTTGGCTGGGTGGAAGGACTGAACGCAAGGACGTGAGACTCAACGAAATCAAAGGCAGCCATCGACCCTAATAGATGAGTGCCTCGCGAAGGTGAGCGCGGAACGCGCTCGCCATTGGGCGAGCGAGCGCGTGTCGGTGCTCCGCACCTCCGTTCCCATAGTACGGTCATTGTCGGACTTGTTCCGACAATCCAGTTTTCAGTTATCGCCGACTTTCGTCGCAAAAGAGATACAAATGGCAAAGCGATGGTATTGCTGGAGGATAGGCTCCGAAATCTCGATGCTCACCGAGAACGAGTGGCGGGGGGTCTTTCGTGACTTTAATCCAATGGAAGAAATAAAGCGTTGTATTGAAACGCTTGGCTGTTCGCTCGGAGAAGCGCAAGAGCGCATCGGTGACGGTCGATTCCCCGTGCCTGCATTTGAGCGACATCGAGAGCTCACGGGAGAGACTTTCGCGGTATTCCCAAGTTACTTCTTGGCCCAAATGGCGAGCTATGGCCCGCCCTGTCCCAACTGCAATAAACCCTTCAGAACACCATGCGCGAAATTATGCGCTGAATGCGGATTCGATCTTCCGAAAGGTGCGAGAGCCGAAAGCCTCGGTAAACTAGAAGACTACTAAACGCTCTCAGAGCTAAGAACGAAGCCGTTCCGAGGGGTGGCGTGAAGCGCCCCCGAGGGGGCGGAACGGCGCTGGTCGCCGCTACGCGACGACTCTTGTTCTCCGCTCCCAGTCATTGCTGGACTTGTTCCAACAATACGGTTTTCCGCCAGCATGAACGCTTTGCGTTCAGCAAACCCCGGCAAAGCGGCCAGAAAAAAACTGTCTGGACAGACCTGAATTGTTCTTATATTGTTCCGTTACCTGACAGCCTTAAGTAGGATAGCGAATTTGCTGCAATGTATAGGAGCAGCAAATGAAATTTTTTGAGGAAAGAAGTGAGCAATCGGAAGTCAAAGCTCAGATTGTCCAAAAATATTTCAAGGCATGGTCAAATATTGTTGTTGGAGCAACGAAGACCTACGGAGGTGGAAAAATCGCCTACATTGACCTCTATGCTGGGCCCGGTCGATATAAAGATGGTGCAGCATCGACCCCACTTCTTGTTGTTCAAGAGGCACTTAAAAATGAGAGAGTCACCGACGCATTCGTTGGCTTGTTCAATGACGCAGACAAAAATAATTCCGGCACACTTGATGGCGAATTAAAGAAAATTTCGGGGATCGAGAAAATCGACTACGCCATCGGCAGCAGCACAGTGCAAGCGGATTTCGAGAAATATTTTAGTGATACGAAAATCATCCCTTCCTTCACATTTCTTGACCCATTCGGATACGTCGGCCTTTCCCTAAAACTTGTAAATGGCGTTATCAAAGATTGGGGATGCGATTGCGTCTTTTTCTTCAATTACAATCGAATAAATATGGGAATATCTAACCCCGCTGTCACTGAGCATATGAATGCGCTTTTTGGAAATGAGCGTGCGGACGTTTTGAGAGCCAGAGTCACTGCTGCATCGCCGGCGCAACGAGAAACTATGGTTCTTGAAGCAATGACCGAAGCAATCCACGAAATGGGCGCGAAGTACGTTCTCCCGTTCCGTTTCAGGAAGGATACCGGTCGCCTATCACACCATCTCATCTTTGTCTCAAAGCACTTCAAAGGCTACGAAGTTATGAAAGACATTATGTCTAGCGAAAGTTCGTCTCATGAGCAGGGCGTCGCTTCCTTCGCATACTCTGTTGCCGACGAGAGCATGCCACTCCTTTTTGAACTGCAGCGACCCATCGATGATTTAGCGAAGATGCTCGTTAACGAGTACGCAGGAAAAACACTCACATTCACTGCAATTTATCATATGCACAGCGTCGGTCGGCCATATTTGAAGAAGCACTACAAGGAAGTGCTCAGAAAATTAGAAGACGATGGAAAACTCACAGTGTCTGACCCTCTAAATAAGACGAGGAGAAAGGGCACACTCGCTGATAGACTTGTTATTCACTTTGGGGAGAATAGTGATGGCTGACAGTTCAATCGAATGGACCGACGCGACGTGGAACCCGACGGTTGGGTGCTCAATCGCTTCTCCGGGATGCACCAATTGCTATGCAATGCGGATGGCCGCTCGGCTCGATGCAATGGGGGTCGAAAAATACAAAGGCATCACCCGAAAGACAGGTGGCCGTTACAAGTGGACGGGTAAAGTTCGCCTAGACGCGAATACACTTAAAGCACCGCTCTCATGGCGAAACCCAAAACGGGTTTTCGTGAACTCAATGTCTGATCTTTTTCACGAAGACTTTTCGCTTAAGGACATACGCCGCGTCTGGAAAGTCATGGCAGAAACGCCGCAACACTCATATCAAATCCTCACCAAACGCGCTGAAAGAATGGCGGAACTCTCTCTCAAACTACCGTTGCTTTCGAATGTTTGGCTTGGAACTAGTATCGAGTCTGAGGAGTATATCGACCGCCTCGATCACCTTCGCGGCACCGTTGCTGCGGTTCGGTTCGTTTCTTTCGAACCCCTAATCGCTCCGGTTGGGCTTGTCGATATGACCGATATTCACTGGGCCATCGTCGGTGGCGAAAGCGGACCAAACGCAAGGCCGATGGAACCTGAATGGGTTGAGGAAATTCTAGACGCATGTCGAGACGCCAAGACAGCCTTCTTCTTCAAACAGTGGGGCGGGGTTCAGAAGAAGAAAACAGGTCGCACCCTTCACGGCCAAACTTATGACGAGTATCCGCTTCAGATTTCGGCCTGAATGATCCCCTTCATCAAAAGACGTCAAATTTCGCAGCTTTGATGCTTCGGAAGCCAAAGCTGATTGAGAGCAACCGCCCAATCCTACCCTGACGCCGCCATTCTCTTGAACAACGCGTCATACCGCTCGGTCATCGCCTGCAATCCGTAAAGCTCTTTTGCGCGGGCGCTGTTCGCGGTTCCAAGTTCGCTGCGTAATGCGCGGTCTGCGCAAAGCGTGGCCATCGCGTTCGTCAGCCCAGCGTCATCGTCCAACGGAATGACATGCGCGCGGTTGGCGTCGCACACCATTGTCGCGACGTCGCCCACGTCGGTTGCCGCCACGGGCAGGCCGGAGGCCATGCCCTCCACCAAGGAGATCGGCATTTGCTCAGTGTCGGAACTCAGCGCGTAGATATCCATCTCGTTCAGGAACGGTGCGACGTCGCTCTGCTCTCCAGCAAAATGAACGCGACCTCCGAGCGGCTTTGCTTGCGCTTCCAGTGCCGCCCGTTCCGGGCCATCGCCAACAATCAGCAATTTGGCGGCCTCGTCCGGCAAGGCGGCGAAACAAGCAATCAAACGATCCAATCGCTTTTCGCCGCGCAGCGCCGCGACTGTGCCAATCGTAACGGGGCGTTCGGGTCGCGCCGTCTCGGAAAAGGCATCGAGATCAACGCCATTGGGGATCAGGTGAACCCGCGCGGGTTTTACCTTCCAAGTCTTCGGGTAAACCTCTTCCAGCACGCGGCTCGGCGCAACAAACTCCAAGCCCTTTTTACGAAAGGCAAAGCGGCGCACCCAAACACGCTTTGGGTTTTGCGCGTCCGGACGCTCGTCGGGGCCAAAGCCGTCTTCAAAGTGAACATGCGGGATGGCGCGGCGACCTCGATTGGCAAACAGCCACTCAATCGCACCCCAATTGCACGTCAAAAGCAAATCGACATTCTGCTGCGCCATCACGTCGCGAAACGTCCGAATGTTGGCGCGGGAGATAAAGCCGCCCTTTTGCACCTCAGCCTCAACCCGCTGATAGGCGATGCCCTCGGGCAGAACCGACTCCGCCTCGTAGCGACCATCCATCGCCAGCACGAGATGCTCATATCCATCGCCCAGCGACCCCGTCAGGGTCGCCATCCGGCGTTGAGGCCCCCCGACCGCGAAGGTCGAGAAAACCCAAAGCAACCGGATCGGTTTGACGTTAGTCACGGTGGACGTAAATCGCGCGCTCGCGGAACGTCGCTTCATCCGCGACCGGCTCCCACCCGAGAACTTTCTTCTCGATGGATGTGTCGATGTCGCTGACCATGCCGCGCGATTTCAAATCGCGAGAGCTTGGTGCCGGAATGCCTTTTCGGCCCGACACTTTCTTGGCAACGAACTTCAGCCATTCCATGCCCGACACCGAAAGGCCGCTCTGAGATTGGAACTTAAGCGGGCGACCCGTGGCTTCGGCCAGCTCATCAATGTACTGACGCGCGGTCCAGCGCACATCGCCGACAAGATTGAACGCTTTGCCGGTGATCGAATCCAAATCCGCGTTCAACGCGCCGATGATCGCGCTCGCAACATCTTCGGCCAACACGAATGGCAGCGGGTTCTTACCCTTGTTCCAACCGACGCACCATGTCTCCGTGTTAAAGGCACCAAGCGCCGAGTGGAACGGCGCGCCGCCCTCCCCGACCACAACAGCCGGGCGCAAGATCGACACGGGCAGGCCTTTATCGGCATTGAGTTTGAGCATCGCTTCTTCAGCGACCACTTTCGCGTAGCCATAATCACCACGCGCTTCGGGTTCTTGATCGGGCGGCGTTTCAGCGTCGAGCTTTTCGTTCTTATCACCCAGCCACAGGGCCGCTGACGAACTGACAAACAACAAACGCTCGGTTTTCGCGTCCAAGCACGCCTCGGCAACCACTTCGGCCCCGCCCACCATTGCAGCGGTAATGGCTTCGCGGGTCGCGCCGCCGCCGCCATGGGCGAGGTTCACGACTTGAGGCGCGCGGCGCACGACATCCGCCACAGCGTTTTTATCGCTGATCGAACCAGCGAAGATGCCGACATTCTCGTGGCGGAAAAGGCCGGGCAGGTTTTTGGTCGAGCGCGCCATCACCGCAACGCGCTTGCCTTGGGCGATCAAGGCTTCGGTCAAGTGTTGGCCGATAAAGCCGGTGCCGCCGAGAACCGCGACATCATAAGCGTCATCTGAACTCGGCTTGGAAACGGCTGGGATCGGCGTGTTATCCGCGACGGCTGCCGCTTGCTCGCAAAGGCCAACGAGCCGCAGACCCGCTTCACCTGTAGGCTTCTCGCCGGAGGCAAGGTCTTTATAGAACGCGCCGACGGAGCCGATCATCGAGCGGTTAAACCCGTCGGACTTGCCGCCCATCCGGAAAATCTCACCGGCATACGACCCCAAACCGCCGAAGGCTTGACCCGCAGCTTGCTTGGCAACCTTAAAGCTGCGGCGGGCATGGTCGATGGGAGCGATCTCAGCATGAGCACCGCGCCCCATAACGCGGCTCTCAAACATTTCCGCTTCAATCACGCCGTCATCACACAGCGCCGAAATCGACCAGCTTGGATAATTCGCGCCGAGCATCACTTGAAGCTGCGCATCGCCTTGATCGGATTTGAACGACAGCGACCATTTATTCGTAATCGCAACGCCTTCGGTCGGGCGAGTCGGCTCAGCGGGCAGCGCATTGGCCAGCTCGACCGGACCCAGCAGATCATCAATCAGGCTCAGCGGGTGCACCACTTGCTCCATCAGCAAGTTGCGCGGCGAGTCGAACATCCAGTGGCCGAATTGCTTGGCGGCCATCTGGCGCAGCGGTGCAGCAAAGCGCATCTGGACCGCACGCAGCTTGCCGTACTTTCCGCTCTCGACTTGTTTCTTCAACCGCACATAGGCGGGATGGTGGACGAAGTTATGGTTGATCCGCAGGGCCGCGCCCGATTTGGCGGCTGCATCCAGCAACGCCTGACAATCCTCAGACGTCTCCGCCATCGGTTTTTCGAGCAGCACGTCAATACCCGCTTCCAACAGCGGTTCAGCGACCAACCGGTGGAACGGCGGCGGCGTCAGAACATGCGCGGTATCAGCGACCTTTGCGGCGATCATCTCGTCGACCGAGCTAAACGCTTGCGCGCCGATCCGTTTCGCCATCGCTTCGGCACGGCCCAAGCTGGGGTCAACCACGGCTGTCACCTTGGCGTTGTCGACCGTCGCCAGCCCTCCCAAATGGGCGTCAGCGATAAATCCAGCTCCGATAAGCGCAACCCGGCGCATAGCATTCTCCTGCTCAGGAATTCCTGTTTGGGCGGAAGATAATCTCTTCGCTTCTCCAAACGCTTAACCGGCAGGATTTTTCGTCCGCTTTAATGAGCGCAGATTTAAGCGGCTGTTAGCATTTCGTTAAGGATCAGGCCGCGGCGACCACCCAAAAAAGCAAAACGCCCGCACTCTTTACGAGCGCGGGAGCGGGTATTTGGACAATCGGCACCAAGATCAGCACCGAAAGAAGTCTGCAATCAGAACCGCCACTGAGGCTTCGGTTGCGTTTTTTGGACGAACGATGCCGGTTGATACAACTGCCTGAACTGCGGTTTTTGATGCGCAGCATGGCTCGGCAGCGGAATGTTGCAGATCGCATAACCATCCGCGTCCACTTGATGCCCACCAAGGCTCGTGGCCAAGACGGTGTTCGTGTGCTGCCGCGGCGCGACATAACTCGCGCGCGTCAGTGCTTGCCGGACAGGGCGCGGCGCGAGAACCTGCGTAACGGCGGGACGCACAATGGTCTGCTGCACAGGCGGTGGAGAATAACTCTGAACAGCCGGTGCGAAATTCGTTTGGACAGGCGCCACATACGTTTGCTGCACGGCTGGTGCATAACTGATCGGGTTTGCAATCGCCGGGGCCGGGATCGCGGCCTGCTGGACGCTAAAACTCTGGACCGGAGCCGAATAGCTAACCGGCTGGCTGAACTGCCCAGCTTGTCCAGAATGCGCGGTTGGGAAGCCACCAGCTCCGAACGCATTGCTGCCAAACGAATGAGACGTTTGCTGCCATGGCGACACCGAAGGCGCTGCCGCTATCCTCGATGGAGCAAATTGTGAACTTTGTAGCGGACCCTCCTGATATACCAACGGAGTTCCCGGAGGATCTCCCTTAGAATTCAGATAGGCGACGTCTTCTGTATAGTGCCCGTGCTGGAACGGCGCACAGCCTGCCAACGCCGCTGCACCGACCGCAGCAATAACAAAAACCCTCATGAGAGCCTCTCCTCACATAAACTTGCGAGGTGAAGTTAACATATTACATTAAAACATCCAGAAAAATGTTATTACTCAGCATTTTGCGAGACTTTTCTGAGTCTTCGCCTTCAGTACAAGATAGCGAATAGGTGTGATTTGACCCCTTGAATCGTCTTCATTTAGAAGATTCCCATCGCCAATCCCGCCCCGAAGAGCGCCCCAAGCTCTCGGCACCGTGCGAGGTCAACCTCCGCGATCACCTTCTCCGCCAAGATTTGCTCTTTAGTTTGGGCATGGGTGCAAACAATCAGCGGCGGTTGTATTTCTTTCAAGCGCCACCCCGTCGCGATTCGAGCGGTCTGACGCGCAGCGTTCTCGCCATCCGACCCGGCACAAACCATCTGCGCGTAGGGCCGACCTTCGATCTGACCCAGCACGTCATAATAAGTGCGGTCAAAGAAGTCCTTCATCACCCCGGCAATCGCGGCCAGATTTTCGGGGGCCGCAAAAATATAGCCATCCGAATTCAGCAGATCCTCCGCCGTCGCTTCATCAGCGCGCGTTAGCCGAGCCTCCGCTTCGTCTCCTGCGGCTCGGGCAACGGCTTCAGCCATTTGCCGAGTCCCATCGGTGCGCGAGTGATAGACGATCAACAGACTTCGCATGGCGGCCTCGTAATCTAACAACTAGAACGCGGAGGATGCCGATTGACGAAGACCCCGCAAGTGGCCTTCGTCAAAATGTTAGACATTCGAACAGATGACAAAGACCGCCGCGCACGCCATCGCGGCAAATCATCTCCAGGTGGCCCGACGAAGAAATGTTCGCCGGGCCCATGCACGATCCTGGGCAGGGTGCGTAGGGCCCACAACCTACCCGGATCGGACCTCGCGCATTAGAACTCTAGTTCGAGCCTTTTGCCCGTCAGCGTTTCCAGAGCACCGGGGCGCTCTGGAATTTCTTCGGTATCCGTGAACAAGTCAGGGTCGTTATCGAAGTCAGTCGTTCCAACCGCGCAGCCCGAGAGGAAACCGAGCGTCACGACGACAGCCAAAAAGCGCCACGACCCAGCCACGACGTCTCCGAGAGTTAAGTTTCGCATTACACATCATCCCTTTTGCAGGCCCGCGTTCACAAACCGAACCTGTGGTTTCAAGGCGGAGAGAGAACCCAACAAAGCCCTCTCCCCTTTCACACTTTGCGTTCAGCAATCGAGGTCAGAACTTTACGCGCGCACCAACATTGATGATGTGAAGGTCTTCAATATCACCGTCGAGCGCAGCGCCCGTGGCAACATTCAGACCGCCGGTATCGGCACTGGCCCAGCGGTAACCGATATATGCCTCTGTCGAGAGTTTATCGATATTCTGGGTCAGTTGGACGCCGATGGACTGCGATGTCGTCTGGTTTGAAACCAGCGCACCGAGCGCGCCGTCCGCCAGCGTACCGGTCGATTCAATGCCCGTTTGGCGCTGGTAATCGATCGCGAAGGCCGTTTTACCTGCATCGATAACTTTGCGTTGGACACCGGCTTTGACCCACCAAGCTTGGGGTGCATCAGTTCCGGCTGGCGCATCAGCATCTTCAAATAGATTAAAGTAACCGCCGGTCAGGTTCAGCCCGGTTGGCTTGTGAAGTACGGACAGCGATCCGGTAAAGCCTTGACTGATCGTCTCG
>CAZXMX010000044.1:9303-19577 GCA_964641645.1 uncultured Neomegalonema sp.
TCGACGAGGCGTTGTTATCTAGGATACGAACATCGCGGTCTTGGCCGTTGCTGGCAAACCGAACCTTGTTGTTGACTTGCCCGTTCAGAGTCACGCTGACGTTCTTCTTGCCGTTCTTGATCGTGGGCCGGTCAGCCAGCTCCAAGATCTGCTCGCTTTTCTCAAGCAGCGGCTCGCTTTTTTCCAAAAGCTTCTCAAGCCGGTCGAGGCGCGTCAGCAAATCCTCTTGGCCACCCGACGTCCCGAGCAACCGTTCCAGACGCGCCAGCCTATCTTCAACATTCTCGCCGGCAGCATCGGCAAGCCCCGGTGCAGTCATCAGCGCCGCAAACGAAATCGCCGAAACGGCGAGAAGTTTGGGCACAGCAATTCTTCCAATATGCACAGAAATCCTCCTCTAGATTAGTTTTTGAGGAGTTGATTTGTAGTCGTGAGTTTCAACTAGGAGTATGCAGATATCCGCAGGGCAAGATGCTTTTTACTTGCGAGATTCCGCCAAATTCTCAAATTTACTTATTTTGTTCGTGCGAAATGAAATATTCGTGACACTGAATACTATTTCGTGATGTATCGTGAACTAAAAAGCGCAAAAAAGCCCAGCAATTTCGATGCGAGATCAAACTAAGATTCTAATCGTCGCCTGCTGCATTCAACTGCGTCCGAGCGGACTGTTCAAAACGCGGCAAGTCATCCTCAACATGCAACCACGACACCCCGGCTGATGCGTGCGCATGAACTTGCGGGGCCAAAGCATCAACATGATCGAAAACGCCGACGGGAATGTAGACTTGCCCCGGCAGGTAAGCGTAACGCCCACTCATCGTCGTCCCACAGCTTTCGCAAAAGCGGCGCGTTGCGCCTTGGACCACGGAGATCGGTTTTCCTTCGCTCGGTGCGAAGGTCACTGCCTCGGCATCGAACGCGGCAAAGGCGGCTATCGGCGCGCCCGTGGATCGGCGACAATCCGCGCAATGACAATAAACAACCGTTTTGGGCATCTGCGTCGCGAGAACCGTACTCGCACCGCAATAGCAACGGCCCGAAAGGGGGAGATCGGCTTTCGAGCTAACCATAGGGTCTTTCTACGCACTGAGCCCTAGCTTTAATCACTTAACTACCGTCAACCCGAATTGATGTTTTGGGTAGCATTTCAACGACGTTAGCAATTGGCGAGTTATTAGCGCCACCGTGCTTTGTATAACCGGTGTCCTGCGCCGCGAATATACAAGCTGACGCATGGGTCAGGACAATATCTTGCGTTTCTTTGCCACCACTCGCGCTTACAAGAGCATTATACGTCATCAGAGCGTTTTGTCGGTGTTTGTTAACCACAGCGTTATGCTTATGAGAAAGAAAGTTCCTCGCCGAAAGCACAAGCATGTAGCTCAAAATTACAAAAATCAGTACTTTACTCGCCACGAATACAATAGCCTCGGAAATACCGGAGGGAGCAATCCACGGTATCTTGTGAAAGAAGAAACTAGCAACCCCGTAAACGATCATAGCTATCGCCCAGTTTCGCGTACTCGCCCGCCACTCACCTGCTAATTTGCTGTGTTCCGAAGATTCTTGGGAAAAGTGAAAAGCTTGTTGACTGACCCCTTGTTCAGCTGCGGTTTTCTTAATCTCATCTAAGACTGAATTTGCGCTTCCCTTTGCCGCTTCCAAATCGCTCAATACGGAGTCGGTCTCGTCCTTTATACCTTGGAGTACTGCCCTACCGTCAGTCTCCAACCGTGCAAAATCGACTGTCTGCGCAACCCCGTAGGAAATTAGTGGCATCAACGTGTTGAAAGCTCGCTGGTAATGACTTTCCACGCTCGTCAAAATTCTGGTACGTGCGGTTGTCGCTTCAGCTTGAGTTGCGTCGAAATCAATTATTTTTTCAAAAAGGTCAAGGACCGAACCAGCTTCATTCTTGACGGATGTCAATTGTGAGTCAGGAAACTGAGAAAGCGCGTCTTTCGGAATTTTTTTGAACAGATTGATTAACCGCTCCGCATTAGGGACAGCTTCCTCAAAATTAAAAGATTTCCCAAGCTCGTCTTTTCGAGGGATAGCGGAAACGTCGAACCCTTGGATTCTATCGAGGGAACTAACTGCGGATTGCAAAAGCGTTTCTTCGGCCATTTCTCATCCCTATCAGTTAAGGAATGCGCCGTTCCGTAGGGATGGAACGGCGCTGTCGCAGCAGCACGACATCTCGCTAAAATTGCAAAAATATCTTCGTCTCAAAGCTCCGAATACATATGCTTCTCTTCACCGCCGCCAGGGTGCGTGACCGCGCCGTTGATGGTCGAGCCAACGAGTTGGGCATATTTCCAGAGCGCACCGGAGGCGTAGATGGTTTCGCGCGGGCCGTTCCAGCCCTCTTTGCGCTTCGCCATGTCTTCGTCGGAAACGTCGACCGACATCTCGCCGGTGATCGCGTTGATCGTGATGATGTCGCCATCACGGACCAAAGCAATCGGACCACCTGCTGCCGCTTCCGGCCCAACATGCCCCACGCAGAACCCGCGCGTCGCGCCAGAGAACCGGCCATCGGTGATCAGCGCGACCTTCTTACCCATGCCCTGCCCTGACAAAGCGGCGGTCGTGGACAGCATCTCACGCATACCCGGCCCACCCTTCGGACCTTCGTTGCGGATTACGAGCACTTCACCCTCTTTATAGGTGCGGGCTTTGACGGCTTCGAACGCATCTTCTTCGCATTCAAACACCCTCGCGGGTCCAGAGAAGACTTGTTCTTCTTCGGACATGCCCGCGACCTTCACGATGGCACCTTCTGGTGCGAGGTTGCCTTCAAGGCCCACAACGCCGCCAGTTGCGGTCAGCGGGGTCTCAATCGGATAAACCACAACGCCGTCGGGGTCCGGCACGCCCTCAAGGTTTTCCGCCATCGTCTTGCCCGTCGCCGTGATGCAATCACCGTGCAGCAAGCCCGCCTTGAGCAGTTGCTTCATCACCACCGGAACACCGCCATTGTCGAACAGGTCTTTGGCGATGTATTTGCCCCCCGGTTTCAGGTCGACGAAATATGGCGTGGATTTGAAAATCTCGACCACATCCATCAGATCAAACTTGATCCCGGCTTCATGGGCGATAGCCGGCAAATGCAAGCCAGCATTGGTGGAACCACCGGTACACGCAACGATGCGCGCCGCGTTCTCAAGCGATTTCAGCGTGACAATATCACGGGCGCGAATGCCCTCGGCGAGCAAGTTCATCACCGCTTGCCCTGCCCCGACGCCATAGGCATCGCGGGATTCGTAAACCGCAGGCGCACCGGACGAGTACGGCAGCGCGAGACCAATCGCCTCCGACACGCAAGCCATCGTGTTCGCCGTAAACTGACCGCCACATGCACCTGCCGACGGACAAGCCACCGCTTCCAGCTTCTCAAGGTCACAGGTCGACATGTTACCCGCTTGGTGTTGACCCACCGCTTCGAACACGTCTTGTACCGTGACATCGCGGCCCTCGAACCGGCCCGGCAAGATCGAACCGCCATAGACAAAGACGGAAGGCGTGTTCAAACGCACCATCGCCATCATCATCCCCGGCAGGGATTTGTCACAGCCCGCAAGGCCGACGATGGCATCATAAGCGTGACCGCGCATGGTCAGCTCGACCGAGTCGGCAATGGCTTCGCGCGAAGCAAGCGACGAGCGCATCCCTTCGTGGCCCATCGCGATCCCATCGGTGACGGTGATCGTGGTGAATTCACGCGGCGTGCCGTGGGCTTCTTTTACACCCAGCTTTACCGACTGCGCTTGACGATTAAGCGCCATATTGCACGGTGCGGCCTCGTTCCAGCAGGTCGCGACGCCAACGAAAGGACGGTGAATTTCCTCATCCGTCAGGCCCATCGCATAGAGAAACGCCCGGTGCGGCGCGCGCTCTGGCCCCTCGGTCACATGGCGGCTGGGCAGATTGGATTTATCAAGGCGAGTTGGTGTCGAGCCGTCCATGGAGCTTTCCCCTTAAAGCGAGTGATCGTCTCGCTTTAAGGGGAAAGCGTCTCATGCTCAATACTTGAGGACTCGATTGGGCGCTCAGCAGCGCAATCACCGCGCTCGCACCTTCCAAACCATCCAAAGGCCAAACAAACCAAGAAACGCGCCAAAGCCGCTGACAAACAGCAGTATCCAATCCCGCAAGCCAGATAAACCGCGCCATAGCTGACCATCATGGCGCACAGCCTGAAGGGATTGCCCTACTGGATAGCCGCCGACAACTTCTTGAGCCTCAACAGGTTGCATCCAGCGATAACCTTGGATGAGCGAGACGTCGCCATCTGCTGACCGAACATCAATCGCGGGCAGCGCGGCAGGTTGGTTCGGTCTCGTCTCGACGGTTGCGGCGGTCACAACCACCGCTTCCTTTGCGAACAACACCGATTGCAGCGGCGGGTTCATAAGCACAATCCCGGCCACATAGACGATCAAACCGCCAATCAGCGCGACGACGAAGAAAAACCGCTGGTACTTGTTCATCCTAACCGCCCACTTCCTCGCGCAGCGCTTCGAGTTCGAGCCATTCTTCCTCGGATTTGGCCAAGATATCCTGCCGCGCCGACAACGCCTTGCCCGCCTTCACGAACTTCACATTGTCTTTCGTGAATAGCTCCGGATCAGCCAGCAGTTCTTCCAGCTTTGCAATCTCCGCTTCCAGCATCGCAATCTCAGCAGGCAGTTTTTCGAGTCGATGCGTCTGCTTGAACGACAGCTTCGTACCGCCCGTTTTGGGCTTTTCAACGGGTGCCGGAGCCGGAGGCGCGCCCTTGGTGTCGGTCGTCTTTCGCACCTCGCGTTGATCCGCGACCTCGCCCCTCAGGGCGCGGTAGTCAGACCATCCGCCCGCATATTCAATCGCCTGTCCATTGCCTTCCATCGCAATGGTTGATGTCGCGATACGGTCGATGAAATCCCGGTCGTGGCTGACGAGCAGTAGCGTCCCGTCATAATCCGCCAACAACTCCTGCAACAGATCGAGCGTTTCAAGATCGAGATCGTTTGTCGGCTCATCGAGGATCAGGAGGTTGCTCTCCCGCGCCATAATCTTTGCCAACAGCAACCGCGCCCGCTCGCCGCCCGACAGCGCGGAGACCGGCCCCCGCGCCTGACTCTCATCAAACAGAAATTCTTTCAGGTAGCCGACAACATGCTTGGGCCGACCTCGAACCAAGATCTGATCGTTAGACCCTTTGACCCCGAGCAACCGGTCTTCGGTCAATGCCTCCCAGAGGGACAGGTTTTCCGGCAGTTCGCGGGTTTGATCCAGCACAGCAACTTCGATGTTCGCGCCGTGCCGCACGGACCCGGTGTCCGGCTCCAAATCCTTCATGAGCATTTTAAGCAAAGTGGTTTTGCCGACGCCGTTCGGACCGACAAAGGCCACGCGATCGCCGCGCATGATCTTAGTGGAGAAATCAGACAACAGTGTCCGCTCACCAAAGGACTTAGCAATCTCCTGCGCTTCGATGACTAGTTTGCCAGAGCTTTTGCCCGACTCCAGCACCATCGCTGCGGCACCCGCTCGTTTTATATGAGTTCGCTTGGCTTCGCGAAGGTCGGCCAGTTCTGCCACCCGCCGGACGTTGCGTTTACGCCGCCCCGAAACCCCGTGGATGATCCAATGTTCTTCGCGTTTGATCTTGCGGCCCAGCTTGTGCTGCTCGGCGTCTTCCTCTTCGAAGGTCTTCTCCTGCCAAGCCTCGAATTTCCCAAACCCTTCGGGGCTGCGTCGCATCACACCGCGATCCAGCCAGAGCGTGCCTTTGGTGACTCGATTAAGGAACGCGCGGTCGTGAGAAATAACGACGTACCCCGTCCGACTTTCGAGCAGCTCATTCTCCAGCCATTCAATCGCGGTCACGTCCAGGTGGTTGGTTGGCTCGTCTAACAGCATCAAATCCGGCTCTGACGCGATTAAGCGGGCCAAGGCCGCACGCCGCTTTTCGCCGCCCGAAGCCGATGCCGCGGTCACTGAACCATCAAGGCGTAAGCCATCGAGCACAATCTGCGCCTTGTAGATCTCGTCCTCGTCGACATCGGCGGCGGCGTAATCCAAAACGGTCTCAAATCCTGATAAATCAGGGTCTTGAGGTAGATAAGCGATCTTTCCACCCGGCTGGACAAACCGCTCGCCGTGGTCGTGCTGCATCAAACCAGCCGCGATTTTCAACAGTGTCGACTTGCCAGAACCGTTGCGCCCAACAAGGCAAAGCCGCTCATTTTGCTCAATGGCCACCGAGATATCTGAGAACAGCGGATCGCCGCCAAAAGTCAACGAGACACCCGAAAGCGATAGAATTGGCGGACGCGCCATGTAATGACCTCATTTCTGGATGGAATCCGGCGCAAATCTTGCGAAAACTCTGAGACACCCGATATAGAAGCGCGCTGAATAGCGCAACGAACGCAACAGGAGCGAGACATGAAATTCACGAAAACGCTGGCCCTGACCGCAGCGACCCTCGTGGCAACCCCCGCTTTTGCCGACGAACAGCCTGAACTGGTCTTTTCTCAGGACTCCGTCGCCGCCATGCAAGGCGACATTGTCATCGAGGCTCCGTACGGCGTCGCCTTTAAAGAAGACGAGATTCTCGTGTTCATGACGATCCACAACGGCGCGAAGGCCGACGACGTCATCACGTCCGTCAGCTCAGAAGCCGCGAAAAACGCCGACCTCGCAGAATATGAGGGCAACGGCAAAGATCGTAAGACAACGAAGCTCGAAGAAATTGAAACGCCCGGCAATAACGCCGTGATGATGGATCAGGACGGATATCACGTCGTCCTCTCTGAGCTCAAAGAGCCGATCAAGAATGGCGAAACGATCCCGCTTATCCTCAACTTTGCCGAAACCGGCGAGCTGAAGGTTGAAGTCTCCGTTTCGGTTCTAAACTAGCCCAAGCACAAACGCCCTATACGGGTGCCTTGCGGCAGCTTGGTGCCCGATTTGGCGCATCGCAGTCCGCCGGACAGCGATGCGGACTGCTGATCGCGATATTTCCAGTCAAACTCCCAGCGCCAATCGCTTGGAAACGCAGATTTTTTCCTGCCGAAATTCCGTGTCAGCTATCTCAAACACCCGGAAATGTAACACTTTGGAGACAGATTAAGGTCGGGAACGGCTTTCGGTCACGAAGGCTTGATTCGACGGGCCTTTCTCGTAGTCTGTACCACGTGAAGGTCAGAACGATCTGGACCACTAGGAGGGATATATGAGACTAGCAGGAATCGCATCAGCAGTGGCATTCGCCATCACAGGTGCTTTCGCAGCGTCGGGTGTTTCGACGCCGGCTCACGCACTCGACGCCAATTGCGGTGTTGGAAAATCGGTTGATGACGTAAGCTATCGTGAAGCTCACGATGTATATCTCTGCCTCGAAAGAAAAATGTTCGACGGCTATAACACCGGCGACAAAAAGTGGGTCAACGCGAACCACGTCGGCCAGTATCGCACATGGGATGCCGCAAGCACCCTGCCAGCGAACCCAGGCGTTCACAGCAACCGCTTCCTGTTCACGTACGTGAACCCAATCGGGTCGGCTGCTTACCGTCAATTCGCTGAAGGCGTCACGATGCCAGTCGGTACGGTGATCGCGAAGGAGTCGTTCACGATCAACTCCAAAGGCAAATCAAAGCCAGGACCTCTCTTCTTCATGGAGAAAGTCGCTGTCGGAACGTCGCCAAAGACCAACGACTGGTATTACACGATGGTCAACGCGAATGGCAAACCTGCAGCCGTCAACGTCTTCAAGGCGTGTAACGAGTGCCACTCTGGCTTCGCGGAATCGGATTTCCTCGGATACCCGGATGAGGACGTTCGCCGCAGATAATCTGTCGCGATAGTTTCTACCGAAAGCCGTCCGCATTCGCGGGCGGCTTTTTTTGTTGCATGGTTCTTACGGCAGTTCGTACGCGCGTTCGTCTATGAGAGAAAATTCTCAATCAAACACACCCGAACACCATAGAAGCATCGAGTCTTCAGGCTAAAAAATCTCTGTATTCAGTTTAGTCTGCGTGCCCGCCCTACCGATCATCAAATCCACCGGCGGCGGGAACGGCTTGCGTTTGGTTGGCGGCGACGGTCGCTTGATGTGCGGCCCCGGCGACGGCCTCACGCTCTTCGGGCGTAAGCTCGTCTTCCGTGTCGCGATCGCCGAGACGTACCGTCACCTCTCGGTGGGCGAACTTAATGCCGTTCTCGGCGAACACTTCCCGAATGCGCATATAGACGAGTTTCCGCGTCGTCCATTGATCGCCGGGCCGTGTCATGAATTTAACTCGAATAATCATCGCAGAGTCTTCCATCCGGTAGACGCCTTGCGATTTGAGCGGTTGTGTAAACTTCTCGCCTTCGGTGGGATGGCTCAGCAACTCCTGCCCCAGTTTTTTGATCAACTTGCGGACCTTCTCAACATCGGTGTCATAGGTCACGCGCAGAGGCAGCTTCATCATCACCCAGTCGCGAGAATAGTTCGTCAGATGCTGGATCTCGCCAAAGGGAATGGTGTGGAGCGCGCCCAAGTGATGCCGAAGCTGGAACGAGCGGATAGAAATTCGCTCTACTGTGCCCTTTACCGAACCCACATCAATGTATTCGCCGCGCCGGAACGCATCATCAATCAAGAAGAATGCGCCAGACAGAATATCCCGGATCAGGGCTTGTGCGCCGAAACCAATGGCGAGGCCAACAACACCGGCACCCGCGAACAGCGGTGCGACATTGACGCCGCCTTCCAACAAGACCAAGAGGATGACGGTCGATGTAATGAGGAACAGCAGCAGGTTTCGGAACAGCGGCAGCAGCGTCGCGAGGCGGCTAACCGAGCTCTCTCCCCCGCCATCGCCGCCCATTTCCGCTTCCTCCGGCATGTCGCCGATTTCTTCATCGATCTTAGTATCGATCCAGATGCGGACGCCCTGATAGGCGATGTAGCCCACCAGTAAGATATCGATGATGTCCTCAACCCGGTCCAGCGGCTGACCTTCATCGAACAGATAATCAAGGTCCCACATCGCCGCGAGAACATAGATGCCAACACTAATCGCGACGATGGTCGCGACGCGGCGCGCCAAATCTTCGAAATCGCGCAAACCATGAAGCTGCGATTTAAGTTCGGGACGCGCCAAAGCCGCTTTGGTTGCACCTGAAGGACCGCCTTCATCCCCGTCATCATCGTCGGATTCCGGATCGCCTTCCAACCCGACGGTCGATGCAAGAACGCCTGATGGAACGAGTTGCGCCTCACGATCTTCGGCGCGGTCACGCGCGCGCGCCAAAGCACGCGCTTCAACCAGCCTTCGGCGGTGTTGAAATAGCCGCGCAATCAGGAATGCAACCAAGGCATAGACCGCCATCACCGCCAGCAGAACTGTATAGGCGCCAATGATTGGGGGCTGACTAATATCGATCCCGACAACCAACTTATAAGACTGATAGGCCCAAGACAGGACCATGTAGAGAATGGCGACGGGCACCCACAGCGTTGAACCAAGCTTTGCCAGTAACGTCGCCGAGTTCCACGTTCTGTCGCCAAGGAAAGATTGGCTGATTGCCCGACCATTCGCGACGATCATCGCGACATTCAGAACCATAATGACAATCGCGGCCACGAGCGTGACAAGGGCATGTGGCGATTCATTCGCGCCCAGATCACGCAACCAGTAGGTAAAGGCGATCAAAACAATCGAGACGGTTACCGTAATCCAAAGCCAGTTAAACAGCTTTTTGGCATCATGGTCGGACAACGACGGCACACGGTAATGCGAAAGGTAAGGCGATAGAACCGTTCGCCAAATCGTTGCGGAAATGCGGATAATTGCGATGGTCGGAACGACGACCAGCACAGTTTTCTGGGTCGCCGGGTCACTGAGATCGAGAAACGCCGCAGTCAACATCCCGACGATCAGCAAGGTCAGGAGAATACCGACCAGACCGAGCAACGCTCGAATGGTCAGGACCGGCAACTTTTCGGAGATTCCTTTTGGATTTTCAACCTGCAGGCTGATGTACCACGGCCCCACAATCCGCCGACCATAGATTTGGGTTTCGATCAGAAATCCGATGAAAAAGAACAACAACAGCCAAAGCGTCACCGTTCCAAAATAGAACCCGCTTTTCGTCGGGCTCATCTCGTTGATGGATCCGCCAAGATCGGGCACAAGTTGCGGAGTTTTACTCAGCAGTTCCAGCAGGCCGCTGCGAAATCGTTCGAGGCTAAATTGAGTGGCCGACAACACGCTGATGTCTTTACTCACCCG
>CAZXMX010000045.1:0-19359 GCA_964641645.1 uncultured Neomegalonema sp.
AGTGTAGTGTAGTGTAGTGTAGTGTAGTGTAGTGTAGTGTAGTGTAGTGTAGTGTAGTGTGCCAAAAGAGACACTGCTCATTTCAGCGCGATCCACATGAGAAGTTCATCAAGGTAGTCGTCTCCGACTTTGAGTGCTTTTGGTTCCATCCCGTAGACCTCGAAGCCACACTTTTCGTATAAGCGGCGGGCCTGCTCATTTGTGCTGACGACAGAAAGCTGGACCAGTTCAACCTCCTGTCGGGCATGATCCAAGAGGGCTTGCACGAGCTTCACGGAGAGGTCAGTGCCGCGTGCTTTCTCTCGAACATACATTCCGGTGAGTGAGCCTTTATGCTTCATTTTCTCGTGTTGATAAGTACTGAATGCGACAATCCCCTGTAGCCCGGTTTCGTCAAAGCCACCAATGACTGTGCCTCTCTTCAAACTGTCCGCAAACAATTTCAAATTTTGCGTGGCCTCCGCAGAAAAGGATGCGCCAAATGCTTCGGGGTGCCGCTTTAAGCCTTCGAGCCTGAGCGTTCGGAAATCCTTAGCATCCACTTTCGATAGTCTTCTCGTGCTGAACATCGAACATCTCGCATGGCTGGTACATCGAAAACCAGGTTGGCACGGCGCATCGACTGGTTGCTAGTCCGCGGCGCTGAAAATTCAAAATTGTTGAACCGGGTCGGAGAAGCTACACCGTGCGAAGTAGGTTGGCCGACTCTGGTCATACATCAAATGGGATAAACTCATGCAGGATGCGGAGCCTCTGCGGCTGCTGTTTATATGTTCTCGGAACCAATGGCGCAGCCCCACGGGTGAAGCCATTTACCGCCGTGAAGACGGAGTTGAGGCGCGTTCTGCGGGCACGGCAAAAGCGGCGCGTCGGCGTGTGAGCTTGGACGACATCCGATGGGCTGACTTGATCCTAACGATGGAGGAAAAGCACAGCGCTTGGCTACGCGCCGAGTTCCGTCAGGAGATGTCGTCCAAGAAAATTCATGTTCTCGATATTCCGGACGAGTATCGCTTTATGGATGGGGATTTGGTGACGTTGATCCGCGAAACGGTCGACATTCTGATCGAGAATGCCACGGCATAATCATCGCCACTTCAAAAATCAACAATCACCGACCGATGGTCAGACCCTGCATAAGGTCCAACTCGATGGTCGGCGACGGCGATTTGGTCTGTGATCAATGTGAGGTCCAATTTCACGCCACTGATCCATTCTGGAAAGGGCGGCCAAGCCCAAGTCGGCTGGATTCCAAAACCAATCGCCGCATCGCTCAGGGATGCCTGTGACGTCAGCTCCCGATAGACGGGCGACCAGGGCGTCAGATTGAGATCGCCGGAAACAACCGTTGCTTCTTCAGGAGAAATTCGCCCGAAGATTGTCTTCAGATACCCATTGCGAGCGTGCCAGTCGTGGTCGTTCATCGGCGGGATTGGATGCACGCCGAATATGGTCAGCGGCCCGCGATATCCAGAGGCGAGTTCGACCTGATCAAATTGAATCTCTAACGCGGGCAGTCCGTATGCTTCCGAAGAGAGAACCTCAATCGAAGACCAAGGGGCCTTCGACAGAAACGCGATGCCGAAATTGTCTTGCCGAGTCTGAAACAGGGAATGGGGGTAGTCGGCAAGAAGAGGCGTCAGCGCACTTTCCCAGCGACGGTCAACTTCGAGGAGAATGACGTAATCCGGTTCGTTCTCGCGAATGGCTTCCATGACAGCGGCCACGTTGGGATTGCTGGTCAGAACATTAGCGGTCATCAGTCGATGTTGTGCCGGTGATTTCGGCACATCGCTCGACCCGTAGTATGGAAGCACTGGCCAAGCGTTGAGCACCAGCCCGACAGCGGCAAAAGGCAGGACTTTCCACCCCCGCACAAGGATCAAGCCGAGACAGATGAGGAAGGCGCCACCCGCCAGTTGAACCCGCAAATGAGAGAACATGTCGGGGAGCCAGTGAGATTGACCCAGCCACGAGACCCCCGTCAGAACCAAGCCGACAATGGTCAACGCTTTGAGCCTGCTCAAGAGAACGGATCTGATCTGCATGTTTTAAGTTCTCGTAAAAACCTATCCCTAGGGCAGATTGGTCAAGGACAGGTAAAATCGGCAACCAAGGCGATGACCGTTTTTACGTGCTTAAATTTTGAAACTTTCCAGATGCGAAGACGGGTCCGCGCGCAATAATCCTGCGAATTTTAGCCGCTCGGTCGATCTGCCTTGATCCGGCTTGAATCCGGCGCTTAGTTTCGCTCATCGTTCGATCTACGGAGTCGCGACATGCCTCAATCGGATACGAGTTGTTTGGTTTCAACGGACTGGCTTGCCAAGCATCTGGAGGCCCCGGATGTTAAAGTCGTCGACGCCTCGTGGCACTTGCCAACGGTGAAACGCGACCCGAAATCTGAATTTCGCGGCGAGCATATTCCCGGCGCGGTCTTCTTTGACATTGATGACATTTGCGACACGAAATCGCCGTTGCCGCACATGGCCCCCAGCCCAGAGAAGTTTGCGGCGCGGGTGCGAAAACTGGGTCTCGGAGATGGTAACCGAATTGTGGTTTACGATACGGCTGGGCTGTTTAGTGCCGCGCGGGTTTGGTGGCTGTTCCGCCTGATGGGTCACGAGGACGTTGCCGTGCTCGACGGCGGCCTGCCGAAATGGAAGGCCGAGGGACGCGCGCTTGATGATCTGCCAAAAGCCCCCCGCGAACGTCACTTCACCCCGCGCCGTGACACCACCGTCCTTCGCGATGTAACCGAGGTCGCTCGCGCCACCAAGCTCGGCGATGAGCAGATTGTTGATGCGCGCAGTCCAGAGCGCTTTGCCGGCGAAGCGCCAGAGCCGCGAGAGGGCTTGCGCGCGGGGCATATCCCCGGATCAAAGAATGTCTTTTATGCTGATTTGCTCGACAATGGTGTCCTGAAAGACCCGGACGCATTGCGCGCCGTGTTTGAGGCGGGCGGCGTCGACTGGACTAAGCCGATCCTTACGACGTGTGGGTCGGGCGTGACGGCGGCGATCCTATCGCTCGCGCTCCATCGCTGCGGCCATCACGCGTGGTCGCTTTATGATGGATCGTGGACGGAGTGGGGCGCGTTCGACGAGCTGCCGATTGAAACCGGACCCGCGACCTGAGAAGCGACGGGCGCTCTAGGGTGCCGAAACTTCAATCGAGAAAACGCCATCGATAGGCGATGCGTACAGCCCGCTCCCGTTGGCGAATTGAAGATCAACGCTAACTTGGACATCGAGCTGGATCGGGGTGTCGAGGCGGATGCGGTTTTGTGGGATCGAGAAACGGCGGCTGAAACCGCTCGCGTAACCCGGCTTGCCTCTCGCGCCTCTGACGGTCAGGACGCCGCCAGCATTGGTGTTGGTCAAGATGCCGTCGTTCGCCGCATTGACATCGACCAAGAACCCTTCGCCGCGTCCCAGTCCACGAACCGAGCAAGCATCTTCAACAACGATCTCCACGATCGCGCTGTTGGACTCTTCCAACACGGAATTTGCCCCAAAGTTTGCTTCGATCTTTTGGGCCGAGTTTCCAGTCGTTTGTGCCTGCTGTCCACCGATCGCTGAACCGCTACCCGCCGCCAGCAACGTGCCGGTGTCGAGGGTGTAATCAACTTGCTCAACGCATTTGAGGATGATGATCGGTTCGATCTCAAACTGAAGCCGTCGGGTTTCGCTACCCGCGCTGCTCATACCGGTCAGGAGAAAGAGGGAGGCGGTTGCCAGACGCCGGGGAGTCGCAAACATTCATGTGCCTCCCATACCGGGCGTTAAACCTGATCCTTTGTGGCGTTTGCGGAGTTAAGGTTGCGTTACCGTTTCAGGCTTGTCCTCAGGTTTTGATGGCTTATCGACGGTCAAATCCGTTCCAAAAAGGTACTCGGTGCCGATTTCGACCGTGCGCGTGGCCCCTTCCCAAATATCCAGCGCCTTGAGCGTGTAGGTGCCGGGACGCAAGCCGTCTGCACGATAAAGGCCGAATTGGTTGGACCGCGCCCGCGAGACGACTTCGCCCTCGGCGTTCAGGAATTGCAAAGGAACATTGGTCACCGGCTCTCCATCCGGCCCCCGGATGCGGCCCGCTGTTCCGACTTCGACGGCCAACTCAAAATCAACGGGCGTGACGGCGCCTGCGGCGATCTTGGCGTTAATGGCTTTGGAATCGATCACAAGATCAATCGGCAATTTGTCCGCCTCAAGCTGAACCGAATGAATGCCGGTTGGAACGCGCGGCAGCCAATACGAGCCATCGGAATCGACACGCCCCAGCGCGCGACCATCAACGATAATGCGTGATCCTTCGAGTTCCTCGCCCGTAACCTCGACCCCCTCCGGCACTTTGATCCGCCCCGCCAACCGGCCCAAACGAGGGTTGGTGGCTCGGCGAGGCGCAGCGGCGATACTAGAATTTGCAAACCCGACGTCAAACGAAAGTCCGAGCGACCCAAAGGTTTCGCGTCCACCCGATTGGAAATACCGAATGCCGCCATCCGCATAGAGCGAAACGCCGGGACGCAGTTCCGTGCGAAGGCCCACCGAGCCTGCACTGCTGCTTTCGTCGCGCTCCGCCCGCAATCGCCATGCGACGGGAAGGCTAAAGATGTGTTCGCCATGCAGTCCGAGTGCGACGCCAAACTGATCGTCATCTTCGCGATAATTCGTTTCAAAGCTCAGCTCTGTTGTTCCGGCGAATTCAGTATCAAAGTCGTAGGAAATGCGAGCAAAACCGTCCCCTTCATAGAACGCTTGAAGGGTGACATCACGAAACGGTTCCGCACGCGCTTCAAGACGGTATTCGCCCTCAGAATTAGGACGGGCCGAGAGCCTCAGTTTGTCGCGAGGTCGCCAAATCGCGAAGGGCAAGACGTAGGTGGCATCAAGGTTATAGCGCGCAATCAAACCGAATTGCAGGCGACGAGAATACTCATAACTGAGCTGCGCGAAATGATCGTGGACTTCCTGGGTCTCATCCGTTGAATCCTCATCGAGTGCTTCCAGCGGATCGTTCTCTTGATAGCGTGAGCGCGCGCTCAACGTCGCTTTTTTATACTCATTGTAGTAAAAGGCTTCAAAGGACTTTGACCCATCTTCGTCGATGCCAGCGCCCACATACGCGGTGCCTGCTTTGCCGAGTTGAACCGCGACGCCCGCTGCACCGGACAGTCCGTTATCCGGCGTATAGGCTGCCGCTGCTTCAACGGTAACGTCATCAAGCGGGGCATAGCGCGCGCGTGCAAATCCAGTCAGCTCGCCGCTGTTTTCGTTATCTTGCAGGATGCCCCCTTCGACGCCTGCGCCCGCGACGATGTTGAACGACCCTTTGGGTGCCAGAAAATTATTCGCCGTGATCGCGACGTCAATCGACTCGACTTGGTTGCCTGATAACGGCTCGAAGATACGCACTTCAATCTCGCTGCGGCGCTGGCCGAGCAAGGGACTTTCGACAAAATAAGAACCGTTCACGCCGATGATGGACTCGGCCACGACGATCCCGTCAATGACCAATTCGACTCGCCCGCCGGCTGGCCCTTCGCCAAAGAAGCGCCGTCCCGATCCGCCGCCCCGGTCAAGCAAGACGCCGTTGACATCTTCGATCTGTTCAAACGTTTCGACCCGATTGGAATAGGCGACTTGCGCTCCGGTCATATCGACGACATCGACCAGCGGATGGATGCCGATCTGTTGGCGTCCGATGAGCGTCCAGATACTGTCGGTCACTTCCCGCAGCCACGCGTAATCCGTCAGTTCATGATCGTCGAGCGTGCCCGCATAACGCAGTCTCCAGACGCCGCCAAAGGCGTGACCGTTGACTTCCAGCTGTGATGAAACGCCGATCTCATCGTCCGAGTCGGAGTAGGTTGTGAAGATATCGCCGTGGGCGCTGGTCATCCCGATGATCGGAGGGACGACGTCGGGTTCGATCTCGGTCGCTTCATTTCCATCAGACTTCAGCGGATCATCAGGATCCCAAGGCGGCTTGAGAACGACGGCATAGTTTTCAATGTCGAAGCTGACCGGCGTGCTGAGTGTTTCGATCAGAAAATCTTCGCCGATAAAGGTCGCATCTTCAAACTGACGCAGAGCATCCGGTGCGATTTCAATTGAGCCGATTGGTGTGTCGACGAAGGCCCCATCTGGCTCTTCTCGCAACCGCGTATTGATCGCGGTGAACGTTTCCTCGGCGGGCAGGAAAAATTTTCCGTCCTCGAACAAGACATCGACGGCATCGCGTTCGTTTGTGCCAACGAAAATTCCGAGAAGGGCGAGCCCATCGTCGAGTTCCTCGCGGCCATCGTCTTGTGCAAACGTGGCCGTCGTGGAAACCACGAACGCAGAAAAAGCAAGCGCCGCTATCCGTGAAAACCGCGAGGGTTTACCGCTGCTGAACATCGACGTCGATTTCCAGCGCGTAAAGCCCGGCAAGTCCGATACCGGAGGCCCGCGCCAGCGCGGTAAAGCCTCCGTAAATGATCCGGTAGGTCCGATCTTCGCACAGAACGCGCGGTTGCGAAGGGATCAATCGAACGGGAAAACTTTGCGTATCGGTATCCTGATGAAGCGCGGGACCGGAACGATCATCGCCGCCGACAATCCGATAACGAACCTCAAGCTCGCTCGGCTCTACCGAACGTTTAACTTTGATGCGCCAAAACTCCTCAACGGTTCGTTGAAAGTTCAGTCCGCCCCCTTGTCCCGCGAGAGAGAGCGCCTCGCGAGAAGAAACGGGTTCGGTTTGAACCGTGCGGCTCCCCTCAATCATGCCAACGCTTGCCGAAACGAGATCGTCTCGGCAGGTATCGGCAGCAGCCGGAACACTCGTACCCATCACGGCGAGCATACCTAAAAGAAGAGAGCGAGCGTGAAGCATTGGCGATTACAGTCCGTAACTTGCGGAAACTGGCATGTCACCGAGTTTGCCCAACAGATAGACTTTGCGCTGTCCTGCCTTGGCCGCATCTGGCAATTCTTGAATGACATTGCGCCGTGTACCCGGAAGAACGGGGGTTTCGCTCATCACACCAGCGGCAAGGGAACCCGGTGCGACGATTTCCTCCGAAGTTCTTCTGGTGGCTTGAATGGTTTGCAGCAGGGACGCGGCAGCGGCATCGCCGGGATAGCTCGCTGCATCCCACACCGCATAGAGGCCTTTGAAGCGCGCATGGGCATTGCCAGTATTCTGTACGTCGAGGCTCATGCCTTGTGCGTTTGAACTGACATTGTGCAACTGAGCGGTGCGATTGGCTTCGCCGACTTGGCCGTAGACAACCACGCCAAGCCGGAACTTGAATTGCAGGCCGTCCGCCGTCTCGTTCGTTTTATCTTCGTTCAGGAAAATAACGGCCCGGTGTTCGCCGGGTTGCGGCTCGACTTGCGGGCGAATGGCGAAGCGCATGGTGCGGCGTCCCTTTGCCGGGATTTTCACGCGGGTCGGATTGATCGCGATCCATTGATCGAGCGATTGCTCGGTCGGCGGCAACACGCGAAGCTGATTGTTTTCATCCAGATCGAAGTTCGCCATATCGATACCGATTTCGACGGGGCGGTCGGAACTGTTGACGATTTCGAGCGTTTGGGTTTTGCGCTTTTGATTCAGATCAAGTTCAAAACGAGCCGGGGAAACAGCGATCTCTAGCGCGGTGGCGGGAAGCGGCGAAGTCGCTGCCATTCCAAGAGAAAGAGCGAGCAGGGTCAAATAGCGACGCATGATGAATCTCCGAAACATCTTGTTGAGGGGCGATCCGCAGAATCGGCTTACCCTTGATGGTTTCGGTTATGGTAAAGTTGCGTAAAGACTCCCTAAACCGGCGTACAGAAATCACAGCTTTTTAGTAAAGAATGTGCGAGGCACAAAAATGCGAAACGCCGCCCCGGTACAACCGGAGCGGCGTCTAGTAGAGTATCTGCTAGAAGTGGTTAGAAATTAGAGTGCAGATACAGTAACCGTGAAGAGCTCTTCTTTCGAATACACGCCAGGAGCCGTCGCGTTCGTCAGATCGAGTGGGATCTTAACGGAAACTGGCGTTGGCGCTGCGGCCAGACCAAGACCCGTGTTGACGGTTGCAGGGGTGGTAAGCGAAGCACCAGCAGCGCCGATGGATGCAGCGGGATCCGATGCGTGGGAAAGCGTGGTTCCGTTAACTTGCGTAACGGCAACGCTAACACCAGCAGCGCCGACGAGTGCGCGGAATGCACAAACGTTGTTCAACTGAAGGTCAACGTTTGGATCGATAGCACCGATGGCGCCGTTCGACGAAGCGCCGAGTTCACCAGTGAACTCGCTTACGGTTGCGCTACCAAGTCCAGCGGTCGTAGGCTCGCCATCGAGTGCAGCCGTCAGGCCAGCAGCCGTGACGTTTACGGTCACCGCATCATAGCAGTAAAGCGCGATGATCGATGGCAGCGAAACATCGACGTCCGTGCTCAGCGTAGCAGCTTGTGTACCAGTAGCAGACGTGGCGAGCACAGCAGCAGCAGCAACGGATTTGATGAACTTTGACATATGAGAGTCCCTCTTGAAGATTAGTTGTTGTTTGTCCTTGTCGTGAGGCAGAAGTTAACCCGTTTCGGTGAACTACAAGTAAATGAAAATAAAATACTCCAACGTATGGTCTATAATTTAAATACAATTGTTTCGAATATAAGTATTACAATGTATAGAATGATAATGCCGGAATTTGTACTTTACGATACATAAACCACGACGGCGAAGGGTGAGAGGACCGCAGTCTGCTGTGCGCACAGATAAGTCGGCGGAGGCCGCGCGATTCATAGGAGCGTCGCTGAATCAAAGACGGAAGACTTCTCATAAGGGAGCAATTGATTCCGAGGATCAAGATTGACCGCTCTCTAAGCAACGCCCGCAGCTTCGACACTTGGGTAAGTAATTTGACGGCTGAGATTCCCAACAATCGAGGCGGTCTGCAGCTTTCCGTTCTTGAACGTTAACGAAATTAATTAATCCTAATCAATTTTATCCAAGTTCGTTCACATTGGCGTGATGGTTGCTTCCTATATTGAACGCTGACCGCCACTGGAGACCTTATTATGCGTGCCTTTTGCTTCTCCGCATTTCTTCTCGGATCGACGAGCATTTTGACACCTGCCTTAGCGGGAACAGTTTGCCCGACAGGGACAAATCTCTCTGCTTGCGATAGCGGATCTTTCGCTGCGGCGCCTGGCGATCTGATCATCGATGGCACGGCCTACCGCAGCTACGATGGTTCGGGAAACAACGTCGCGAATGAAACCTGGGGTGCGTCGGGCACAGAATTCACCAGCCGGGCGCAGAGCGACACGATGACCCGGCAAGATGGCCCAGACGCGCGGGCGGTTTCGACCACCATGGGGCAGGGCGAGTATGATGCCCCAACCAGTTCCGACGGTCTCAGCAGCATGTTCTGGGCGTGGGGACAGTTTCTCGATCACGACATTACGTTGACGCCTGAAAGTCACGATACCGGCGATCTCGCGCTTGGAGGCGATTTGAATGCGGTCAATCGCTCGCTGCAAACCTCGACCGGGACACAGTTTAATAATGCGACGGCCTATATTGATGCGTCGATGGTCTACGGAACGAGCGAGGCTGACGCGACGGAGCTACGCACCAATGACGGCACGGGTCGCCTCTACCTTGATGAGAACGGCTATCTGCCAACGGATGAAGACGGTCAGTTCAAAGCTGGCGATCCTCGGGTCGGCGAGCAGCAACAACTCACCTCAATGCACACCATCTTTGCGCGCGAACACAACCGAATTGCCGACAGTCTCAGCGATGCCAACCCTGATTGGAGCGGCGAGCAAGTCTATCAAGAGTCGCGTTCCTTAGTCGGCGCACAGATTCAAGCCGTCACATATAATGACTGGCTGCCAAAGCTGCTGGGCGAAGATGGCGTCGGAGAGTATGGCGGGTATGACTCGAACACCTCTGCGACCTTGACCAACGAGTTCTCGACGTGCGCCTTCCGCTTTTGTCACTCGATGATCCCTGATGAGCTGGAGCGCCTCGCCGAGAACGGTGATCCCATTGCGCAAGGCCACTTGAAACTGCGCGACGGGTTCTTCAACCCGGAAGAATTTGTTGAGGCTGGCGGCACCGATCCGTTGTTGCGTGGACTCGCTCAACAAGAAGCGATGGAAGTCGATGCGCTCATGTCAGATGAGCTGCGCAACTTCCTGAATGCGGGTGACGGTGAAGACGGCGACCTGATGGCCCGCAACATCGCGCGTGGCCGCGACCACGGCATCGAAAGCTATAATGTCTTGCGCGCCGCTTACGGCCTTGATCCCGTCGACTCGTGGGATGAATTGTCGGACGACCCGTTGGTGGTGGCCGAACTGCAATCGCTTTACGGCGACTCGCCCGATGGTCTCGATCCCTTCTTGGGGGCGTTGCTTGAAAGCCCCGTCGATGGCGCGCTCGTCGGCGAGCTGAATTGGTCGATCATCTCCGATCAGTTCACCCGCCTGCGGGACGGGGATCGCTTCTGGTACGAAAACTTGTTTGACGGCGAAGTCCTGTCTTGGCTGAACACCCGTTCCTTGTCCGATATCATCCTCGACAACACCGGGATTGAATGGCTGCAAGATGATGTCTTCATCGCCACCGACCGACGAGGCGTCGCCGCGCCGGGAATGATCGCCATGATCTTGTTGCTCGGTGTTGGGCTGCGCCGCCGCCAGCGTCGACTGACACCTTAACCGGTCGCGTCGGTACGACGATAGACGGAGGCCTCTGCCTCGTTTGAACCGCGAGGTTCCAAGGGAGGCCGTATGCGTGCGGCTTCCCCTCAATCAATGCGACGTCTTTGTGTTTATATCTGCGACGGAATTGTGATCCTCGCCCGTTAGATAATCAGAACGGGGCGCAACGTCCTCGTATTTTCGAGCAAGGACACAGTATGCAAAGAACAGCAAAAATCACGATTATGGCCGCGACCACGGCTATCCTCATCGGCGGTGTCGCATTCGCCGGTCACCACAAGGGTGGCCATCACAAAGGCAAGGGCGATCCCGGCCCTCGCGCAGAGCGGATGTTTGAACGCCTTGATGCCGACAAGGACGGCAAGGTCACGCTGGAAGAGATGAAATCGGCAGCAGCTGAGCGCTTCGCTCGCCGGGATGTCGATGGTGATGGCGTCGTCAGCCGCGAAGATCGCAAAGCACAGCGCGCCAATCGCAGAGCCGAACGGTTCGACCAGATTGACGCGGACGGTGATGGTGTCGTTTCAAAAGAGGAATTCGCAGCCTACACCCCCGAACGCGGTGCGCGCGGAAAACACGGTAAGCGTGGTGAGCGGATGGGCCGCCGCGGTCCTCTGACCATTCCAGAGGTCGAAGCCCGTACCGAGCGCCGCTTTGCCCGCTTGGACAAAGACGAAAAAGGCTACATCACGTTAGAAGATATCAAAGCCCACGGCGGCAAACGCGGTAAGCGTCGCGGTCGCCACTAACGAAAAAGGGCTGCGGCAGGATCATCTGCTGCAGCCCTTCGATTTTTCGATTAGCACAGTGCGAACAGCGTGGCCTTAACCGGCCTTCCGCGTACTGGCGTTTTCTCCGGGGACAATGCGGGTCATCGGCAGCCACAAGGTCACCGTCGTTCCTGCATCCTTTTTCGACTCAACTTTCAACTGACCGCCATGCAACTCAGCAAGCGAGCGCGCGATTGGCAGGCCAAGACCCGTGCCATCGTGTTGGCGCGAGAGATCGTTGTCGATTTGGCCAAACTGTTCCAGCGCGACGTCGATTTCATCGGACGTCATGCCGATGCCGGTATCGACGACGGCAATCTTGAGACCTTGCGGGCTGTCCATTTCCGCGCGCAACGTAATGCGGCCACCCGGTGGTGTGAACTTCACCGCATTGGACATCAGGTTCAGGATCACTTGCTTGATGCGACGACCGTCAACAATGACGAACGGCAACGGAGAAGGGATTTCAAGCCGGATATGCAGGCCAGCGGCAGACGCGCGTTCGTGCAGCAGTTGGCGGCACTTGGCGAGAACGACGGAGACATCCGTTTCTTCCTCGACCAACTCGATCTTACCCGCTTCAATCTTCGAAAGATCCAAGACATCATTGATCAGCGACAACAAATGTTGCCCTGATGTGTGAACGCTTTCGGCGTATTCTTTGTACCGGTCACCGATTGGCCCGAACACTTCGTCCTTCATGACTTCCGCAAATCCGATCACGGAGTTGAGCGGCGTGCGCAGTTCATGGCTCATATTGGCCAGGAATTCGGACTTCGATTTGTTCGCCTGTTCCGCACCACGGCGCGCTTCATCCAGCGTGACCTGTGCGGTCTTCATTTCGGTAATATCGAGCAGATACCCCTGTGCGACCGTGGCACGCTTGCCTTCGTTGTCGCGCGTATCAATCAGGGTCAGCATATTGCGCATATGGACGACACGGCCATCGGCGCTTCGTGTCTTGTATTCGATTGTCGCGTAGTCGCCGCCCTTGAGCACCGCAAGTTCATCCGAAAATCTGTGTCGGTCGTCTGGATGAACGTGGTCCGTCCAGAATCCTTGCGCGCACCACGAACGGGTTGGATAGCCCGACATCCGCTCGATTTGCGGCCCGATATACGTGAACCGGCCTTCGGTGATGTTTGCGGCCCACGGGATCACATTCGTTGATTCCGCGAGACGGCGGAAGCGATCCTCGCTGCGTTTAAGTTCGCCGGTCCGTTTTTTGAACTCACGCTTATGAAGCGCGAGCTTACGTTCCGCGTCTGAACGACCTTTATTCTCGCTGGCGATTGCATAAAAGGTCGTCGCTGCAGCCATCAAGCCGCCGAGCAACGCAATCAGCCAATGACTTGTCGGCAGAGCAGGTCTCTGCGACGGGAAAGCGACGCTGAAGCCCTGATTGCCAGACGGAACGGCGATTTCACGTGCGCCCGTTGCGGCACTGATCGAATTGGGGCCCGGCAGCTCGCTGACGTTCATCGGACCGGTCACGGTGATGGACGGCAATTCCGGAACAGAAAACAGTGCAGTCGCATCGACAAAGGCTGCCAAAATACCGAATGGTTGAAGGCGACCATCTTGGCCGACGCCGCGCACGGCTGTCATCCGCCAAAACCCTAAGGTTCCCTCAGCGTTGAGTGTGGCGCCGCTAACCGCTTCGATTCCGTTTCCTGTTGCCGAGAACAGCGACGAAGAAAGCGGAAAGTCGAAGCCGAGCGTTTGGCCCATGCGATCGCGTGTTTCTTGACCGGAGACCAGTGCTAAGGGCAAGCGGCCCCGAGACCCGGAGAACGCAAGCTGCGAGCCGTCGTGACGCTGATCCTGCATCGCGTGTGCGGCAGCGAGAAAAATTGAACCGGTTTCGGACGTAAACTGTGCAACGCCTTCAGCATGGGGGGTCGCGACTTGAATCGCGGCTTCCTGACTTTCGAGGCTTCGGAAATAAACGACGCCCTGCGTGTTCTGAGTGAGGGCGAAGAATCTCGATGCCAGTGGGGAGAACTGCTCGTTTGTGAATTCGCCATTGTTGGCTGTCGCGAGGGACGTCAGCGTTTGTGCCATCGCGGCCAAATTCAGATCGACCGATTGCAGAGCTTGAGCCGAATCGACTGCGACGATCTCGGAAACCCGGGCTTCGCGCTCATTATTTCCAACCCGGTTGTTCATCGAGGCGGCGCTCAACAGCGCTGCACTCATGGTCAAACCGATGGCAGTCGTCGCACCGTAGCGGATCATTGAGGCTTTGTTCATCTCGGGCCTTCTGGAACTCTGACCGGGCATACGTTGTCCCGATATCGCCCTTTCTGACAGAACATGACTAACTTCCGGTAAAAGCGTGTCTCTTTCCGTTGAGCGCGCGATCGGTGGAATTATATTGAATAAGTTCATGATTTGTTCTAGATAAATATCCTGACTTGGGACGCAGGAGACCTTGATGACGACGAAGATAAAACCACCCACCCGCGCGACGGTTCACCGCGATATTGGCCGGGTCCGGGGCTTGATGAATGAACCAAATATTCGGGTGTTTATTCCCGCGAATGCTCGGGAAGGGGGTGTTTTTCGGGCGCGCAAGGGCGGCGCAGACCTGCTGACCCGTCTGCCGCTAGAAGGGATTGAGGTTCTGCTCGGGACAGGGGCATTGTTGCCGATCCGTGAAAGCAAAGCCGGAACGCTCTATCGGGCCGTCCCAACAAAAGATCGTGTGAAACCACCTCGGACGGCACGGGCGCGGAGGAGCGCCGCTTGGAATGCCGCTGATCGTGCGTTCTCTCGTTCAAGCGCCCCGCAAACTCCGCAGCCCCTTCCATCAATAGCGGAATCCCCGATCGGTTGGCTCGCGAGACGGCGCGGCGCTGATGGAAAACCATTTCTCTCTCGGGACGATGTCGCCGCCGCCGAGCGCCTGCGCATCGATTTCGAGCGGAGCCAACTTGCCCCCGGTGTCACGCAGGACTGGCAACGGTTCCTGACCTCTGGTGTCGAGGGCGGCAAGCGGAGTTCTGCGCAAGAACGCGATATTGACGGCGGTGCGACGGCTGCGCGCGCCCGATTATCCGAAGCGCTCGATGCATTGGGTCCGAGTCTTTCGGATGTCACGCTGCGCGTTTGCTGCTTTTTGGAGGGCATCGAAACGGTTGAAAACTCCCTGAACTGGTCTCGTCGATCGGGCAAAGTCGTTCTGAGAATCGCGCTCCAAAGGCTCGCGGATTTCTACGAACAGGCGTCAGTCCGCGACAGCGCCGCGATTGAGACGTGGCGAGGCGGGGACGAAACCTCTGATCATTCCGGCCTTTAGAGAGGCCGGACCCGAAGGACCGAGGTCTTCTGGTGAAAAGCGGAATCCCGGATGGAACGTTTTGGTTCGAGATCTTCTTCGATTCACGGGGGAGTTGAAATTCTACGAAACGTGATATTGACGCACTGCAATATAAAACTTATGTTGCGGTGCAGCAATCTGGAGGATTCAATGGATACTGTCGATTTTCAAAAGGTCACGACTTCCGCAGCCGACATCACGAAATCTGTTGTTGCCGCGCAAGCTGAAGTGTTTGATATTTATGCAAAAACGTCTGAGGGCATGCCGATTTCTGCCCTCTTTAGCGCCGCCGCGACGATGCAGCGTGCGACCCTTCAAAATCTCGATACCCTTGCCGTCACGCTGAAAGACGCAACTGCGAAGCCATCGGTGAAGAAGTCGGGTGCGAGGTCTTCTGCAAAAGCGACTGAGGCTTCGCTCAAAGCGGCGACCAACGCGGTGAAGAAAGCCGTGAATGCGCAAGCCGATGCGTTGATCGGCGCGGATGCTTCGGCCATCGCGGCGACTTCGAAGACGAAAGAGGCCGTGACGAAAGCGGCGGCATCTGCGGCGAAAGGCGATCTGGCTGCCGCCTATGAAGATTTGACCGTCGTCGTGGGGATCGGACCTTCGACCATGAAGAAACTGCAAGACGAAGGCATCAAGTCCCTTAACGACTTGGCCAAAACGTCGAACAAAGACCTGACGGCCATTATCGAAAAGGCCAACGTCCGCATGTTGAAGAACACCCCAGCGGATTGGATCGCGGACGCGAAGCGACAAATCAAGACTTTGAAATCAGCGTAAAAGCCTCCGAATTTCCGACGATCAAAAAGCCTGGCTTCGTGCCGGGCTTTTTCTTTGGTGCTCTGCTCTCGCCGAAACCCGAAAAAACCTATAAGATGTGCTCACCGTCAAAAAAATCGCAAAAGGCGAATGAGGAGAGCGCAGATGACGAAGAATTCGACCGCTAAAGAAACCGTTTCTCGCCGAGGCTTTCTAACGGGCGTCACCGTTGGGTCTGTCGGCGCGGTTGTCGGCAGAGAGGCCATCGCTCAGGAATTCATCGAGACGAACCTGACTCTGGATGACCTCGCAGGAGAATGGTGGCTGACGGACAACGATGATCCGGTCACGCCCACCGACCCCAATCCGCCCGTTGATCCGCAACCACCCCTTGTCGATCCAGAGCCACCTTTCCAAGAGACGCTGGCGATCCGGCGCGATATTTACACGCTCCCCGAAGGCGGTCAGGCGATCCAGTCAATCCGGCGCGGTATTGCCGAGATGCGGCGGCGCAGCGCGGTTGACCCCAGTGATCCGACGGGATGGAATTTTCAGGCCGCAATCCATGCCGGACAGACAGGCCGAGGGCTCCAACCTTGTCAGCATGCAAACCGGTATTTCCTGAGTTGGCACCGCATGTACCTCTATTATTTCGAACGCATTTTGCGGCAGGCATCAGGGGATCAGAATCTCACCTTGCCGTACTGGGACTACAGCATTCCGGGGCGAGCGAGCCTGCCGGGCGCGGCGCGCTTCCCAGCGGATCAAGTTCAAAATCCGCTCTACTGGGCAAACCGAAATCCGTTCTTCAATGGTGGCGGCGCTTTGCCTCCTCATATTACGGAGACGGAAACGACCCTCCGGTCCTTCGCCTATGACGGTTCGATTGGATTCAATCGCGCATTAGAGAGCCGCCCACATAACGGCGTCCACGTCTCGATTGGCGGATCAATGGCCAGTGTTGCGCAGGCCGCGCTCGACCCGGTCTTTTGGCTGCACCACTGCAATGTGGATCGGCAGTGGAACCGCTGGATCTCGCGCGGCGGGTCGCGCGTCAACCCGACGGATATCGACTTCCTTTCGCAACAATACAACTTCTTCAATGAGACCGGAGACTTGGTTTCGATTCTCGGCGAAGACATTTTGACGACGGAAAACCTCGGCTATCGGTACGACGATGACCCTGCAGACTTGGGCAGCTCGACCTCGTTCATTGTCGCGTCGGCTGAACCAGCCCCCTCCCCAAACCCCGTGTTCATCGAGTCTCTTTCCGGTGATGGCGGGCCATCGATTGCGGCGTCCGTCGCTGCACCGCCGCCGCCGGGCGCAGCGCCAGCACCACCGCTCCGCCGGGCAAGCGCAACGCTCGCCGAAGCCGCGCCGACCATTCGTTTGGGCGCTGGCAAAACCAAGGTGGCGTTGCGGATCGCGATTCCGGACGCTCCGCCTTTGCCAGTACAGCCTCCTGCGCCAGTCGCAGTCATCGAGTCGCTTGATGGATCGCCGACGCCTGCGGCAGTCGTGCCCGCCGCGCCGGCACAAGCGTTCCAAGCCGCACCACCCGTCTCGACGGCGGAGCTGTTCACTACGGCAACCAACACGCCGGAAGTTTCGTCGGTCATCCTGCAACTGCAAGAAATTGCTTTTGAGAAATCGCCGGGTGTCTTCAATATCTTCGTCAATTTGCCAGAGGGTGCCGACCCTGATCCGCGCGGACCATACTACGCCGGATATTTCGCGCCCTTTGCACAGAACCAAACGGAAGAGGCCGAGTCCTACGACATCTCAGCCATGCTCAATCGCCAGATCGCGCGCGGGCTGTGGGATGGCGATGAGATTGACGTTCAGTTCATCGCGATAGACGGAGCCGGCGAAGTCACAACCGTCGTCCGCGACCCAATCAGCATCGGCCAAATCCGAATTATTCGGGAGTGAGGCAAAATCGAAGTCGGTCCGGTGGACCGATTTCCCGACCTGCGCCGCGAAAGGCAGAGCGCCAAAAGCGCTCTGCTCAAAGCACACCCAGGTTCTCAAATTCCTTCCACGCCCGGATCAGCCATCGCGACTTTACGCTATGGCCGCCGTCATGCAGGCAAAACTCGCTGATGCGGCCCTCTGAATTGACACTGCGTTCGCACGTTAGCTCTTCGGCAGAACTGCGAGAGGTCGCTTGAAAGCCGCCTGTGCGTCGAAACAGATCAAGCGCCCGCAACACTTCGCCCTGTTTCGTATCGGCGATCCGCCGGCCATTCAACGGAACGGTTCGGTCGGTTTTTCCGTGCATATGAATCATATTGACGGGGCGGCTCGGACAGCTCGCGGGCACCGGCGCCCAAAACGTACCGGCCACAGGTGCGTAGGCCGCAAACAAATCTCCTCGGTGGCAAGCGAGGTTCCACACCATCATGCCGCCGGCCGAAAATCCACTCGCCATCAAGCGATTTCTGTCAATCGGAAAGCGGGCCGACGCATCGGCGATCATGGCATCGAAATATGCGAATTCGGCAGAGCCATCGACATGCGTTTTTCGCGGCGCACCGGGGATCACCCAATCGGCATCCTTTGATTTCGGCGCAATCAGCGCAACGCCGAGTTTCGACGCCATCCAAGTCATGCCCTTGATGGTGCCTTTGGCGGTGCCACGATAGCCGTGCGCATGAACAACCGCGCCGACCGGCGTAACCCCATCATGGCCATCGGGCATCTTAATCCGATACGTGCGGTCCCCGATCTTGCAGTCGGTCGTCGGGCCACAGGCGAGGGCCGGAGCGCTCCAGATTGAAAATCCGATCAGGGCAGCCAACAGCATCTTCATGTTCAGGACCTCACATTTTGATGCGCAAGGATAGGGATGCAATTCCGTATCCCACAATCACGATCCAGAGAGATCAATCCAATAAGATGTTAAACCGCTCTCGCGCCCACGCATCGGTTGCCGCGCTCAGATAGCCGGGGTCCGGCTGCGCGAGGATTTCCCGCGCTTTCGTGCGCGCGGTGGCCCACGCATCCGGCGCGCCTTTTTCTTCCCACGTTACGGGCGGATCACGGTCGGCGAGGGTGGGGTAAAAATAATCCCGACTCATCGATGCCATCGTATCATCCCCGCCGAGGAAATGCCCTTCGCCAAGGACCGCCTCGCGGATCGCGGCCAGTCCGAGCGTTTCATCCGTCACTTCGAATCCGCGAACCGTGCGATGGATATGGCCGAGCATTTCATCATCGAGAATAAACGCTTCAAAACTCGCGCCCAGCAGGCTCGCGGTCATCCCCGCGCTCTCGTAGATCATGTTCGCGCCCGCCAACCCGCACGCGAGCGCGGACATCGCTTTCTCCGCGCCCATCTGCGCATCGACGGCTTTGGCATCCGCCATCGAGGACGCAACACCCGAAGGCAATCCCAACCAGTTCGAGACCTGCGCAGCGGCGGCATTGAGCATACTGCTCTCACCGCCGCCTCCGCAAAAGGCACCCGACCGCAGATCAATCACAAGCGGCCAGTTCGAAAAGATTACCGGATAGCCGGGCGAGAAGACATTGACGAGGATCAGCCCGGCCAGCGTCTCCGCCGTCGATTGAACAATGAAACCCGTCGGCGTCGCCGGGGCGGTTGCGCCCGACTGCGCGGCGATGATCGCATTGATCGGCACGTTTCGCTTGATACAGGCGACCGTTACTTCGACCGCGTCCTCACCATAGCGCAACGGCGAAACCACCGGAGAGATATGCGCCTTACAAAACGGGCGTTCGGCGAACTTGCCCGTTCCACCCAGCGCATGATCGAACAGGT
>CAZXMX010000046.1:0-13028 GCA_964641645.1 uncultured Neomegalonema sp.
TCGTGCTGTCGGCACCGCCGAACACATCCTCAATCGGGGTTTGACGATGCAACCGGGTCAACACACCGTCGCGCTCTGCGACGTCGCCATAGACCAGCGCAATATGATGCGCCTCATCGAATGGCGTCGAATAGACATGCGCCTGCGCCGGACCAATCTCCGTCATTAACTCGAACGTTGCCTCGCGGGTAACCAGCTTTTCGCGTTGCTGGCGATAGGCAATCAAATCTGCAATCGAAACGACTTTGAGGTTATGTTCCTCCGCATAGCCCATCAGGCCATCACCGATCAGCGCATCACCTTCCGGCCCCAAAATTTCGCAGATCAAACCGGCCTCAGGCTCGCCCGCCATCCGCGCTAAATCCACGGCGGCTTCGGTATGCCCGGAACGGATCAGAACGCCGCCGTCTTTCGCAACCAATGGAAAAATATGTCCGGGGCGCACAAAGTCTTCGGCCCCGACATTCCCATTCGCAAGCGCGCGAACGGTCGATGCTCGCTCCGTCGCATTGATGCCGGTGGTCAGCCCCTCTTTGTAGTCAACCGAGACAGTAAAGGCCGTTGAGAGCGGCGCATCGTTCTCGCGCGCCATCGGCTCCAGCTTGAGACGGCGAGCCTCTGACGCGGTGATCGGCGCGCACACCAATCCTCCGGCCTTGATGATGAACGCCATCGACTCTTTGCTGGCCTTCGACGCGGCCATCACAAGGTCGCCCTCGTTTTCACGGTCCGCATCGTCGACAACAATAATGCACTCGCCATTCGCAATCGCAGCGACGGCGTCTTCGATTGGGTCCAGTTTCATAGAGGCTCGATGTTATAGTTTTGACGCGGACGGCGGAACAATGCCGCCATCGTGTGGAAGATCAAGAACGGAATGCCGAAGATCAGTGCGGCGGGCGACGTCAACAGCGGTTGGATGAGGCTTTCCCACAGGGTCGGCGAAACATGGCGCTCGACGGCAGGTTGCAGCATCTGCAAGCTTTCCGAGTGGATACCGGACCAAAGCTCACCCAAGGGGCGCAGGACAAACTCACCGTCTTCGGGAATCGCCAGCCAGTCAAAAACCACGGCAGCGACCGTCAAAATCAGGAATACCCAAGCAAAGAACCGCATGTCTCTCTCCATCCAATCAGCCGAAGGGGAGGAAAAGCACATTTTGACGCCGGAATACAGTGTCGTACGACGAACAAACGAAACCAAATTTTGGAGAGGCGCGGTTTTGCGACACTGGGTCGTCTTTAGTCCACCATCAACCAACCAAAAGTGCGGGCAAACCATCCCGGTTCAGGCGCTTTGCTGCCCTCTGCTCCTGGCGCATTCTTCTCGAACAGACGTTCACCACTCCCGCCATTGTCCGCGATCAGGAACATTTCACCTTCAGGCCGCAACGTGCTCATTCCGGCAATCGAAGGTCGAACATAATAGGCGACATCGATCTTGGCCTCGCCTCGTGCTGCTTTCGCAAACGCCTCTATAGCAGCTTGCCCGTCTTGGGTGAAAAACAGCTTCCCTTGCAGAGGCTCCAAATCAAAATGCTGATCTGCGTTAAGATACGTCGGCGAGACATTATCAGACCGCAAGGAGACAAACAGCTTCTCGGCATTCAGATCAGTATGCGGCAATGTGAGCAGACGAGCATCTTTCGCGGGAAAGCGAGCGCGCATTTTTATCGGCTTCGACGGCAGCACCGGATCTTGCTTTGACCCCCATGGAATATCGCGCGGTTTCGGATCAACCCGGACGACGCTACGCTTTCGCCGATCCCGATAGAGTGCCGTTTCCTTACTGGGATCAAGGATCGCCAAGGCATAGCGCCCCACTGGGTCTTTCGGCACGCGCAGCGTCAGACGCGCGGCATCGCGCCCGGAGATCGCTCCGTCACCCGTCATGCCCTGAGCGGGGATCGAATGCTCGCTCCGCTTCAATTCTCCGGTGCCTTTGACCAAAGCAAAATGATCGCCGCCAGACGGCACGTCCACCCGCAAGCGCCCAACCGAGACCAACCGAGACCCGCCGAGAATGGGCCGCTCGGTTTGGATCTTCAGAGTGTAATCTCCGGCAGGCAGAATTTGCGACAAGTGCCAGTTGCCACCCCCCTCGTCATCCATCGCCAAGCCCGCGACATGCATCGGGGCGGCATCCGCATCTCCGGCAATTCGAACATCCAATAGATACCCGCTCACGGGAATGGTTTGCTGAGCCGGAGGATTTCCAGCGGCGACAGAATTGCGGCGGCGGTTGGTAATTTTCCGGTAGTCGCGCCTTTGAGCCGGCATCAAATACCGCGAAACCAGCATCGTTTGCGGCTCCGCCTCATCGACATTCCCCGCAATATCCCGCACCCGCAGCAGAGCCACGACGGTCTCGCCGGGGCGCAGCGACGGTCCCGTCTCGACCGTGCCGTCCCAGACCACACCGGCATCAAAAGCGGCAGCAGGCCCTCGCCATTGACGAAGGGGATGCTTCCGATGGGAGTCGCTCTCCCGATAAAGCGCCAACTCCCACTGCTCGATGAACGCAGCGTAGTTCGTCGAAAGGTCAATCTTTACGGGGCCATCGAACGAACGATTCTCCCAAGAAACCGTCGCAGGAAGCGCAATTCCCAAGGCGGGGGTAGCGCTGGATTCGAACATCAGCCATGTCAGATCAGCGTTGTTTTCCAGTCGCACTTGTCCGCTTTGCGTCTCGGCCAGTGCCGATCCGACATTCAAAGCAAGCGCGAAGATCCCGCTGCGTACGATCTGCTTCCCCAGAACCATATCCGAACCCTAATCGGCGAGTGGTTAAGGGGGCGGTAACCACACGAGCGCCCATGCGCCTGAATTGAGCCCCCGCTGGACTGTGATGGTTAAGAATGTGTTTCACATCACGGACAACGCCTCGAACTCCGCTAGCTTCATTCGTGGATTGTCGAACCAATGGAGGTACCTGAAATGGCTTCAATTGTTGCGAACGGTGTGTCCCTTACGATCGAAGGCCTTGATAACGAAGAGGCCAAGCTGCGTCTCTTGGTCGAAACCCTAAAACTGCTACCTGTTCCCCATCTTCGGCTCTTGCCAAATATTTTAGTCGGGAACCGACCCCCGCGCGGAGGCGGCGGGGCCGCTCATGCGCAAATGCCAGGTGGACCCTACATACGGCTCAACATCTCGACGTTTCAGTCCTCTTGGAACCGGCGAGGTTACCACTTCACGCTCCTGCACGAAGTCGGGCATATCATCGACTGGGCTTTCGGATGTATGCCAACGATGCGAAGGCGCGACGCGGCTGGTTATCAAGCCCTACTCGATCATCCCCACTCCGGAGCGACCCAAGGCCCGAGTGAACACTATGCCGACGGGTATGCGGATTACATGAATTTGCTCGGGCGACGGCGAATGTCTCGTGCGCGGGTCAACGCAATCGCAAATTCAGAAGCGTTCCGAACCATTCCTGTTCTCGACCTGATCGATTTGCCGGACAACCTCCGCCCATAAGCGCAGGGGTGTCCGAGTGACATCGCGCTCGATTGGACCGGCCTCCCTTTCAGACCGAGAGGGTTCGGGCCGTTGTCGACTTGAGAATTAAGGCACGCGCGAAGGCCCCGTCGCACACGATCTGCCGCCTTCGGCACCTCTCGAAAACCGAGATGAGCAAAGCTCAACACGAGGAAAATTGCGCCAGCCAGACACGCGCATGAATTGAGGCACGCGAACGCCGTTCGCCCTAATCGAGCCTCAATAAATCACCTCACGACCACGTTACCGCACCGTGAGCGCCCCAGTGCCAGCGCTTCTTGCCCTTGGGTCACTGAGGACCGGGAAGCGAGGAAATATGAAATTTGTGAGGATGGCCGCTTTGGGTGCGGCTTTGTTAAGTTTTGGTGTCAACACCACCCCCATCATGGCGGCACCCCCCACGCCAACAGAGCAAACAGAAGTCGCGCGGATGTTACGCCTCGGCGATGTCGAAAGCGGGACTCTGCTGTTTCGTACAGAAAATCACGGCCAGTACACAGCGGCCCTGACGCTCTCGACGGATATCAAGATCGACGTCACCGGGCCAATTTTGCGCGCAACGGTCACGCAGAAATTCCGCAACGACAGCAATGAGTGGGTCGAGGGCGTCTATGCCTTCCCTCTTCCCACAGACTCGGCGGTCGACGGCCTCAAGCTCCGCGTTGGAGATCGCTTCATCGAAGGACAGATTAAGGAACGCGAGGAGGCGCGCAAAACCTATGAGCGCGCCAAGGCAGAGGGACGCAAAGCCTCGTTGGTCGAACAACAACGTCCAAATCTCTTCACCAACGAGGTCGCCAATATCGGGCCGGGCGAAATCATCATCGCTCAGATCGAGTTTCAACAAGCGCTCACGCCAAAAGACGGTGCCTACAGCTTGCGGATGCCGCTGGTCGTCGCGCCGCGCTACAATCCGCAACCTGTCGTGCAGTTGGTGAACTTTGGTGAGGGCGGCTGGGCCGTGAACGATCCGGTTCCGGATCGCGAAAGGATCGAGTCGCCTATTCTCGACCCGCGCAAAACGGATGGCACGCACAACCCGGTGACACTTGAGGTTTCCCTTGATGCCGGTTTTCCACTCGCGAAGGTGTCTTCGCCACATCATCCGGTAAACATCGAGCGTGAGGCGAATACCGCAATTGTTCGTCTCGACGGCCCTGTTCCGGCGAACCGCGACTTCGAACTCATCTGGACGGCAAAACCCTTGGCCCAGCCAACGGCGGCGCTCTTTCAGGAACAGGTCGACGGCGAAGATTATTTGCTGGCCTTCGTCACGCCACCGCAAGTCGCCGAAATCACCGAAACGCCGCAACCGCGCGAAGTTATCTTCGTCCAAGATGTTTCGGGATCGATGGGGGGCACGTCGATCCGTCAAGCGCGCGAGGCCCTCGAGATGGCGGTGTCGCGGTTGCGCCCGGAAGACCGGTTCAACATTATTACTTTTTCTAGCAACTTTGATATGTTTTACCGCGCGCCGATCCAAGCCACGCCTGGAGCGATCAAGTCAGCGGTGCGCCGTATTCGCAATCTGGAAGCAGGTGGCGGCACCAATATGGCACCAGCCCTCAGCGTGGCGCTTCAAGACGACACGCGCGACCGCAACACTCTTCGTCAGATCATCTTTCTGACCGATGGAGCCGTCGGCAATGAAACGTTCCTGTTCGCACTGATCGACAAAGCACTAGGCCGTTCGCGTCTCTTCACAGTCGGTATCGGTTCCGCCCCGAATAGCTACTTCATGAGCCGCGCCGCCGAAATGGGCCGGGGTGCGCAAGTCACCATCTCTGACCTGAGCCAGGTCCGCGAACGCATGAGCGATCTCTTCGCCAAAATCGAGTCCCCAGCGATCACAAACCTAACGGCGAAGTTTCCGAACGGAATGGAAGCCGAGTTCTGGCCCAATCCCATGCCGGATGTTTACGCTGGCGATCCGGTCGCACTCGCAATCAAATCGCCTAACGCAACGGGAACGCTAACACTCAGCGGAGATCGCGGCGACGAAAGCTGGACCGTCGACCTTCCGCTCGACAAAGCCGCCGCCCGTGAAGGCATCGGTAAACTCTGGGCGCGCTCGAAAATTCGAGCCGTAGAAGGTCAGCGCAACAAAGCCGGAGCGTCAGCGGATCAACGTGAGCAAGCAGACGAAGCCGTTCTACAGACCGCATTGACGCATGGTCTCGTTAGCCGCCGCACGTCTCTCGTCGCGGTTGATGTCGAGGTCTCCCGCCCCGAAGGGGTTCAACTCGCTTCGGTCGAAGTGCCCTTGAACCTGCCCGCTGGATGGGACCCGGCGCTGTTCTTTGACGACTCGGATCGCGAGCGCCTGATACCGAACGTTCGCGATGCCGCTGTTGTTTTACCGGACGGCCCAAAGAAAATCGTGGCAGTTGATGCGCGTCAGTTCGCACCAGTTCCGCGTGGTTCTTTAAATTGGGAAAGCTCGATGCTGCGCGGTTTGCTCCTGATGCTTCTTGGTAGCCTGACGCTCATTATCGCACGGAGGCGGTTCTAATGAGCCTGGGCAAACGGGCGACCGTCACCGCCCTCGCGGTCGCTCTTTTTATTGCCGGAGCCGTCTCCTTCTCGGGGGCGGCCTACATGAAAGGCAAGGCGATGTTGGGCGACGTGTTGCTCGCCATCGCGTGGCACCGATCAATGGCGGCAGCGGAGCCTATCAAACCATGGCCGGGAGCCGACGTGGAGCTTTCCGCCAAGCTCACATTCCCGCGAATGGAGAAGTCCGTCGTCGTACTCAACTCTGCCATGAGCGAAGCGATGGCGTGGGGCATCGGACATGTTGAAGGTACAGCCCCTCCCGGCGGACCGGGATTAACCGCTTTTGGCGGCCATAACGACAGCCATTTCGCGTTTTTGGAGCATGTTCAGCCCCATGACGAAATTATTTTGGAAACACGCGACGGAATCCGACAGCCCTACCGTGTCATAGACGGTTATGTGGTTGATAGCCGACACTGGCGCTTTCCGTTGCTCCATGGGGGACCCTCGCGCCTCGCGCTGTCAACCTGCTGGCCGTTCGGGTCGGAAACGGGGCATTTGCGCTTCATCCTTATCGCCGAGCGGATCAGCGAGAACTCTCCGAATGGAGAGGGTGCGCCTATCAGCTCGACCCAACCGCAACCCGGTGGGCGCGCCGGGGGGTCAGGAAGCCCAGCCTGACCCCCCGCTTATTGCTAAACTTCCTGCAATCAGCCGTCTAAAACCGAACAAGAATACGTTCCGCTGGACCCCGTAACGAGTTGCCGAACAACGTCGACTCTTGACTTAGGCCCCTTACACCCGCCAAAGCCTGCGCAAGATTATTACTTTTGCCGGTGGAGTCGCCCATGTCCTTCCTGATCCAACCCGCCCCCGTTGCCCGCCCGAACCGATGCCAGCTTTTCGCGCCCGGCTCACGTCCGGCGATCTTTGAGAAAGCGGCGAATTCGGCGGCGGATGTGGTGAACCTTGATCTTGAAGACTCGGTTGCGCCCAATGATAAGCCTCAAGCCCGCAAGAACATCATCGAGGCCATCAACGACATTGATTGGAACAACAAGTCTCTATCGGTACGGATCAACGGGCTCGACACCGAATACTGGTATGCCGATGTCGTTGAGGTGCTGGAGAACGCGGGCGACCGGCTCGACCTGATCATGGTGCCCAAAGTCGGCAACGCCAAAGACCTCTATGCCGTCGATGCGCTCGTCACCGCCATCGAACGCGCCAAAGGCCGCACGAAACCGATTGGCTTTGAGATAATCATTGAGACCGCAGCGGGCGCGCAGAACCTAGACGAGATTGCCGCCGCCACACCGCGCCTGCAATCCATGAGCTTTGGCGTCGCGGACTATGCCGCCTCGATGGGGATGCAAGTTACCGGCATCGGCGGCACGCAAGCGGGCTATGACATGCTGGCCGATGGCGAGCCGGGATCAGAGCGCGCCCTCTTCCCATCGGACCCATGGCACTATCCGATTGTGCGGATGGTCGCGGCCTGTCGTCAACACGGTATCTTGCCCGTCGATGGCCCGTTTGGCGATTTCTCAGATGACGACGCTTTCCGCGCCCAAGCGCGCCGCTCCGCGATCCTTGGCTGCGTCGGTAAGTGGGCGATCCATCCAAAACAAGTCGCCATCGCCAACGAGGTCTTCACGCCTTCACCTGAGATCGTCACGAAAGCCCGTGCAATTCTCAATGCGATGGACGAAGCGACAAAGGCGGGGCAAGGCGCAGCCGTTCTCGACGGAAAACTCATCGACATTGCCTCCGCCCGTCAGGCGCAGGTCGTGGTCAGTCAAATCGAGTTGATTGAAAGCAAAGGCTGAACCGACGGGGTGGCGCTATCGACCACCCCAAGCGACCATCAAGCAATCAGATCTTCGTCCAAATCTGAGCCATAGCTTCGGCATTAATCCCAACTCTTCGCACTTTAGACGCGAAAGTTTCAGGGAACGTTAAGGAACGGCATGCCGACCGCTCACCTCAGATAGATTCGTCGATCTACCCAAACCGATGCCGATCTATATCTTTCCTTGATAGGCTCCGCGCGGCAGCGTTACGGCGACCAAGGCGGGTTTTGACAGGTTCAGCGCCTCCGCTACCGCGTCTTTCACGCCGCCCGCGTCCGAGACCGTCCATGCGGGTAGCCCAATCGCCTTTGCGATGGCCGCATAATCGGTTGCACCGAAATCCACGCCTGCCGCCTGATAACCCTCACTGCGCTGTTTTTGAGCGATCAAGGAATACGACCCATCAACGAAGACCACGACGACCACTGGCGCATCCACGTCGCGCAATGTCGCCAATTCGCCCATCACCATATCGAGGCAACCATCTCCCATGACCGCCACCACGGGCGCATTACTCGCCGCATGAGAATATCCTGTTGCCAGAGGCAGCGCACAGCCCATCGTGCAAAGCCCGGTCGATTGCATCATCTGTCCGGCTTGCGAACAGTGCATCATCTGACTCCAGAGGATGCGGTGCGCACCACTATCGACGGTAACATGCGTCCCTTCGGGCAGCGCATCGTCAAGCGCACGGTAAAGCGCAGGCGCTGAGTGCTCGTCATCCGCGCCAAACGCAGCATCCAATTCCGCCCGAGCCGTCGCAGGCTCTCCCCCAATCCAGTTCTCCGTCGGTTCAATCTCGTCAAAGATCGACAAGCCCTGAGCCGAGGAAACGCAAAAGAGAATATCTTCGCGATGCATAAAGTGGTCGTTCTCGGCCTGAACAAACGAGATCGCCGCATCCCCTGCGAAGGGGTCTTTCCATCCAACCCGCATTTCGATCGGATCATATCCGGCGCAGATCACACAATCGGATTGTCCTAACAAGGGTAGGATGATCGCGTCTGACTTGGGGCTGAGCCCATGACCACCCAAACAAAGGGGATCGTTTTCCGGCATCACACCTTTTGCTTTGTAGGTGGTGATAACCGGGATGTTGTGTTTGCGAGCAAAGGCGGTGACGGCCTCAGTGCTGCCTTCCTCGATCAAGACATCTTGCCCCACAAGGATCAGAGGACGCTTGGCATTTTCAAATCGGTTCTGGGCTTTCTTTGTTGTCGGGCCGTCCGCCGGACGTAAGAGCGTCGGCATCACCTCTGGCGCAGCCCGATGCGGGGCATGATCCGCCTGCGCAACGGGGATCGGCAAATCGATATGCACCGGTCCGGGCCGCAGCGCCATTGCGGTCGAGATCGCCTTGTCGATCATATGATCGCAGGCGCCATCGCGGGCTTCAAAGCTCGCTTTTACAAAGGGACGCAAAGCCGCCTGATGGTCGAAAATCTGGTGCGTATAACTGAGCGTTTCAGACTCGGGCACCTTACCCGTCAGATAGATCAACGGCACGCGCTCTTGTTCAGCATTGGCGACCGAGTTAAGGCCATTGGCCACGCCCGGCCCAACCGTTGCGACCAAGACACCCGGCGCGCCGGTGGCCCGATATGCGCCCTCGGCCATGAACCCAGCGGCGTTTTCATGCCGAGCAATAACAAAGCGAATGCCCGCGCGCTCCAAGGCATCCACCAACGTCAGCACTTCTCCCCCTGGGATTCCAAAAGCATGTCGAACCCCGGCCCGATACAGGGCCTCAGCGATAATATCAGAACCGGTCGTCATGAGAGGGGATCTCCAGATTGGAAAGGCGTGATCAGGGAAGCGGTTATGTACGGTTAAGCGATCTTGTCATTTCGTGGCAATAGCGTCGGGACCGCCTCGTGACAATGTGAGACCTCAAAAATCAGGCCCAGAGCCGTGGTCGAAACGGCTCTATTCAGTCCGTTGATTGAATTTCTCGCTATGTGCCGCGCGTTTGGGGCAGTTTTCGGTCGAGAATGCCACTCGCCACCATGTTCCGGAGAATTTCGACCGTGCCGCCGCCAATTGTAAACATGCGGGCATCGCGGCTCATTCGTTCTAACGGCAAGTCACGACCATACCCATTGGCCCCATGAAGCTGGAGCGCCTGATTGGTGACCTCAATCGCCATTTCCGACGTGAAAATTTTGGTCTGAGCCGACGCGACCATATCGGGAAAAGGATCAGACCCTCGGGCCGTGTCCTGAACCATCAATCGAGCCGCGCGCAATTTGACGGACATATCGGCGAGCTTCCATTGTACGCCTTGGAAGTCTGAGATTGGCCGATCAAATTGGTGTCGTTGTTCGACGTATTTCAATGCCTCTTCATACGCGCCCTGCGCCAAACCAAGCGCAACGGTCGCGGCACCGATCCGCTGCGAGTTATAAGCACGCATGATCTGGCCGAAGCCTTTTTTCAAGCCAGCAGGAGGTACGAGAAGACTAGCTTCGGGAACGGCGCAATCTTCGAGATGGATATGACTTTCAGGGATACCGCGCAGGCCCATTGCCGGGATACGCTTGCCGACGCGCAGCCCTTCAGTTCCGTCCTCAATCATGAAAGAGCCGATGCCTTGATAGACGTCACCGTCAAAGACGTGGGCAAGCACCAAATAGAGTTTCGTGATCCCGCCGCCCGTGATCCAGTATTTCTCACCGTTCAAAACGTAACCATCGGCAGTCCGGTCCGCGCGCGTCTTCATCGACGTTGCATCTGATCCTGCCGTCGGTTCAGTAAAACAGATTGCAGGCTTGTCCCCCGCCAACACAAGCTCCGCTGCACGCTTTTTTTGCGCGTCGGAGCCATAGGTCATGATCGCGGGGATAGCCCCCATATTGGTGTCGACAACAATACGCCCCGAAATCCCGCATGCCTTTGCTGCTTCTTCAACAGCGACACAGGTCGTTTCAAAGGACGCACCCTTCCCGCCCCACTCGACCGGAATCGTCATGCCGTTGATTCCAGCCTGCGCGAGAATTTTAGCGTGGCTGTAGGGGTAAGCCTCGGTGCGATCAATCTCCGCTGCCGCCGGGCGCAAGTGGTCCCGCGCAATCTCTTGCATGATTTCGCGGACATGTTCGTTCGTGAATTTGGTGCTCACCAGTTGAGACCCTGCACTTGAATCTGAAGGCCGATATTGGCCTTCAGATTTTTGATTGTTCAAACCATCGCAAAGATGCGAGCCGGACCACCGGTGCCACCCTTATGCTTTGGTGCGCCGACCACAAGCGTTGCCCCCGCAGCGGGCACATTGTCTAAGTTGGCAAGGTTTTCGATACCAAAGCGACCTGTCGGAAGCCATGCGTAGTGGGTGGCGAAGTCCGCCGAGATGCCATGATCCAACGACAAGGTATCCGACGCGATAGACTGCGCCCCGGTTTCGAGCAGCATTTGCGTCGCTTCGATATGAAAACCCGGATAGTGCTGAGCCTTGCCGTCAAAACCGCGATAATCGTCACTATCGACCTTGGCGGCCCAACCAGAATGCATGGCGACACAGGCCCCGTCAGGAATGTCGCCGTGCTTGTCGATCCAAGCCTTCAAATCGTCCGGCGTGACTTGCGTGTCCACGTCATCCGCTGCGCGCGCCGCAATATCGACGACGCAAAGCGGAGCAATGAGGCTCGAGACCGGGATTTCATCAACCGACGCCTCATCAGCCGAAAAGTGGAGCGGCGCATCGATGTGCGTACCAGTGTGTTCGTTCACCGTGAAGCGTTGTAGGTTGAACGAGTGTTCTGCAAAGTTATAGACTTGCTCACGCGAGAATTGGCTTTCACCAAAATAAGTCGGAAAGTCTTCGTGCAGAGTATGGGTCATATCTTCGACTTTGCCGTGCCCGTCCGCCATCGCGGGCGTACCCGTTGCACCTGTCGCCAACGCGGCAACGCCAACCGCTGCACTCCCCCTAAAAAAGTTACGCCGGGACAGCATCTTGTCCTTAACAGCATTCATCACACAGATATCACACATGGTCGTTTCTCCCAGACAAATGATCCATTCCGGGTGATCCGGAATTTTAGAAGATGATTACAACTGCCAAGCGTAGGGCCAAGCCCGTCGATCGGTCTAGGTGTTTCAAGGAGATGAGGCAGGCCGTCAGGAGCCATGAGCACTGATGACACCTCGCTCAAAGAGCCGCGGTGCTTAAGAACAACGATAACATGGACGAAGCCGAGATAGGGGCTCTGTAGTCAAAAACTCTACCACAACTGATTCCCGACTTCTTTGATAGACTATATCCGTTGGTGCATCAGGTAAATTCCGTCGTAAAACCACTTCCTGATCGGTTAAATTCCTGTATTTGATTTGCTCCTTTACGCCTTCTGGCTGGCGCTACGCCCGAGAACCCGTACCATCAGATCTTCTAAGCTTGACCTGGGATGACTTCGCTATCGGTCAGCGTATCAACGATCAGTTCCCAAACGCCCGCGACCGTCCAACACCGAAACTCACGATAGACGCTCGACAATTTGCCAAACTCTTCCGAAAAATCGCCCTACTACGCACCAGCGCGCCCAATCAGGAGTATCGAGTCCACAACTCGAAGATGATCGTTCGAAAACAAGCCGCTGAACCCACGAAAACCAACGATGAATGGTTCGAAAAACGTCCATTCAGCGGGCTTCATCGACGCTCGCACCAAGGTTACTTCCTTCAGAAAGCAACCTCGAACCAGGCCCGCACAACGTTTGGGCACCCAGTTTATCAAGAAAACCTGATGATTACTCTTGGTAAGTGGCAATCATTAGTGAAGCGTTGACAATGGCCAAGCCCCCTCGCCATCCACCGAGAAAGGGTTTCATGTGTCGAACAGTTGTCTGGCGAAGTCGCGCCGATTACCTTCATACGAACTCGAAATCAGTTGTATCAAATAATGCGGCAGTTGACCCGTTCACTTTAATCGTACCGGTACCATAATCAATTTCAGCAGACCCGCTTCCATTGTCGTTGATAATGAGATCATTGAATGCCAGCCCTGTCGCAACAAACTGAATTGTGTCAAACCCGTCAGCAAACATTGCCACGGTGTCGTCGCCGTCATTTGACGTGAAGGTAAAGGTGTCACTGCCTCCTCCCCCATGCAAGACATCGTTACCGGCACCACCTTCAAGGACGTCGTCGCCCAACCGGCCAAACAGCAGGTCATTGCCGTCACCAC
>CAZXMX010000046.1:13128-18803 GCA_964641645.1 uncultured Neomegalonema sp.
CAGCCCCACCCTGATGCACATCACCGCCTGCACCGCCTTCAAGGACGTCGTCGCCCAACCGGCCAAACAGCAGGTCATTGCCGTCACCACCAGAAAGGTGGTTATCCATCGCATCACCTGCCAGGAGATCACTGAGATCAGAACCGATCAGGTTCTCGACACTAACATAACTGTCGCCTGCCGCATCACCCGTGTTGGTCTGGATTATCTGTAGGTCCGCGCGAACACCTGCTAACGCGGTTTCATAACTGGCGGCGTCTAACCCAGCCCCACCCTGATGCACATCACCGCCTGCACCGCCTTCAAGGACGTCGTCGCCGTCGCCGCCGGTCAGGACGTTATCCTGATCATTGCCGACCAGTTCCGGCGTGCCTGTTCCGGTGGCGGTCAGGTTGATGGCGGCGAAGCCGTCCAGGATGATGACGGGGGCCACATCGTCTGGCAGGTCGATGGTCAGGCCTTCCAAGGTCGTCGTGACGGTTTCGGATGCGCCTGAGTAGAGCGCGCCATCGACTTGGATGGTGAAGTTATCCGACGCGGCGGCCACTGCATCAGCGATGTTGAAGAAGGTGTTGACCAGCGCACCCGTATCATCGAGCAGCGTGACGGCATCTTCTTGCCCGACCGACAGTGCATAGGTTCCGACGTTGCTTCCTGAACCACCAGCGGAAATGAAGTGGGTTCCGGTCGTGGTCGCGGTGAAGGTGAGACGACTGTTGAAACCCTCGCCGTCATCGTCATTTGTCGTGCCAGAGATCAGTGTCTCCGCCGGGTCATAGATGCCGCGAAGGAACGGGTCGCCTAATGTGCCCTGTCCAGTCGAGCTGCCCTCAAGGTCAATCTGATAGGTGACACCAGCAACGAACTCGATCGCAAACCAGTCTTCGTCACCTGAAAACTCGATGTCACCTGTGGCAGGATTGCCGAGACCTACCGACCCCGCAAACCCAGCTGTCTCGCCGAAATCATCGTCAACTTCGATGAGTAACAGCGTATAGGTTCCGGTGTTAGCGCCGAAAGCACTGGCGGAAATGAAGTGAGTGCCCGTCGTGGTCGCGCTGAAGGTGAAACGACTGTTTGCGCCGTCGCCGTCATCGTCATTGGTCGTACCGGATATAAGCGTCTCGGTGGGATCGTAGATTCCGCGAAGGAACGTGTCGCTTAATGTGCCTTGTCCCGTCGGGGAACCCTCAAGGTCAATTTGGTAAGCTTGCCCTTCGATCAGAGTCACTGCGAACCAGTCTTCATCCCCTACATAGTCGATCTCGCCCGTGGTCAAGCCATCCACCGTGACCGTGCCAGCGGTGCTTGCAGTCTCGCCGATCAGGTCGCCCTCGGCAAATTCGACCGCGCCGATATCGAGCGTGCCAATTACACGCTCAACGCCATTCGCATCATTGGGCAAAAGTTCGCCGTTGTTGTTGTCGCCGTCGAGGTCGAAGGTATCCAAGGGCAAAAATGCGGCATCCCCTTGGCTGATGGCCAGACTGCCCGTGATCAGCGCATGGGTCTGCACCGAGCCTCCATTATCCGCGAGCGCGCCAAGCCCTGCTGCTGCGGCATCGGCAACAAGCAGCGAGTTGGTGCTGCTGTTCAACGTCCCAAAGATGATTCCGGCGATGATGCTGTTCGTCGCATTTGTCGTTCCGCCGTTGTCGTCCAAATTGCCGACAATCGTGCTGTTGGTGATCGCGACCGTTCCAGCATCGTTATAGATTCCGCTGCCGCTGCCAGTAGCGGAATTGCCCGTAACGGTCGTATTGATCAGCGTTGTTGAACCAGAGGAGGTCGCATAAATTCCCCCGCCATAGCCACCCTCGAATTCAATAACGTTGTACACCGCATTATTTCCGACGACGAGGCTGTTCACCACATTCAGGGTCGCACCCTGATTGTAGAATCCACCGCCAAATGCTGCGTAGTTGCCACTAATCGTGCTGTGAATAACGTCCACGGTTTGACCGGAATAGGCGCGTAGCGCACCGCCTCGGTCGGCATAGCCTCCGGTCAGGTTCAGGCTCAGCAAGTTGACATCGGTGCTTGCGCCGTTGACCGAAATGACCCGCGACGCATCATTCGCGTCGATGGTGATCTCCGCGTCGTCATTGCCGTTGGTATTGCCGTCGATGGTGACATCACGAGAGAGGACAAGCAGGCCGCCATTCAGAACGATGCGGCCATCATCGACGCCAGCGGTTGTGCCGCCAGTAATCGCGTCATCAAACGTGATTGTGCCGCCGTCATCGACCAGCGTCAGTGCCTCGCGCAGGGACAGATCGCCAGCGCTGTAATCGCCGTCGTCTTCATCAACGAGGGTATCGACGACGAGGGTCGGGCGCGGAGCGTTTTCGACCGCGCCGATATCGACTTGGGTGCGTTGTACCCGCCCGTTGCCGAGTTGATCCACATCGACCGCCGCCATGGAGACGGTGCCGTCGCCGTCCACGTCGATGCCCAGATCAGTCTCGGTGGGAATGTCTGCCGTGACGCCGCCATCTTCCGCGAGGCCACCGAGTTGGATAAGCGCCGTCTGCGTCGGCCCGCCATTGTCGGTGACTTCGCCCGCATCGAAGGTTTGGCCGCCCACGGTGACACTCGTGACGGTCTCAAACACATCAGCGAGCGCATTGCCCGCCGTGCCGTCCAGCGTCACGTCACCCGCTGCACTGCCCGTCGCCACCGAGCCGAAGATGTTCGCACCGTTGCTGGCGATCGTGCCGTCAACGTCGTTGTTCGATCCAGCCGCGCTGTTGCCCGCAATGATCGTGTTTTCGATTGTCACCGTCTCGGCGTTGTTGGAGCTGATGCTGAGGCCGCCGCCTTCACCCGCCGCATAATTGCCGGTAATCGTTGAGTTTGTCAGTGTTACAACTGCGTTAGATGATGCCCCGACAGCACCCCCGCCAATGACGTTCAAAGAACTGTTCGTCGTCTGATTGTTGAAGAAGGTCGAGTTCAGGACTGTCAAATTCCCGATCGCGAAGACTGCTCCACCACCGTTGGAGGTGGCGTTACCGAGAAAAGATGAGTTCGCGATGTAGGTGCTGCTGCCATCCAAGACCCGGATCGCCCCTCCTGCAGTGGTCGATTCGTTGTCCAGAAAGTTTGAATTCTGAACGCGCAGTGTGCCTGATGAATCAATCGCGCCGCCACCACCATCGGTATCGAAGTTTTGAAACGTCAGGCTTTCAAGGCTGGCACTCCCGCTGCCAGAAATTGTCAACGCCCTCTCAGTACCATTCCCCGACCCGTCGATGGTGACATCGGTGATGCCGTCGCCATTGGTATCGCCGTTGATCGTGACCGCACGATCGATGTCTAGGGTGCCTTCGGTCAGCCCAATGGTGGCATTCGTCAGCGGGTCGCTATCCGCTGTGAAGAGGCCCGCATCAAACGTGATCGTGCCGCCATCGCTGACGATGGCCAGCGCCTCGCGCAGGCTGAGATCACCGTCGCTGTAATCGCCGTCGTCTTCGTCAACGAGGGTATCGACCACGAGCGCGGTGGCGTCGCGCTCGAACGCCGTGCTGGAGCCGCCGCCGAGATTGAGGATGGTGTCGGGATCGTCGAGGCCGGCGGCGCCGGGGCTGCCCGCACTGCCATTACCGCCCGGCCCGGTGCCGCCGCTGCCGCCAGAGCCGCCACTGCCTGCAGCCGCAGTGATGGGGCCGAACACCGCATTGCCCGCGACTGTGCCTTGGTTGATGATCGAGGCGGCATCGCCGCCCACCCCGCCCGCGCCGCCATCGCCGCCGGTCCCATTGTAGGTAATTCCAAAAGACGTGAACGTGACACCGTTTCCGCCATTGCCACCACTGCCGCCGTTGCCGCCGTTGGCATCTGAGCCGGTGAACACTGCGCTCGATAGCGTGACTGTGCCGGAGCCGTTGTTCAGGATATCGGCGGCGCCATTTCCGCCACGACCGCCGTTATAGGCGTCACGGCCATCGTAACCGAAAGCCCCGGCATATCCATCGTTGCCATTTCCGCCACGACCGCCAACACCGCCTGTGCCGGTGTTGCCATCAAAAACTGTGTTCGCGACGGTAAGCATGCCGGAATTGAGAATGCCACCGACGCCATCTCCACCCGGAGAGCCAGAGGCATCGAAGGGGCTATAGCCGAAGTAACCGACCCCCAAATTACCCGTGATCGTGCTGTCGATGACAGAAAGCGTCCCGGTATTCCGGATCGCGCCGATACCCGGTTCGCCGTAGTAGCTGGCCTCGCCTTGGTTATTCGAGAGCGTGCTGTCGATGAGGGTCAACGTCCCCGCATTGTCGATGCCGCCGACACCTATCGCCCCGGGACCAAATACAGGTCTTTCAAATCCGTTGGTCAGGACAAGGCCGCCGAGCGTGGCCGTTGCACCGCTTTCTACATCGAGAAGCGAGACTTCGCCATTGCCATCACCATCACTGTCGCCCGAAATCGTGATGTCCGCTGTGCCATCATCATCAAGATCGCCGTCGATGGTCAGGTCGCTGCCCGAAGCGATGGTCAACGTGCTGCCCAGAACGATCGAACCGCCATCCAGCGCGGCATCAAACGTGATCGTGCCGCCAGCGCCAACCAACGTCAGCGCCTCGCGCAGCGAGAGATCGCCCGCGCTGAAATCGCCGTCGTTTTCGTCAGTGAGGGTGTCGACCACGAGATTGGCAGTGCTATCGCCCGTCAGCAGGACATTATCGAACGCAATGTCTTCGTCGCCCGCATCGAGATTCTCGATTGTCAGGCGAATATCGAGGGTCGAACCAAGGCCCACAGCGCCGGAAAACTGCGTGAAGGCATCGGTGATGGCCGCGCCATCGCCAACGCCATCGAAATTCGTATCGACCGCCGGTGCTTCGTCGTCACTGACGGCATTGTCACTCTCGATCGCGAAGAAATTCTGAAACCCGCCGCCGTCGATCTGAATCTCGATCCTGACAGACGAGTCGAGATCCCAATCCTCGTCGCCATTCGCCGCCGTATCTTCGGCAAACAACGCCGAAAGCTCAAGATTGTACATCCCGGAAATGTCGATTCCGGTCCAATCCAGCGTGACGATATTGGTTGGGGTGAAGGTGCCGTTGGTATCCTGCGCACCAAAGAAGCCCGAGCCCTGCTGGTTGGAATAGACCACGTCAAAAGGCAGGCCCGATCCCGCATCGATGCGACCGTAATAATCTTTGCTTGCGATGTCCGCGAGATCGTCCGCAAAATTGGTCGTATAGGTGATGGTCGAGTCTTCGAAGTCCTCGAACAAAATAACAGCCATACTCAATATCTCCCAATTTTCGGTAGTGAAGCAAAAACTCGATGTCTCAATCGTCAGTGGTCGGCGTTCGTATTACGGGGGCGGCCCGAGGATCGGCGGTTGATGTCTCATTCGATACCCGTAACGTCATTCAGGGTGATGGGAAGACTCGGCATTTTAGACCTCGTTCCCGTGGTTCGCTGCGGTTGCGCTGTTGATGTCTCGGTTGACCCTCAAGACGTCTCCGGTGACCCTCAAAATGTCTCGGGTTGCTCGGGTGCGAGACGAGAGGCGAGCCATGTTCCTCACGACGCTGCCGCCGGGCAGGACGCCCCGCCGCGCGCACGGTAATTTTCTATGAAAAACAATGCCATAGGTATCGCCCCCGCTCACACCACTTCGCGCATTCCGCGAAACAGCACACCTATAAATACTA
>CAZXMX010000047.1:0-18659 GCA_964641645.1 uncultured Neomegalonema sp.
GCGATCTCGTATGCGGCCTCTAGCCCAGCATTGGTCTCGATGATGATGTGCAGGCGTGTATCGTGACCGCGCTCGGTCAACAGCCCGTCCAGCCATTGCACCTCGTCCGGGGTTCGTACCTTCGGCAGCATCAAGGCGGGCGGCGGCGTGTCACTCGCGAGAACCGCTTGCACATCCGCGAGGCCAAACGAGTCGCGCAGACAGTTGATCCGAACGATCCGCTCAACTCCGTCATCGGCTTGAGGCTGCTCAAACAAGGCCAGTGCCTTGCGGCGGGCCTCGGTCTTATCCTTCGGTGCGATCCCGTCTTCCAGCTCGACGCAGACAATATCGGTTCCCGAAGCCAACGCTTTTGGGAACATTTCGGGTTTCAATCCCGGCGTGAAGATGAAACTACGACGTGGTCGGATGGTTCGCAGTTCAGCCATTGTTCCCGTTTCCCTCGATCACGCCGTCATACCTTGCGACTCCCCGACTTGGAGCGTAAGACCCTTCGGTCAATCCTGACATCATCGACTATGAAGGACACTGAAGTCATGTCGTTTCTCGCCGCGTCTCTCGCCCGTGTGAAACCCTCGCCCACCATTGCCGTCACGACGAAAGCCAACGAACTCAAGGCTGCCGGAAAAGACGTCATCGGTCTTGGCGCTGGGGAGCCCGATTTTGACACGCCAGAGAACATCAAGACGGCGGCAAAGACAGCGATTGATGGTGGAAAGACGAAATACACCGCTCCCGATGGCATCGTTGAGCTAAAAGATGCCATCTGCGCCAAATTCGAGCGTGAGAACGGCCTGAAATACGAGCGCAAGAACATCAGTGTCGGCACCGGCGGAAAGCAAGTGCTCTATAACGCGCTGATCGCCACGCTGAACCCCGGCGATGAAGTCATCATCCCTGCGCCCTACTGGGTCAGCTATCCAGATATGGTGCTGCTCGGCGGCGGCGTGCCTGTCCCTGTAGAAGCGGGCATTGAGACCAGCTTCAAGCTGACGGCTGAAATGCTGGAGGCCGCGATCACGCCAAAAACCAAATGGCTGATCTTCAACTCACCATCGAACCCGACGGGCGCAGGGTATAGCCGCGATGAAATGAAGGCGCTGACCGATGTACTGCTAAAACATGACCACGTTTGGATCATGACCGACGATATGTACGAGCATATCGCGTACCCGCCCTTCGAGTTCTGCACCCCAGCCGAAGTCGAGCCAAAACTCTACGAGCGCACGCTGACCATCAACGGCGTCTCCAAAGCCTACGCGATGACGGGCTGGCGGATTGGGTATGCGGGCGGACCAGAGCAGTTGATCGGCGCGATGCGCAAGGTACAATCGCAGTCCACCTCGAACCCCTCCTCGATTTCCCAATGGGCAGCGGTCGAAGCGCTGAACGGGCCGCAAGACTACATCGGCACATCGCGCGAAGCGTTCCAACGCCGCCGCGATCTGGTGGTCTCGATGCTAAACCAATGCAACGGCATCGAATGCCCAACGCCGGAGGGCGCGTTCTACGTCTATCCGTCGATCAAAGGCTGCATCGGCAAGACAGCGCCATCCGGCAAGAAGATCGAAACCGACGAGGATTTCGTCACTGAACTGTTGGAAGTCGAAGGCGTCGCCGCCGTTCACGGCGCAGCGTTCGGCCTCTCGCCCTACTTCCGCGCCAGCTATGCAACATCGGACGAAGTGCTGGAAGAAGCCTGCACCCGCATCCAACGCTTCTGCGGCAATCTCACGTAAGGGTCTGTCGCGAGCAATCAGCGGTCGATATCGCTTGTCGGCAATGATCCAGCGGTATCCTTTGCCTGCTGCCAATCCACCCAACGGGGGAACCGGTAGGGGTGCTCAGGATACCACTGCGACCGATAGCGATTGTTCTCCTTACCGGAGCCAGTGATGCACCAGCGCGGTGGCTCCGGGTTTAGAAAATAATGTTCGCGCTCGGGTACGCTCAGGCATCGCGGCGCGGCCTTGCGTGCTTTGGCGATCAGAGCGTCTGCTCGTTCGGGCACAGGGTACAGACGCATCTCACCCCATCCAGCGCCTCCGAATGCGAGGATATGCTGACCATCGGGCGTAAAGACAGCCCGCTTTGCATTCCAATCAAACCTCTTGATTTCGGCCCAACGCTCTTCCCCAAAGTTGGAGCGAGCAAAGAGGCGCGTTGGCGAACCCGCAACGATCAGGAGTTCGTTATCCGGGCTAAAATAGGCGGAGTTCGCGCGATCACGAATAATCTGGATCACGTCGCCCTGCTCACTGTCTCTGATCCAGAAACGGTCACCGGGTCCTGCCGTCGCGATGCGGTGGCCATCGGGGCTGAGCGTCATTGAGTTAAACGTCGAGTCCGGTGAGAACCAGCCGACGCTATATTGTTTTTCTCCCGTCTCGATGTTCGTCAGCGAGATCACACCGTCGCTCCCAGACAGCAGATAGTCTCCATCTGGGGTGAAACTGATCCCATTCACATCGACGGGGCCTTTAACTTCGATTGATTCTCCGGTTTCAAGATCAAACCTGCTGCTCGCACTTTCTCCCAAACCGAAAACGTATCGGCCATCAGGACTGAGCAGACTCTGAGCAAATGGATCCTCATACTCAGAGCGGAAAAGTTCTGCGCCGGTTTCGATCTCCTTGATCGCAAATCCGTCACCCTCGCAAACCGCCAATGCAGTGCCATCAATTGAGAAAAGAGGCAGTCTCGAAAAACAATCGGGGTCCTCCAATTCGATGACCATTTCGCCGGACGAGGCGTTCCACAGCCTTGTCCCTCCGGCTTCATCTCCGGTTAGAACTTGCTGGCTGTTTGGGCTAAATTTCAGCGATGTGACATTGCTCGTATGCTCCAGCAGGACACTCTCGAATGTTTTGAGATTCCAGAGCCAGGCGACTTCCGAAAATTCGTCCCACGCCCCCACAAAACCTCCGTCCGGGCTGAAGACCAAACCGTCCAACCTCCGTCCCCATCTCGACGGTTCTTCGCCCGGTTCAACGAGTTCGAGCGATGGGATCTTCGGTGCGACTTGGTCGAGCGTCCATAACCGTGCGGTCGCTGGCGGCGGGTCGAGACGCGAATTGCTGTTTCCCCCGAGCGTAACCACCGCCTTTTCATCTGGGCTAACGATCAGCGCGGAGCGCCACTCTTCATGGCTGGCACGAAATTCGTCTCGCCGTTTTTCTGTTTCGATATCCCAGACAGAAAGGTTCTGGCCATCATCGACAATCAGAGCCGCACCGTCGTGCAAAAAGGCGACAAACTTGGCGCGATGCTTGGTCGCGAATTCGGCGATCAACTCGCCAGTTTGCGAGTTCCAAATCGCAGCGCCATGCTGGCTTTCAAGCGTCCCCGCCGTCGCGAGGCGTGTGCCTTCAGGGCTAAAGACCACGGTTTCAAACTTGCCTGCGATGCGGTGTTGCTCTTTTCCAGACGTATCCCAGATTTGAAGACCATCGCTTCGATTAACTGCCGCGATTTGTGAACCATCGGGACTGAAAGAAGCGTGCTCTATGTCGCCGCCACCTCCCTTCAATTCAACATGGTCTTTTGGTCGTGCAATCGGCCAGATCCAAGCCGCACCGCTATCGTCTGCCGAAAAAACGCGTTCCCCATCGGGGCTGACAAGCAGTTGCCGAATATGCGAGTCCTCTGCGTGTTCACTGAACGCGCCGACTGCCTCACCCGTTTTGCCATCCCAGATTCTGATGGCATCCGAATAACCCTCCGTTAGAAGGAGCTTGCCGTCTGGCGTGAACACAGCATGCCCGATGGAAACAACGTCGCTCGTAATCGTCGCGATCGCTTCCTTGCTTTCGAGATCAGTCAGGTAAAATTCTCCGCCCCACCCCCCGGTGACGATCCGCTCTCCATCCGGGCTGATGTCAAAAGCGGCAAGCTGGTTCGTTTCGGTGTTGATCCGTGAGACAAATTCTCCCGTCTTCGCGTCCCAAATCCGAATTGCCCCGCCAAACTCTGCCGTAATGATCTGCATGCCATCCGGACTGTACTTTACGATCTCAACGTTTTCGCGCCCAGACATGACGAACGTCTCACGGAGTTCACTAAGCGCTGCATTTAATGCGCGTTCCGGCTCGATCGCCAACGGCTCGACCGACAGGCCTTCCAACGCCAAAGCCACCGCCGTACCGGGATCCCCGCTCAGGCGCGCATTATCGGCCTGTACGGCGAGCAGCCGCGCTTGCAAGATTGTCGACATGTCAACTTCCGCTCTGGCAGGTGACGCGCCAACAGTCGCAAGAAACAATAACCCCGCACAGACATACCGCATACTCAATACTCGATTCTGGTGCCCATCTTGCCGCCACTCAGCTCGCGGCCAGTTTTAACGCCAAGTCCCGATTGAACCCGCCTTCTAACGACGTCTTCAACGTGTCCTGTCCTTCTAGAAATTCTCGCAATTCTTCCATCGGCCAACGGACGTAGCGCCCTCCTGCAGCCAGCGTGACCGTTGCGGAAGCGGGTTGCTCCAGCAGATAGGCGACCTCTCCAACAAAAGCCGGGGCTTCGATCTGACGCTGCGCCCCGTCTTTCTCCACGGTCGCAGAACCGGACACCATGAACCAAAGGTTGCGGGGATTTCGTCCCTGATGGGTCAGAGCGATGTTGACGAACGCCGTATCCTTCTGCGCCTTCGCCATCAAGCGTCGAAAGTCCCCCGGTGAAATCGATGGGATGGCCCCAAAGAGCACCAGATCATCTTCGTCAAATTTTACCTCGCGCCGGTCCGTCATGATGCGATGGATCGTCCAAGCATTGGCGGTGAACATGATCACCGTCCACGCAATCGCATCCCACAGCGGGGTTTCTGGCTCGAAGAAGTAATACGCGATGTAGAACATCGACCCGAGCTGCAACAAAAGCCGCAGCTTCAGTTGATCTCGAACGAGAAAACCGATCACGTAGGTCAACGCTGCGGCATGCACCAGCAGTGCCGTCGGAGACCATTCCTCAAACATAGCAAGCCCTTAGATGTGCCACGCAACGAATTCGGCACGGAACGCAACCCCTGTCAAGAACGCGACAGCGATTCCGTTTGTAAGAGTGCGATTGTTTGGGCGATGTGACTCTCATCACGATGTTTACGCTTAGAGAATCTGGCTCAGGAACTCTCGGGTTCGCGGGTCACTCGCACTGTCAAAGAATGTCGCGGGCGGTCCATGCTCGACAATCACGCCTCGGTCCGTGAAATAGATATGACCCGCAATCTCTCGCGCGAAGCCCATCTCATGGGTGACAAGAATACAGGTCATACCCTCAGCGGCGAGATCCTTGATCGTGACCAGCACTTCTTTGACGGTTTCGGGGTCCAGTGCCGCTGTCACTTCGTCGAACAGCATCACATCGGGGTTCATCGCAAGACTGCGCGCAATAGCTGTTCGCTGTTGCTGCCCGCCGGACAGCTCACCGGGATAGGCATCTTCTTTGCCCTCCAGCCGAACCTTTTTAATCAAGGCACGCGCCTCTTCTTCGACTGCAGTCTTGTCACGTTTCAGCACCAACAGCGGCGCCATCATGACGTTCTCTAGTGCCGTCTTATGCGGAAACAGATTGTACTGCTGAAAGACCATCCCGACCTTCTTACGCAGCGCCAGCTTGTCGAGGTCCGGGTCGTGAACCTCTTGCCCCTCGACACTGATCGAACCGGCCTGAATATCGTTGAGACCGTTAATGCAGCGGATGAGCGTCGACTTGCCCGATCCCGACGGGCCAATGACGCAAATGACTTCGCCTTTCATCACATCGAGCGAAACGCCCTTCAAGACTTCAAGATCACCAAAGGACTTATGCACATCCTTGATCGAAATGATCGGCTGGTCGGGGGTCCAGGTCATACGTGCCTCACAGCTTCACCGAATACCGACGCTCCAGCGCGATGGTCGCGCGGGCGATGGGATAGCAGTAGAGAAAGAACATCAGCAGTGCGAAACCATAGAACGGCATCAACAGCTCGGGGTGGTTGTTTTCGCTCTCCATCGCTTGACGGCTGAGCGTGATAAGTTCCTGCACACCGAGCAACGAACACAGCGGCGTCGCCATCGTCAGGATCGCGTACCAGTTCATCCACGGCGGGATCATGCGCTTAAAACACTGCGGCAAGATAATCCGCCACAGCGTTTGACGCCGCGAAAACGCGAGGCTCTCAGAGGCTTCCCACTGCGCCGTCGGCACCGACGCCACCGCCCCGCGCACAATTTCAGAGATATTCGCCATGATCGGCAGAGACAGTCCAATCACCGCCTTCCACCAATCGGGGAACGTGAGGATCGTCCCGAAAATACGCACCTCAAACGGCAGCGCCAGCAAGACAATGAACAGGATCACCAGCCACGGCGAGTTGCGGAACAATTGGGTCATGAACCAAGAAAACCAGCGGACCCATTTGCTCAGGGAGATTTGCCCCAACCCCAGCGCCGCCCCCAAGAGCGTGCCAATCAACATCGCGAAAACCGAAATCAGGACGTTGAGCAAAAAGCCTTCACTGAGAAGGAAAGGAATCCACCGCCACAACGCGGCAAAAGCATCCCCGATGCCATAGTTCGATTGGGCATAGGCCATTGCGGGCCAGACCAGAGACAACATCAAAATCGCAACCGGAGTCCACCACGGCAACCCGGCGACCCAGCGCGTCATCATCATCGTATCAGGGCTATGCGCCTTCACATCGAACGGCTTGAGAACCGGTAAATCAGTCTGAGCGCGCGCGGTCACGCCGGGGATCATCTTCATGCCCCGTACCCCGGTATGCGCATCTGGCGCTCCCACTTGTTCATGCCCATCACAAGAATGCCGACAAGCACGATATAGACGACAAACAGCAACAGCATCGTTGGGTATTGCGCACTGGGATAGTCGTTCCAAATCGTGACGGATTGATACAGCAGTTCCGGCACCGCAATGCCAAACGCCTGCGTCGTCGTCTTCACCAGATTGACCAGATTGTTGTTCAGCGCGGGCAAGCAAACCCGCATCGCCAGCGGCATAACGATGTAACGAAACGTCTGCGTCCGCGTAAACCCAAGCGCCTCAGACGCCTCTCGCGTCGACTCCGGCACCGCCTCGATCCCCGCTCGAAAAATCTCAACGTTGAACGCTCCGGCAAAGAACGACAGCGAGATAATCGCCCATCCGACGTTCGAGATAATCGGTTGAACCGTCCAACCATCCGGCGCGGTGACAACGGGCGTGAACTGGCCCAGCGCGAAATAGAAGAACAACAACTGCACGAACGGCGGCGTATTACGGAAAAACTGGATGTAGCCATTGACGAACGCCCGCACAAACCGGTTCGGCGACCCTTGCAGCCACGCGCCAACGACGCCGATAATCATCGAGAAAATCAGGCAGGCAATCGCCAGCTTTATGGTCATCCAGATCCCAGACAGGATCTTGCCACCCGTCACCGGATCATAGAGCCAGATAAAATTCCAGCGCGGCGCAACATCAGCGAGGTCGCGGGCTAGATCGGCGATCCATTCCATAAAGTCGGCCTGAGCAAAGAGGAACGCCGCCTCCCAATATTCGTCATGTCGGGAGGCAGCAAGAGGGTAGGCTTATTCAGCCAGCCAGTCTTTCAGACGATCTTGCTGAACCTGCAAGAACGCAGTCGGTTGGATGCCGTGCTTTTTCTCCAGCTCGATCAACGCACCCGATTGCAGCCAGTCGTATTGCATACCGGACATAAAGCGACCGAACACACAGTCTTTTTCCGCCAGCGGAACGGCCAGCGCCCAAGGGTTATCATCCTCAGAGGTCAGCGGCATTTCAAACTCAGGCCAATCGCCAGATGACAGATCAGACCCAATCGAGGAGTCATCATAGACCCAAGCGATACATTTTTTATCACGCAGCGCTTGCTTAGCTTCGGCGTTACCGGTGAAAGCGATGACCTTCGCGCCATAGCGCTCTTCAACGATTTGGTTGTAGAACGCGCCTTGCTTGCCGCAGACCGGCTTATCGCGCAGGTCTTCCCATTTGCTGATCCCAACTGGCTTCGGTGACATCACATTGGTACCCGAGGTATAATAGTTCGGGCCAACGATGCCGACGATCTCGCGGCGATCCGCACGGTCGGACATGGTGGCGATCATCAGATCAATCTTACCGCCTTCCAAAAACTGCATCCGGTTCGACGATTGAACAGGCACTAATTCAACATCGACACCCATCTTTTCAGCAACGTCTTTGGCCATGTCGATTTCCATACCGACCAGCTCACCGTCGCTGTTCCGATAGCCCCAAGGCTTGTAGTCAGCCTTGACGCCGACCACGAGCTTGCCGCGCTCCATGACCTTGTTCCACGTGTCGTTGGTGCACGAAGCCGCCAGAGCCGCACTTGACATGGTTGTCAGGGCAAGCGCGCCTGCGATTGTTTTGAAGAGTTTCATCTGTTCGTTCTCCCTAGATTCAAGGCGGGCTCACTCGAACCACGCCAATATTCACCGGTCCGGTGATTTTCGTTCTCAATTGCGGCGATGCGTCTTTGCGCATCTTGACCCGCACGCTGCACGACCATGCTGAGCAGCGTTTCGAATAACAACACTGTTGCGACCTGCGATGCGAAGAAATGCGGGCTGCCCGTCGGGACAACCAAAACTTCGTTTGCAAAATCTACAACGGGTGCTGTGTAGCTGTCCGTCACCCCGATAACACGCGACCCACGCTCGCGCGTGCTGCGCGCCAGAGTCAAGCCCGACTGAGCATAGGGATGCTGCGAAAGCACAAGAACAACATCATCGCGGCCAATGTCTTCCAGGGTCATCGCAACCGATTCCGCCCCGGACCCCGCAATCCGCCAGTTCGGCAACGCGAGCCGGGCGCTGTAGACGATATGCTCAATGAGAGAAGCCGAACTCAACGCGCCAAACGCGAGGACACGGCGCGCCCCGCTGAGCATTTCAGCGACCTTTTCGAGTTGCGCCTCATCAATCCCTGCAACCGCTTGTTGGATATTCGTCAGGCTGGTTTCCGCTTGTCGTTCGAACAGCGTTCCGGCATTCGGATTGGCTTGATTCTGAAGTGTCTTCGCCTTGTCGGCAAAACTACTCGAGCGTTTTCGGACGTCACTGCGGCACAGATCGCGCAGGGCTTCATAGCTTTTGAGGTCAAGTGACTTTGCCAGACGGGAAAACGTCGCCGGAGCCACCTGGCTGTCTTTAGCGATATGCCGCAACGATTGCATCGCAACCGAGTCAGCGTTGTTGATCACGTAATCCGCAGCCGTCCGAAGCGCCGGGCTTAAACTGGGCATCCGAGGAAGGATGGCCTCCTTTAATGCGGTGCTTTGGTTCATGCTCGCACGTCGCTCTATCCTAAAAATGAAACATACGTTTCAACACTTGACGATGATCGAAACATACGTTCCACAATGATGCAAGCCGAGTTTTAGCCTCCACGGATGCGCACCATGACCAACCTTGCCCTGCCAAATCACGCCTCGGTTGTCGTCATCGGCGGCGGGATCATGGGGTGTTCGACGCTCTATCATCTTGCCAAATTGGGCGTAACCGATGCCGTTCTGCTAGAGCGAAACAAGCTAACCTCCGGCACGACATGGCATTCCGCAGCCCAAGTCCGCGCCTTGCGCAACTCGCGCAACCTGACTCGGATGATCCAGTATTCGGTCGATCTCTATGCGGGGCTTGAGCAGGAAACCGGGCAAAGCGTCGGCTGGATTCAGAAAGGCTCGCTCTCGATTGCAACGACGCCGGATCGGCTGACCCATGTCCGCCGCCAAGAAGCACTCGCCCATGCTTACGGCATTGACGCGCATTTCGTGAGCGCGGAAGAAGCAGCGGAAAAATGGCCCCTAATGCGGGCCGATGATGTGATGGGCGCGGTCTTCTCCCCGGACGATGGGCGGGTGAGTCCGTCCGACGTTTGTGCGGCGCTCGCGAAAGGGGCGCGAAAGAATGGCGCAAAGATTTTCGAGGACACACCCGTCACCGGCATCCTAACGGAGAACGGACGGATCACAGGCGTCGAGACCGCCAGCGGCGTGATTGGTTGCGACGCCGTCGCGCTGTGTGCCGGATTATGGTCGCGCGAACTGGCCGCGCAGGCTGGCGCGGATGCCCCGCTTCTGGCGTGCGAGCATTTCTATCTGCTCACCAAGCCCATTGAAAACATCACCGGAAATTTGCCGACCCTCTCCGATCATGACGGCAGCCTCTATATTCGCGACGACAGCGGCGGCCTGCTGGTTGGTTGCTTCGAACCGATGGGCAAACCGATCGCACCGGGCACGCTCGCGGAAGATTTCGCGTTTGGCCTGTTGCCCGAAGATTGGGATCATTTCGAACCGATGATGCACAACGCGCTGCATCGACTACCGGCATTGGAAACCGCCGAAGTCAAAATGCTGTTGAACGGTCCGGAGAGTTTCACCGCCGACGGTAGCTTTATGTTGGGTGAAGCGGCAGAGACGCGCGGGTTGTTTTTTGGATGCGGCATGAACTCGGTCGGCATGGCATCGGGCGGCGGCGCAGGAATGAACCTTGCGCACTGCATTCTCCACGGACACACGGCCTATGACTTGGGCGAGGCCGATGCAAAGCGGTTTGCGCCCGTGTTTAATTCGGTCGAACACTTAATGGCCCGCGCGCCGGAAATCCTCGGCACCCATTACGATATCGCCTATCCCGGCAAGCAACTGAAAACCGCACGAGACCTGCGCCTCCTCCCTCTTCACAGCGAATACAAGGCGGCGAACGCCCATTTCGGTCAGTTCTACGGCTGGGAACGCCCGCTTTATTTCGGCAAAACCGCCGAACCCACCTTGCGATTTGACCGTCCCGATTGGTTTGAGAATGTCCGCGCCGAAGTCATGGCCGCGCATGAGGGGGCCGCGATCTTCGACGCGTCACCTTTCGGAAAGATCGAAGTCGAAGGCAAAGATGCAGAGGCATTTTTGCTCCGGGTCTGCGCCGGGTATATGGCGCGCCCTCCGGGTTCGGTGATCTATACCGCGATCCTCAACGAGCGCGGCACCTTTGAGAGCGACATCACGGCGCAGCGCCTCGCGCCAGACCATTACCGATTGTTCGTCGGGACGGCGGCGATCCGCCGCGACCTCGCCTGGCTACGCCGCCATGCGGAAGGCTTCGACGTGACCATAACCGACAGCACCGAGGACTATGCCGTGATGGGTCTCATGGGGCCGGACGCCGCACGCATCGCCGCAAAGGTCGGCGCGCCAGAGCTGAACGACATCGGCTATTTCAAACAAAGCGGCGCGCATATCGCAGGCAAACACGTCCGCGCGGCTCGCCTGTCCTACGTCGGTGAAGCCGGATGGGAAATCACCTGCCGATCAGAAAACACCTCAGCGATCTATGCCGCGCTGGTCGCGGAAGGCGCACGGCCCGCCAGCCTCTTTTCCCAAACATCCATGCGCATTGAAAAGGGCTTCTGCGCGATGGGTCACGAACTCGATGGCGACGTAACGCCGCTCGATGCGGGCCTGTTGGCGATGACTCGAAAGTCAGGCGGCTTCATCGGCTTTGATGCGCTGCAAGCCAAGGTCGAAAGCGGAGCACAGCCGAGCGTCGTTTCACTCGTTCTGGACGACGAGACCGCCACACCCCTCGGCCACGAACCCATCTATTTCAAAGACAAAATCATCGGACAAACCACATCCTGCGCCTTCGGCTATCGCATTGGCAAACCCGTCGCCCTCGCGCATGTCGATCAACACTTCTCAGGATCAGAAGCGGTCAAAGTCGACATCGCCCGCACGCTCTATGACGCAACAGTTATGCAAGGACCAGCTTTTGATCCCGACGGCGAACGGATGAAGCAAATCACAGGCGTCTCATAGACCCTACCCCAGCGCCGTGACCGCCGCCGCGATGGCATCGCCAAGTTCAGACGTCGAAGCGGTTCCGCCTAGATCTGGCGTTTTGGGCGCATCATCATTGCCCGTCACCGCCTCAATCGCCGAGACGATCTGCGCACCCGCTTCTTCTTCGCCAAAATGTTCCAGCATCATGGCGGCAACCCAAATCTGTCCAATCGGATTGGCAATGCCCTGCCCCGCAATGTCCGGGGCCGATCCATGCACCGGCTCAAACATCGACGGATGCTTTCGCTCGGGATTGAGGTTTGCTGAGGGCGCAACAGCAATCGTTCCCGTCGCGGCAGGGCCAAGATCGCTGAGAATATCGCCAAAGAGGTTCGACGCGACCACCACGTCAAATTGCTCCGGCGACATCACAAATCGAGCCACCATAATATCGATATGGTGCTGGTCCGTCCGCACATCAGAGTACTCAGACCCCACCGCCGCAAAGCGTTCATCCCAAAACGGCATCGTGTGATAAATGCCGTTGGATTTCGTCGCCGAGGAGACATGATTTTTGCCGGTCTTCCGCGCCAACTCGAAAGCATAGCGCAGAATGCGATCCGTACCGTGGCGCGTGAACATCGACATTTGCGAAGCAAACTCATGGTCGGTGCCCGCGTGCATCCGCCCGCCGATCTGCGAATATTCGCCTTCGACATTTTCGCGGACGATCCACATATCAATATCGCCGGGGCCTTTGTCACGCAGCGGCGGCGTAATGCCGGGCAAGAGCCGCACCGGGCGCAAGTTCACATACTGATCGAACTCGCGCCGGATCGGGATCAGCAACTGCCACAGCGAGACATGATCCGGCACACCGGGAAAGCCCACCGCACCAAGGAAGATCGCATCATGATCGCGCAATTGGTCGATGCCATCATCCGGCATCATCTGACTCGTCGCCTTGAACGTCTCGCAAGACCAATCGAATGGCGTCTGCTTGATCTGAAACCCATGCAGCGCCGCCACTGCATCAAGAACTTTCAATCCTTCGGGCACCGTCTCATTGCCAATCCCGTCACCGGGCAGCACCGCAATCTCGTAGGTCTTGGTCACCAATCAAACCCCGCCCACACAAACATATTTCACTTCCATGTAATCATCGAGGCCGTACTTCGATCCTTCCCGCCCGACGCCGCTTTCTTTCACGCCGCCAAAGGGTGCGACCTCGGTTGAGATCAGACCGGTGTTCAGCCCAACGATCCCATATTCCAGCGCCTCAGAGACCCGCCAAGAGCGCGCGATGTCTTTGGTGTAGTAATAACACGCCAAACCGAACTCGGTGTCATTGGCCATCTTCACCACCTGCTTCTCCGACTTGAACCGGATCAGTGCAGCCAGCGGCCCAAAGGTTTCTTCCTTCGACACCTTCGCGGATTGCGGCGCGTCGACGACAATCGTTGGCGGGAAGAACGAGCCGCCGAGTTTCTTGTCGCGTTTGCCGCCCAGCACAACCTTGCCACCCTTGGCCACGGCATCAGCAATGTGTTCCTCGACCTTTTCAACCCCGGCCATGTCGATCATCGGGCCGATCTGAACGCCTGCTTTCAGGCCATCGCCCATCGTCAGTTTCTTCACGGCAGCTTTCAGTTTCTTCGCAAAAGCGTCGTACACTTTGTCATGCACATAGATGCGGTTGGCGCACACGCACGTCTGTCCGGCATTGCGAAACTTCGAGATGATGCAGCCCTCAACAGCCGCATCGAGGTCCGCATCTTCGAACACGATAAACGGCGCATTGCCGCCCAACTCCATCGACACTTTCTTGACCGTCGTCGCGCATTGTTCGAGCAAAATTTTCCCGACCTCGGTCGAGCCGGTAAAGGTCAGCTTGCGCACAATCGGATTGCTCGTCAGCTCGCTGCCAATCACCCGCGCCGAACCGTTCACGACGTTGATGACCCCCTTAGGCACCCCGGCCCGCTCCGCCAACTCCGCCATCGCGAGCGCCGTGAACGGCGTTGCCGAAGCAGGCTTGATAACAATGGTACAACCGGCCGCCAATGCCGCCCCGACCTTGCGCGCGATCATCGCACAAGGGAAATTCCAAGGCGTAATCGCGGCCACCACACCCACGGGCTGTTTCAGCACCATGATCCGTTTATCAGCGGAGGTCGCCGGAATAATATCGCCATAGGCACGCTTGGCTTCTTCGGCGAACCACTCAAGGAACGACGCGCCATAGGCAATCTCGCCCTTCCCCTCGGCCAGCGGCTTGCCCTGCTCAGTCGTCAAGATCATGCCGAGATCGTCTTGCGCGGCCATGCAGAGGTCGAACCACTTGCGCAGGATATTCGCGCGGGTCTTCGCATCTGTCGCACGCCACGCGGGCAGCGCCGCATTCGCCGCATCCACCGCCGCCGCGCACTCCTTCGCCGAGATTGACGGAACCGAGCCGACCTTCTTGCCGGTCGACGGGTTCGTCACAACGATCTTCGCGCCATCGGCGGCATCGACCCACGCACCGTTGATATAGTTCTGCTGACGAAAGAGAGATTTATCTTTGATTTTCACGAGGGTCGCTCCGGCTGAATAGAGTTTTACAAACCCTTGTACCGCCAAAGCGCGATTGTCAAAATGAGATGGGAAATAGAAGCCGAAATACAGCCGACACAATTACCATGATGGCGTTTCCCCAATTCTACTTGGAAGTTCTCAAAAACCCAGAGACGGTCGGTCTAACGACGACCTTGCTTGCAGATTCTTCGGAAAAAATAGCGTGCCTAATCGCTTCGAGTTAATTCGACTCGATAAGATCGTAACCTTCGATGATCGCCACCATTTTGAATCCGGCGGCTGCCTCTAATCTCATCAACAGATGATCGGGGGGCTCTTTCTCAACTTCCATTCTGTCGAAAAAATTGTCTTGTGCTAAGTTTTGAAATTCAGCGGCAAAGAACGGCGGCGAAAAATCGCCAACTCTGTAGACGGTCACGTCCGAAACGATATTACAATTCCAATAAACATCAGCACCTATCAAGTGCCGCGTGCCAATGAGCTTGAGCTCGTAGCTTGGCCGCTCGGGAAACTCGAATATGAACGAAGGCTGTTCACGTAGGCTAATTTCTTTCAGCACGTAGTCATGTAGCGGCAAAGCGCGTATCGGTTCTGGCCAATTCATCTTTCATTGATGGCACCATTCTCAACCGCTGCACAACCCGTAACTTAGGCTTTACCACCCCCTCACAACGGCAACTCCGTCGTCGCCTTGATCTGCTCCATCAACCTCAACTTCGCGCAGCGAAGATGAGGCAAGCTTCTCCGCTGCACCAATTCTAAGCGGCAGATGATTTTCCTTCAAAATCATCGGGAGCGAAGTTCTTCTCACAGCGGCAGCTCCGTCGTGGCCTTTATCTGTTCCATACTCATCAATGACGTCACATTGAAGATGCTCACATCCGCGATCAGCGCCTGATAAAACGCATCAAATGCGCGCGCGTCGGCGACCTGTACTTTGAGGATATAGTCGATTTCCCCTGCGAGCCGATGCGCTGAGACAATTTCCGGGTGCTTGTTCACAGCGGCGACGAATTTCTCCAGCCAGTCTTTTTCGTGCTGCGAGGTCCGCACCAACACATAAAACGTGGAGCCAAGGCCCACCGCCTCCGGGTTCACAATCGCAACCGTCCGCTCGATAATCCCAGCCTCGCGCATTTTGCGAACCCGGTTCCAGACGGGCGTCTTGGACGACCCGACTCGCTTGGCAATGTCTTCCAGCGCCACGGTCGCATCGCGCTGAAGTTCCACGAGGATCTTTCGGTCGAGATCATCCACAAGACTGTCCTTCCAGCCAGACGCCACAACTTGGAACCAAGTTCCGCGTGACCAACGCCACCCGAACCTTATTCCTTATCAATTCGCTCCATCTACCTTCTATCGGGAAATAATTCTACCTTTCAGTTCGTCGATAGCGGAGGCACAGATGCGTCATTTTCCGATTTTCCATGATCTGCGCGGTCGTCGCGTCATTGTCGGCGGTGCAACCGAAACCGCCGTTGCCAAGCTGCGGCTGATCCTCAAAACCGAAGCCCGCATCTCGGTTTATGGCACCGATCCCCATGCTCAGATTCAGCGCTGGGCAAACGAAGGCCGTCTGACCCTGATCGAGCGTCCGCTAGACCGAGGCGACGCCCTTTGCGCCGCGCTCGTTTATGGCGCAACCGAAGACCCCATTGAGGACGCCCGTATTGCGGAACTCGGCCACGCTTGCGGTGCACTCGTCAACATTGTCGATAACCTCGAAGACAGTGACTTTATCACCCCGGCCATCGTGGACCGCGATCCCGTCACCGTCGCAATCGGCACTGAAGGCGCAGCCCCTGTTCTCGCGCGGCGCATCAAAGCGATGAACGAGGAGAGCCTTTCCCCCGATCTCGGCACCCTTGCCCGTGTCGGGCAGTCCTTCCGCCCCCGCGCTGACGAATTGCCGATGGGCCGTATCCGCCGCACCTTCTGGTCGCGCTATTACGACCAAGTCGGCCCCCGTGTTCTTGCGGAACATGGTGAAGGCGCATTGATCGGAGCGTTGGAAGCTCTGCTATCGGAAGCCCTAAACGCCGCAACCGAACCGGGCCGTGTTGCCCTGATCGGTGCAGGTCCGGGCGACCCCGAACTGCTGACCCTAAAAGCGCGCCGTCTGCTGCACGAAGCCGATGTCGTTATCCATGATCGCCTCGTTGCGCCAGAAATCCTCGAACTCGCTCGCCGCGAAGCCGTCGTGATTGAAGTCGGCAAAACGCCCAACGGTCCAAGCTGGAAGCAAGACGACATCAACGCGCTGATGATCGAACACGCCAGCAACGGCGCTCATATCGCACGGCTTAAATCCGGCGATCCCGCGATGTTTGGCCGCCTCGATGAAGAGATGGACGCGCTGGACGCTGCCGACATAGCCTTTGAAATCGTGCCCGGCATCACTTCCGCCGTGGCGGCTGCGGCCTCGATCAAGGCTTCCCTGACTCGTCGAGGCCGCAACAAATCCGTGCGTTTTATCACGGGTCAGGACATGGAAGGCTTTGCCGAACATGACTGGCGCAGTCTTGCGTCCACTGGATCGACCGCAGCGATCTATATGGGCGTGCGCGCGGCACGCTTTGTCCAAGGCCGCTTACTGATGCACGACGCCGATGGCGACACGCCGATCACGGTCATCGAGAACGCATCGCGCAGCGACCAAAAAATCGTCGCGACGTCTCTCGCTGCGCTGCCAGACGCACTCAAAGACGCCAACGTCACCGGTCCCGCAATCTTATTCCTCGGCCTCGCCCCACGCGAAGCCCTCGCCGCAACCGATACTCTGCCCCGTGCAGAAGCGATCAAGGAAGCTCTCTGATGGCCAAGCTTTTCAAACCAAAGATTATCTCGGCCAATGATCTTTTTGCGGGCGATGTTGTCTACATGAATTCTGGCTATGGCTGGACGCGCAAGCTCGCGGAAGCCGCCATCGCCCATGACGAAGCGGGTGCCGAGGCTCTGCTGGCCAGCGCCGAACCGCAACAAGATAAAGTCGTCGGACCCTACCTCGCCGATGTCGCGCTCGATGATGACGGGCGACCGTTCCCGACGCACTTCCGCGAGAAATTTCGCACACGCGGCCCCTCCAATCGCACCGATTTGGGCAAACAATCCACCAACCCCGAACGCCGCGAACCGCTCGCCGCGTCAGGAGGTATTTGATTATGTACCGCTACGATGAATTTGATACGGCCTATGTAAAGGACCGCGTCCGCAGCTTTCGTGAACAGGTAGAGCGTCGCATCGACGGCTCGATCACCGAAGACGAGTTCAAGCCGCTGCGCCTGATGAACGGTCTGTATCTACAATTGCACGCCTACATGCTGCGCGTCGCCATTCCTTATGGCACGCTTAACAGCGCCCAGATGCGTGCGCTGGCAACCATTGCGACCAAATACGACAAGGGCTATGGCCACCTCACGACGCGCCAGAACATCCAGTACAACTGGCCTGCCCTGAAAGATGTGCCGGACATTCTGGACGATCTCGCCGATGTCGAGATGCACGCGATCCAGACCTCAGGCAACTGCATCCGCAACGTCACCGCCGATCATTTCGCCGGTGCCGCCGCTGACGAAATCGAAGACCCACGTCCCACTGCTGAGTTGGTGCGCCAATGGTCAACCGAGCATCCTGAGTTCCTGTACCTGCCGCGCAAATTTAAGGTTGCCGTGACGGGTTCACCGAACGACCGTGCGGTCACAAAGGCCCACGACATTGGCCTGCGGATGCTGCGCAATGACGCGGGTGAGCCGGGCTATGAGGTTATCGTCGGCGGCGGTTTGGGCCGTTCGCCCTTCGTCGGCAAAGTCGTGCGGGACTTCCTGCCAAAAGCGGACCTGCTGCCTTACCTCGAAGCAATCCTGCGGGTCTACAATCTGCAAGGTCGCCGCGATAACAAGTACAAAGCCCGCATTAAGATCCTCGTCCACGAGACCGGCATCGACGAACTGCGCGCCATGATCGAAGACGAGTTCACCAAGCTCGATGGTCCGTCTGTTGCAGCAGACCCCGATGAAGTCGCCCGTATCGAAGCCTACTTTGCTCCCCCTGCCTTCGCCGACCTGCCCGCGACCTCGCAAGCGCTCGCTCAGGCCAAGGCAGCGGACTCAGATTTTGCCGCGTGGGTAGACGCCAACACCGATGAACATAAGCAACCCGGTTACACCATCGTCACCGTCTCAGCGAAAGCCATCGGCGAAGCCCCCGGCGATTTGACCACCGCACAAATGAACGTGCTGGCTGACCTCGCGGAACAATTCAGTCATGACGAATTGCGCATCAGCCA
>CAZXMX010000048.1:0-9118 GCA_964641645.1 uncultured Neomegalonema sp.
ATGGAGGCGACGACCGGAATCGAACCGGTGTACACGGATTTGCAATCCGCTGCGTAACCACTCCGCCACGTCGCCATGCAGGGGCGGATTAGCACCCTCGACGCGAGGCGGCAAGGGGGATCATCGGGGTTGAAAAATCCAAGTTCAATAACCACATAAAAGTTATGTGGATTATGGGGTTTCTCTTTGGTGTTGCCACGTTGGCAGGACTTTGGTTGTTGTTTTGTTTGCCGGACGATGAGGGGTGGCGATAGGGCGCGTTTAGGTTGAGAACCGCGATACCCGATAAGGGTGTAGGGCTTTTACCAGCTTTCCTGACAAGATCTCCGTTGCCAGCGACTCGCCAATGATCGGCGCGAGTGTGATGCCACTATGTGTTGTCGCCACCCAGAGATCAGTGAAGCCGGGGACAGCGCCGAGAGCTGGGTAGCCATCGACCGGCATGGGCCGCTTTGCCACGGTCGATCCGACGACCTGTGGATCGTTCACACCGTCAAAATATCCATCGAGCTTGGACTTTACGCGTTCAATGATCGCGGGTTCCCCTTCTGAGGGATCGGTGCCGCCGAAATCTTCACCGACGAGCAATGATCCGTCATCCTTTTGCCAGACGTGCAAGCTCATTGACGTCAGCACCCGTTGCGTGACTTTGGCGACCGGTGATGTGCTGATGAGGAGGCCCGGCGAATTATCCATTGGCAACTCGAAATCATGCGCCGCCAAGAGATCGGCGGTGCCAACGCCTGTCGCCAGAACGGTTCCGTCTGCCTCGACGATGCCCTCCGGTATTTCCACGCCTGCGACCCGACCTTGCTCGAACGTCAGTCCAAGGACCTTGGCATTCGTGCGCAGAGCGGCGCCATGAGAGAGAGCGGCGAAAAGAAAAGTCTCGGCAATGCGCGCGGGATCGGCGACGCCTTCGGCGCTGGCATCAATGGCGACTTCGGGCGGTGCAGCGAGATTTGGTTCAATGGCCTTAATTTCCGCGCGTGAAACCAACCGGGACGGATTGCCGCCGTCGTTCAAGGCGCGTTGGACTTCTTCTATCTCGTCAGGACTATCTTCCCAATTGAGCGTTCCGCCAAAGCGGACAGGGAGATCCGGGAGCTTTTTGGCAAGTTCGTTCCAAAGCCGGATGCTTGCCATCCGAAATTCGAAATAGTCTTGATCTTTCGGATTGTGCGCGTTGATCCAAGCGAATGAACCGTGGGTTGCCCGATTGGCGGGCGTGCCTTCATCAACGATGGTAACCTGCGCGCCCTTTGTGGCGAGGAAATAGGCGATGGAGGCACCAAGAATGCCAGCACCAACGACGGCAATATGCGGGGCGTTTTTCATCCCTCAAAGCTAAGACCGATAGGAAGAGAAGCCCACAGATTTATCCATGACAAGAGATGGTATGGGCTTGTCCCACGTGCCAATCTTTTCCTTTTGGTTGAAGATTGAGCAAAGTGAAAAGATTAGACTGATGCGGCGCGCTTTTGTGCACCGCATCAAAGTAACTTCGAAACGTGATGTTACCTTCCGTAAATCGCCTCTCGTGAAAGGCGTCGAATGTCGCTGCGATAAATGCCGAGATCTTGGAGGACTCGATCTGAGCAAGCGTTGAGCTCAGCAACACCGTGGCGGTACTCTTTATACTTCATCCAGGTTTTTCTGGCGCGTGCCAGATACCTTAAGATTGTTCCCGTCAGATCTACGCGTGGAATATTTGAAAACCCAGTGGCGTTCATTGTCCATGTCGTCATCGCGTCAATCTCCCTTTCTGAAGTCAGTTAAGCGGAGGTTTGATTTCAAGAATACGGCGAGCGACACTTGGAATGTCTGCGCGTTGAATACCAATGGTGTCTAATTGCTCGTTCGAAAGTTGCGACATCGCCCGCATCAGTCGGCCATATTGCATGGTGTGCAAGGCACTCCGGAGCTTTTTCCCAACTCGCGAAAGCAATCCTCGACCTGAAATTTCTTTTGGGGCGCTGAGTTCGTAGAATGTCATGGCCGATGCCTCGTTGTTTGATAACCCAAGGGATGGAAACAGTGCATTCATGGCTGACCTCTCCGTTTGCGAGTTTATATTGCAGTGCGATATAAGCGCTGTTGCATTGCACATTTATGAATTTTGAGGTTTGCGGTTAGACCCTTTTCAGTCATGGTATCTTGAACCTATAGGCATAGAACGGTGGCATCATGGATTTGCCGAGTCTCATCGTGTTGTTTGCGCGCGTCGTTGATGCTGGCAGTTTTTCCGCCGCATCGCGCGAATTGGAGCAATCCCCCTCGGCAGTCAGCAAAAGGATTGCCGAGTTGGAAGACCGGGTTGGTGTTCGGTTGTTGGTTCGCTCAAAGCATGGGGTTTCGCTGACGGAGGATGGTCAGGCCTTCTATGAGCGGTGCGCCGAAATCCGCAGGAGCATCGCTGCGGCGGAAAACCTCGTGATGTCGTTCGGGGATCATCCAAAAGGGCAGCTGCATATCGCGGCCACGGTCGCGTTCGGCAAAGCTCAAATTTTGCCGGTTTTATCAACCTTCTTGGCCAAATACCCTGAGGTGTCGGTGTCGGTCGACTTCTCGGATCGAAAGCGCGACTTCTCGGCGGATCAGATTGATGTGGCCGTCCTCTTCACCGAACAGATTGAGGACCAATCGCTCGTCGCACGGAAACTTGCACATAACCGGCGGGTCCTTTGCGCTGCTCCGGAGTATCTAGCGCTGAAGGGTACACCGATGATACCGGAGGAGCTGCAAACGCACAATTGCTTGCAGCTCTCGACTGTTTCTCGATTTAACGATTGGGATTTTCCGGATTTTCAAGCGCGCGGGCTGAAATTGCAAAGCAGTTTTGAGGCGAATAGCGCGGATGCGCTCTATCATGCGACGTTGGCCGGGTTGGGGGTCTCGCGTTTATCGACTTATTTAATTGGCGACGATCTGCGGAGCGGTCGTTTGGTTCGCGTGCTGCCAGAGTATGAGGACAATGGCTCGGATATTTACGCTGTTTACTCTACCCGTCGGAATTTGCCGCCGAAAGTCCGCGTTTTCATAGATCACCTCGTCGCAGAATTTTCGCCCGTTCCGCCGTGGGAGCGGGAGGAGGGCGTGAACGGGTCCTCGATCGATTGAGGCTATTGATGCAAGGGCCAGTCGAATGACACCGATTGGGGCACAAACGCTTGTGGACGGGTTCATGCTGCGAGTGCTATGTGCCGCGAAACGACGCCACAAGGTTAGCTGCCATGCAGGATTACGCCGCCGCCCGCGAAATGATGGTCGATTGTCAGGTCCGTCCTTCGGATGTGACGCGCTATGCCGTCATCGATGCAATGCTCGAAGTTCCGCGCGAACGTTTCGTGCCATCATCAAAACGCTCGGTTGCTTACGCTGGTGAGGCTATCGAAATGGCGAGCGGGCGCTGGCTGCTCGATCCGCGTGTTTTCGCCAAAATGATCGACGCTGCTGAGATCGGTCCCGGGGACGCGGTGCTCGATGTTGGTTGTGGCCTTGGGTATTCTAGCGCCGTTCTTTCGCGCGTTTGCCAGGCTGTGATTGCAGTCGAGAGTGATGAAGGCATGGCAAAAGCGGCGGAGGAAACTCTTTCTGCGCTCGGCTACGATAATGCCGCCGTGTTGAATACGCCTTTGGTTGAAGGGGCGGATAGCGAAAAGCCGTTTGAGGTCATTCTCGTTCAAGGCGGCGTTGGTGATGTTCCACAGGCTCTTTTCGATCAACTCGCCGAAGGTGGACGCTTGGTTGCGATCTGGATGGAAGGCAGCTTCGGACAGGTCCGTGTTTCGACCAAAACGGGAGCGACAGTCTCCCATCGGTGGATTTTTGATGCAGCAGCGCCACTGCTGCCCGGATTTTCGAAGGAAGCCTCGTTCGCCTTCTAAATGGAGGGCTGGGCTTCCACGATGGTTTTTCTTCGGTCTAAGAAGGCCTTAACCCTACATGGTTATCTTCGGCTGTGAAGGTACTGTGTACGTGATATCAGGACGATGCCTTGTTCCTGACGAACGCCGCGCGTAACCTGTATCAAATTGAGCCGCTTTGCGTGGTGATTTGAAAACGAAGGGCGCTATGACTGACAAGCCTTCCTCTACCTCTCAACCGAGCATGGAAGATATCCTCGCTTCGATCCGCCGTATTATTGATGACGGCGATGATCAGGTTGTGACACCCGCTGTGGCGGAGACAGTTGTCGAAAAGCCGCGAGAAACTGCACCTTTTAGTATCGACGAAGACGCGGCAGCGCTTGCGCGCGCTGAATATGACGCCGCGATGGGTCGAGAAGGCGAAGATATGCAATCTGCTGATCCCATGGATGAGACGATCTTTCCGCAGCGCGATGGAGCATTATGGCGCCGCGTCGCTGGGCATCCACTGTCCGAAGGTGAGACAGATCCGCTCCTTGCGGACGACACCTTGGAACTGACCGAATTGGTTGATGGTGAAACGCTTACCGAACCAGCGGATGAGGCGGCTTTAGAGCTTAATGAGCTGCTTGATTCGCCTGACCCGTCTTACGAAGCAGACCAAGTGCTTGATGACGTGCTTTCCGATGCGGGAGCAGAAATCCGCCATTCAACGCCAAATACAGAAGACGATGGATCGCTTGGCATCGGCGCTGTCACAGCCGCCGGCATGGGCGCAGCGGGCGCGCTTGGTGCAAGTGCGTCGAGCTTCTTCAATTCGTCTGGCTCGGATGATCTGAACGCTCGTCAAAACGATGACGGAGACGAGATCCTCGATTTAACCCGTAGCTTTGACGCCCCAGGCTCGGTCGAAGAGTTGGCTTCGAAGCTCGAAAGTGCTCCTGAGCCGACCGATGATGATCTTCCACCGATGGTTTTCGAACAGGTCAACGTCGAACCCTTTGGGCGCTCTGAGACGAACGATCAAGAAGGGGCCCTCGACCGAAGTTTTGAAACAGCCGCAGTGACGGGGCTGTCAGAAGATTATGCGGCCTCTTTGGATTCGAATGACGAAGAAGGAGCCGACAAAGAACGGGCTCTGGACGAACGCTTTTATGAGTCCGATCAATTCGCCGGGATGCCGCCAGAAATCAGCGGAACGTATTCATCGAGCCTCAGCGACGGCGACGCGCCGTCCCGGCACGAGGGTGCACCGACTGAAGATGAGATGGAAACAGTTGGTGGATTGGTCCGGGATGCATTGCGCAGTCGCTTGCCTGCGGGAACCCAGCCGCCGTCTGACCCTGACCCATTGGTGACGGGTGGCGCTGAAGAAAGTGCGGCGCGTTCTCTCGCGACACTGGCGCAATATGACGCCCATGCCCCACGCCGGATCTATGGCGGCATCAAAATCACGGACGATGAAGACTCGCCAACCATCGAGGGCGTCGTCCAGGATACACTGCGTCCGATGCTGCGTGAGTGGTTGAACGACAACTTGCCGACACTGGTCGAGAACATGGTCAAACAAGAGGTCGACCGGATCAGCGCGCGCTCACGCCATTTCGTTCGGGATGACAACGATTAAGTGACGACCAAACCCGTCGCGGGTCGGCGAGTCTTTTTCGTCACAGCGCCGCTGTGAGCCCGTCCTGTTAACCTTTTGGTAACGGACGAGGCCGCAATCGGGGTGGAGTTTCTTCCGCCAGCCGAAAGCCGCGTTCTTCATGAACCCGACCTCATTGAATCTTGCTGACGATGTACCGTTATCTGGGCGGATCGTGGAGCGGACGCATGTATTCCCAGTGCGCGTGCATTGGGAGGACACCGATGCGGGGGGCATCGTCTATCACGCGAGTTTTCTGAGATTTATGGAGCGCGGTCGGAGCGAGATGCTCCGCGTTCTCGGCGTCAATCAACCCAGCCTCAAGCAAACGCACGACATCAACTACGTCGTTGCGCGCATGGAGATCGACTACCTTTCCCCCGGTCTGTTCGACATGGCTCTGCATGTTCTAACGACGGTTGTACGCCTCGGCCCCGCCCGGCTCGAGTTGCAACAGGTCGTGATGAACGATGGAGAGGCTTTGACCAGAGCATTTGTGCGCTGCGCAGGCATTGGAAGTGACGGAAAACCTAAGGCTGCGCCAGACTTTCTGCGGGCCGCCTTTAAACCGATGCTGAAATGAGACGAGTAAAGACGATTGCGCCTGAAGGCTGTGCAGAGTCCAACTTTGGTCAAGATTCAATCGTTGTTTCCGAAATTCGATTTCCGATGCAGGGCTTGGCAGCGCGCGTGTGCGCCTTTCGAACCGTGTATTCGTTACATAAAGGGCTGACTTGAATGGATTTTCCCTCCATTGATTTACTGAACAGCGGCATGAATGCTCTGTCGTGGGCGACACCACGTCAGGCTTCACCTGCGATTGAGGCATTGAACACCGGGCCGGACTTTTCCGCGTGGTCCATGTTCAAGGAAGCCAGCCTCGTTGTTCAGATCGTCATGCTGATCCTGATTGCCGCATCGTTTTGGTCGTGGGCGATCATCGTCGAGAAGATCATGAAGTTCGGCGCGCTTCGTAAAAAGTTCGATGCGTTTGAGAAGTCCTTTTGGTCCGGTACATCGCTCGATGACCTTTACTCGAAGCTCGATGCGGAGAAACGGTCTCCGATCGAACGGGTCTTCGCGTCAGGAATGCGCGAGTGGCGGCGGTCGTTTGAGACCGGTGGCGGCTTGATTGCCGGCGCTTCGCAGCGGATTGACCGCGCGATGGGCGTGGCAGTGGAGCGCGAGACGCAGAAACTCGAAAGCTGGATGGGCTTTTTGGCGACTGTTGGTGCGATTGCGCCGTTCGTTGGTTTGTTCGGAACGGTTTGGGGCATCAAAAACAGCTTTGAGGAAATTGCGGTCAGTCAAAATACGAATTTGTCAGTTGTCGCGCCCGGTATCGCTGAAGCCTTGCTCGCCACGGCGCTGGGCTTGATCGCGGCTGTTCCGGCTGTTGTCGCTTACAACGCGCTTTCGGATCGGGTTGGACGGCTTGCAGGGAGGCTTGATGCGTTCTCTGACGAGTTCGCCACCTTGCTATCGCGACAGCTTGAACGGCGGGCTGCGTAATGGGTGCTGCGCTTGGCAGTGGACGGATGGGCGGTCGCCGGAACGGTAAGGGCCGTCGTCGCGGTCGCGGCGGTGCGATGTCCGAAATTAACGTCACGCCGTTTGTTGATGTGATGCTCGTGCTGTTGATCGTCTTTATGGTTGCGGCCCCATTGTTGACCGTGGGGGTACCCGTCAACTTGCCGAAGACAGACGCGAACCCGTTGCCGACGGAGCAACGCGAACCGGTCACCGTCAACGTTGATGTCGATGGGACGATTTTCCTGCAAGGCGATCCGGTGACTCAATCTGAGCTACGTGAGCGCCTGACGGCGATTGCGTCCGAGCGCGGTGCCGATGAGCGCGTCTTCGTGCGGGCGGATCAAGCCGTGGGCTATGGCAACGTCATGAAGGTCATGGGTCTGCTGAATGCGGCCGATTTTCGCAATATCGGGTTGGTAACCGATCCCGGCGGCCCTGTTGCGAGCGGCGTTCGTGCCGGACAGTCGCAGTAGGTCATAGGTAGCGAGTTTATGTATTTAGGACCGGCAGTTTCTGGCCTGATGCACCTAGGGCTTCTTGCCCTGGCGCTGGCCCCTGCGCGTCCTGAACCCATCTTAGCACCGGCATCGGGTCCGCCCGTCGAAGTCGAGCTCATGTCGCTGAACGAATACAATGCGGCCATCTCGCGAGCGCCGCAGGTGCCGTCTTCTGCGACACAAGCCCCGCTCACGTCGCCGCCTGATGTGGACTTGGCGATGAATGCGCCGCTACCGACGCCGTCACCGTCTGCGATCACGCCGCCATCTGGGGTGACCCTTTCTGCGCCGCCTGACGTTTCGATCCCGGAAGCCGAAACTTCGCCCGTTGATGCGGACACGACTGCTCCCGATCTCGCATTAGATTCGCGCTCGTTGCAAGATCGCCCGGTGGCGAAGTCGGATATTCTTCCCGATGACCGCGTTCGGATCGTCACGGCACCCGAAGCGCCAAAGCAGCCGCGCGGCGTGATCGATGCGCCTGATGTCGATACAGACCCGGATGAGCCGCCAGAACCCGAAAAGCAGGCCGAGCCCGCGCCGGATCAACCGCCATCCGTGGATGTCGCCGAGGCGGAAAATCCTCAACGAAATGGCGCGCCGCCGTCGAACTCGCCTTTGCCCCGCGCGAAACCGCGCGGCAGTCTGGCTGCTGAATCGAGCGACGAAGACCGACAGGCTTCTCCGGTTGCAGAATCGGGTGATGGTCCTTTGCAGCGCAATGCGGAGGCAGAAGCTGAAGCAGAAGAAGAGAAACTGCGCGCTGAAGACGCTCGCATCGCTGCCGAAGACGCGAAGTTAGAGGCCGAAGCGGCGGAAGAGGCCAAACGAAAAGCCGCCGAAGAATTTGCCGAACGAGAGTTGGCCGAAATTCGTGCTGCCGAAGAAGCCGCAGCGGAAAAGTTAGCCGCTGAAAAGGCCGCTGAGGCCGAAGCGGTGCGAGAGCTCGCGGAGCAAAAGGCCGCTGAAGAAAAGGCGCTCCAAGAATTGGCAGCGCGGCGAGCCGCGGCAGAAGAGGCCGCTCAAGCCTTGGCAGAGCAGCGCGCAGCCGAAGAAAAATCGGCGCGCGAATTGGCGGATAAGAAAGCGGCGGAAGAAGCCGCGAAACAATTGGCCGAACGACGGGCGGCTGAAGAAGCGGCTGCGCGTGAACTCGCTGAGCTAAAGGCAGCAGAAGAAAAAGCGGCCCGGGAACTGGCTGAAAAACGAGCCGCTGAAGAAGAAGCACGCAAGAAAGCCGAGGCTGAGCTGGCAGCGCTTCGGGCTGCCGAAGAATTTGCGAAAGCCGAACTTGAGCGACAACGCGCTGCCGAAGCGGAACTTGCCGCTAAACGTGCAGCGGAGGAAGAAGCCGAACGGTTGGCCGAGGCCGAGCGAGAACGCCAGCGGATTGCTGAGGCAGAAGCGGCACGCTTGCAGGCAGAGGCAGAACTCGCAGCACAGCGCGCGGCTGAGGCGGAAGCTAAAAAGTTGGCGGAAGATCGGCGCCGTGTCCAAGAAGAGGCTGAGGCCCGCCGTCTTGCGGAAGCTGCCGAACAGGAAGCACGCAGACAAGCATATTTGGCAGACCTCGC
>CAZXMX010000048.1:9218-18393 GCA_964641645.1 uncultured Neomegalonema sp.
GCGGTTGGATCTAGCGGCGCGACGGCTGGCGGAAACTCGCGGACTTTCTCGCAGAATGTCGCCGCTCAGAATAATGCGGCTCCTTTGACGCCGGGTGAGCAACAACAACTGCTAAACCAGCTTGCTCGCTGCTGGCGGATGATTGGGCAAACGGACCAAATTATTACGATGCGAGTAACGTTGACGCGCGAAGGCCGCGTCAGCAATGCCGTGCCGATCAGAGGATCAGGTTTGGCGGTGGAACATGCATTTCGGGCTTTGCAAGACTCCGCCTGTCAGCCGTTCCCATTACCGCCGCAAAAATACGGATCATGGCAACAGATCGATATCGTCTTTGATCCGAGAAGGATGACGCTGCAATGATGAATACCTTGATGCGACTTGGTTTGGTTGCCGGTTTAATCTCCGCCGTTGCGACGGTGGGGACTGCGAGCCGTGCGGCAGCGCAATCGGCCCCGTTAAAATTGACGCTCGATCAGGGCATCGTGGAGCCTCTGCCTGTTTCCGTTCTCGATTTTTTCGGTCCGAATGGTCAAGCGAACCAACTCGGTGCGCAGATCGCCGAAGTGATCGAGGCTGATTTAGCATCGACAAACCTGTTCCGTGCTGTGCCCGATGCAGCGGTGGCACCCTTGGCACCGAGTTTCATTTCGCCGCCGCGCTTTAGCGATGTCAGAGCGGTTTCCAATGCCGTCGCGTTGGTGACGGGCGAGACGACGAATTCCGGTGATGGCCGAATGACGATGAAGTTCCGTCTTTGGGATGTCGTCAGCCAACAGCAACTCGCCGGTTTTCAATACACCGCTGATCCCAACGCTTGGCGTCGGATGGCCCACCGTGCGGCGGATGCGATCTATGAACGCCTTACGGGTGAGCCGGGTTATTTTGAAACCCGAGTCGTTTTCGTCGATGAGCAAGGGCCGAAAGATCGGCGGGTAAAGCGTCTCGCCGTGATGGATTACGACGGTGCGAACGTCGAATACCTGACCGGTGGCAGTACGCTGGTACTGACCCCACGCTATTCACCGCGTTCCCAAGAAGTGACGTACATCAGTTATCGCGACGGGTTGCCGCGCGTCTATCTGTTGAATGTCGAAACGCGCCGGCAAGAAATTTTGGGACGGTTTCCGGGGATGACCTTCGCCCCTCGGTTTTCGCCCAATGGTACGAGTGTCGTGATGAGCCTCGCAAAGGGTGGGACGACGGATATTTTCGCGATGGATCTGGCATCGAGACAGATCCAGCAGCTCACCCAAGGCTCTTCGATCAATACAGCGCCGTCCTTTTCTCCGGACGGAGCGCGCATCGTATTTGAATCTGATCGTGGCGGAGCGCAGCAGCTTTATACGATGGAGTCAGCGGGCGGAAACCCAAGACGCATAAGCTTTGGTGATGGGCGTTACGCTTCACCGGTTTGGTCGCCGCGCGGCGATCTGATTGCCTTCACTAAGATTACCAAGGGCGCTTTTGGGATCGGGGTTATGGCTCCGGATGGGTCCGGCGAGCGCATGCTGACGAACAGCTTTTTGGACGATAGCCCTACTTGGGCACCGAATGGTCGCCGCCTCATGTTCTACCGCGAAACCTCCGGCGAAAATGGCCGACCTGCACTCTATACCGTCGATGTTCGGGGTGGGCCTGAGCAGCGCGTGAAAACACCCGGCCCCGCGTCTGACCCGGCTTGGGGGCCTTTGATGAGATGAGTGGCTGATGCCGCGAGGCAACAGACTTTTGACAATGCGCGTACCCGTTGGCCGAAGTGCTGCGATACGCAACCGGGAGCAGGACCCAGACGTTTCCTTGCATATTGAAAACGACTGATTGAGGAGAATCCTTATGCGTAGTGCTGCATTCCGAGTCGCGATGTTTGCTGTTGTTGCTTCTGTAGCAATGGCGGGCTGTGCGAAGAAAAAAGCCCCTGTCGATATTAATGCGAATACCTCTGCCCAAGGCGTTGGCGGGTTCGGCCCCGGAAGCGGCGCTGGTTCTGCGCCGGGCGGTTTCGGTGCTGGAAGCGGAGCGGGTGGCAGTGGTGTCGCTGGTGGCGGGATCAATGGTTCGGCGCTCGGTGCCCCAGCCCCCGGCGGGTTTGGTGCTGGCGGAAATGGAACCGGGGCGGCTGGACAGCTTTTCCGCGATGCTGCTGGCAATCTCGTTGATTCCAATGGAAACCGCGTTGATGAGTTCGGCAATCCCCTCGGCGGCGGCGTTGCAGGAGGCGGTGCTGGTGTAAACGGGTTGTTCCCATCGGGACAGAACGGGCTGCTCACCGATGGTCGCGGCAACTTCTTCGACGCGAACGGCAATCCTGTCGATCAGTTTGGTAATCCTCTCGGCGGAACAATCGCTGGCGGCAGCGTTGACGTCACCAACCTTCAACCAGCCGGCTCCGGTGGATTGTTGACAGACGGACGCGGCAACTTCTTCGATGCCAACGGCAATCCGGTCGATCAATTCGGGAACCCACTGGGCGGAGCTGTCTCGGGCGGTGCCTACCAACAAGGTGGGCAGTTTGCCACGGGACCAGGTGCCGGATCTTATAACTTCGCGGGTGATGACGGCAGCCCCGGCTACTTCACGCAGCGTGTCGGCGACCGGGTACTGTTTGATACCAATAGCTCGAGCATTGATGCCCAAGGTCAGGAGATCCTGCGTCGTCAAGCAGCGTGGTTTAATCAACACCCGCAATACGCCGTCACGATTGAAGGCCATGCGGATGAGCGTGGCACACGCGATTACAACCTCGCGCTCGGTGCCCGCCGCGCCAACTCGGTCAGAAGCTTCCTGATGTCGACCGGTGTCGATCCAAACCGCATCCAAACCGTTTCGTACGGCAAGGAGCGCCCGGTTCGGGTGGGCTCAACTCCCGGAGAATGGCGTGTGAATCGCCGGGCTGTCACGACACTCCGCGGCGGTCCTTCGTCCTAAATTAGCAAGGCCTCGGCTGTCTTAGCCAGGGCTTTCGCTCAAATGTGACTTTCTTTGGCCACCGTTCTGAGAGAGTCTTCCCTATCGAATTCAACAAAAAGTGTGCTCGGTCGCATGAATTTTTTTAGCCGTATGAAGTCTTTTATCTTCGTTGTTCTCGCTGCATGGGCTTTTTCCTTTCCCGCCGTGGCCCAGCAACGCATCCCGATCAGTGATCTGATCCAGCGCATCGATCGTCTAGAAACCGAGGTCGTTCGCTTGCGAGTCTCGCCGGGCGCAGGGGGCGGGGACGTCGCGCGGCTTGATCTGATCGAGCAAGAACTGCGGCGATTGACGGGACAGATCGAACGGCTCGACTTTGAAACGCGCCGCGCCGAGAGTGAACGAGCGAAACGATTAGACGAGATGGAAGCCCGTCTGGGCGCGCTCGAAAGCTCAGGAAACGTGGCCGCTGCTCCGCCTCCCAATCCGCCGTCGTTCCAGACTGAAACCACGTTCTCTAACAGCCAATTCGATCAGCCAACGGGCGAGCCTGTCGTCTCCGAATTTGCCCCGTCTCCCCAGCCTGCGGAAGTTTATCAGCCGGGAGCAACCTTCCAGCCGCAAACCGAAACGGCCTTCCAACAACCCTTTAACGCGCAACCCGCGCCGTCAGGCCTCGCAAGTGCCGACGGTCTCTATGATGAAGGGGTTCGCCTGCTGAATATCGGTTCCTTCGATCAAGCGGGCGCTCAGTTTGAAGATTTGATCGCGACCTATCCTGAAGATCCGAAAGCGGGACAAGCGCAATTTTGGCTCGGTGATATGCACTTTAAGCTGGGCCGGTTTGAACAGGCCGCCGCGGCGTTCCTGGATTCATTCCGCAACTGGCCTGCGGGCTCGAAAGCACCGGACAGCTTACTTAAACTCGGTATGACGTTGGCCAATATTGGCAAGAACGAAGAAGCCTGTCTGAGCTTTCGCCAAGTCTCAGCCCGTTATCCCGGTGCTTCACCGACGTTGCTGCGCCGCGCGGATATTGAAAGTCAGCGGAACCGTTGCGGAAGCTAACGCCAGACTTTCAACCGTCCCCCAGACTTATCGACGTTCAGGTCGATTGCTTCGGTCGTCCCGAAGACTTGCCTGAAACAGTTGCGCTCGCTGTTTCGGGTGGCAGCGACAGTATGGCTTTGCTTCGGCTTGCCCATCACTATTGGGAAGCGTGCGGCAAGAAGATCATCGCATTGACGGTCGATCACGGATTGCGATCTGAATCAGCGCTGGAAGCTGAGAAGGTATCGGCTTGGTGCGCTGAATTAGGCGTCGAGCTTCATGTTCTCAACTGGACCTATGATGGAACGGGCAATCTTTCCGCTGCGGCGCGTGAAGGTCGTTATCGATTGATGGCGAATTTCTGTAAGTCCGCTGGAATCGAGCACCTCTATACGGGCCACACGATGGACGATCAGGCCGAGACGGTCCTGATGCGCTTTGCGCGAGGCTCTGGTGTTGATGGCCTTGCTGGGATGGCCCGAATGACTCGGCTCTGGGGGGTTACGGTTGTTCGGCCCTTTATTGAGGAGGCAACGCGCGACGGTCTCCGATTGATTCTTGGTGAGTTTCAGCAAGATTGGATCAACGACCCGACGAACGATGACGCCAGCTATGATCGAGTGAAAGCACGGGAGTTGTTCGAACATCTCGAACCGCTCGGGATCAGCATTCGATCGCTCTCTGGGCTTGCCCATCGGATGGGGCTTGCGAAAGGGGTCCTTGAGGAGAGGGCGGACGAATTTCGCCAGTCTGGACTGAACCTCTCGCCGCTCGGTTTCGCGACCTTGGATGTGGACGTATTGGCGACTGTTCCCGTGGAAACGGCGTGTCGCGTTATTGGCCAAACAGCTAAGTTGATTGGCGGCTGCGGCTTTCGGGCGCACCTAAGGTTTGAGGAACAACTGCTCGAAATGGCTTTGGCGCGGGCGGAAGGCGGCGGACGGACCTCGGGCGGCTGTACTTTCCGTCCTGCTGGCGATTCCTTTCATGTTCTCCGCGAGCCTGCTCGATGTGCGCCGAAACTGTCGATTGAGAGCCGCAGCGGGGTATGGGATCACCGCTTTTCCTTCGACTTGGAGGCAGGCGATGGCCAAACGGGGCTACATATTGGTGCATTGGGCGAGGCTGGGCTTGCCCAATTTCCAAAGGATTTTGACGACTTATCAGCGGGTTGGCTGGAAGCACCTCGCGAAGCACGCCTGACGACACCGGGCCTTTGGCGCGGGGATGTTCTGCTTTCAGCCCCGTTGGCCCCGTGGGTGAGTGATCCCTCAGCGCCAAAGCTGCACATCAGCACCGTGTGGTCCAATTCGTGCTGATAGTCTAAGGCGAGGTTGATTGGACCGGATAAGGTCTTATCTTTCCCGATAAGCCCGCCTATAGAGGGCACCCCATGTCCCGCACGGAGACACCGCGTGAACAATTTTAAGAACCTTGGGCTGTGGCTCGTCATCATTTTCTTGGTGATTGCCCTGTTCAACCTCTTTGGCCAACCGGGTGGTCCCGGTGCCTCGAAAGAGTTTGCTTATTCCGAATTCATCGAACGGGTTGAAGGCGGTGAGGTTCAAGAGGTCAAAATCGCTGGCGAGCGTGTCACCGGACAGCTTTCCAGCGGCGAAACCTTCTACGTTTACGTGCCTGAAGACACGGATGGCATGTTTGAGAAGCTGGAGGACAGCGGTGCGCGGGTTGAAGTTGACCCACAAGAACGCAGCGCGCTCGTTTCATTCCTGTTCTCGTGGTTGCCTTTTGTCCTGATCATCGCCGTGTGGGTATTCTTCATGCGCCAGATGCAGGGCGGCGGCAAAGGTGCGATGAGCTTCGGCAAATCGAAAGCCAAGCTGCTGACCGAGAAGTCAGGCCGCGTGACCTTTGACGATGTTGCGGGCATCGACGAAGCGAAAGAGGAATTGCAAGAGATTGTCGAATTCCTCCGTGATCCTCAGAAATATTCCCGCTTGGGCGGTAAGATTCCAAAAGGAGCGTTGCTGGTCGGTCCTCCGGGTACTGGTAAGACGCTGCTTGCCCGCGCGATTGCCGGTGAAGCCGCCGTGCCGTTCTTTACGATTTCGGGTTCGGACTTTGTCGAGATGTTCGTCGGCGTGGGTGCTTCCCGTGTCCGCGACATGTTTGAGCAAGCCAAAAAGAACGCGCCGTGTATCGTCTTTATCGATGAGATCGATGCCGTGGGTCGCCACCGTGGTGCGGGTTATGGCGGCGGCAACGACGAGCGCGAGCAAACACTCAACCAATTGCTGGTCGAGATGGATGGCTTTGAATCCAATGAAGGCGTGATCCTGATCGCCGCGACGAACCGCCCCGACGTTCTTGATCCTGCTCTGTTGCGCCCCGGTCGTTTCGACCGTCAGGTGACGGTGAATAACCCAGACATCAATGGTCGTGAGAAAATCCTCGAAGTCCACGCCCGCAAGGTTCCACTGGCACCCGGCGTTGACCTCAAACGGATTGCGCGTTCGACCCCCGGTTTCTCAGGTGCTGATCTCGCGAACCTTGTGAATGAGGCGGCCCTAACAGCAGCGCGACTTGGCAAGCGGCTTGTCACGATGGACGATTTCGAGTTCGCTAAAGATAAGGTGATGATGGGCGCGGAGCGTCGCTCGATGGTTATGACTGAACACGAAAAAGCCGTGACCGCGTATCACGAGGCAGGCCACGCGCTGGTCGCGATGAATGTCCCGCAGCATGACCCGGTCTATAAAGCTACGATTATTCCACGTGGTCGGGCACTTGGTCTGGTGATGTCGGTCCCTGAGCGCGACACGTATTCAGTGACCAAGACGAAATATACCTCAAAAATCGCGATGGCGATGGCGGGTAAAGCCGCTGAGATCATTAAATATGGCGAGGACAATGTATCGTCCGGCCCTGTCAGCGACATTCAGCAAGTGTCGAAGATTGCCCGTGCCATGGTCACGCAGTTCGGTATGTCCGACAAGATCGGCAACGTGAACTATTCCGGCGAGCAGGACAGCTTCCTTGGTAGTTATCAGGGCGGTGGACCACAGATTTCCGGTGACACGCAGGCGGTCATTGAGGAAGAGGTCAAACGCTTGATCGACGAGGGCTACGATACGGCCTTCAAGATTTTGTCTGACAAAAATGTGGAGTTCGAACGGCTCGCTCAAGGCTTGATTGAGTATGAGACTCTGACGGGCGATGAGATCAAGAAAGTCATCGCAGGCGAAGATCTCAACCGCGATGACGACTCGTCTAGCTCCGGCGGCACGCCGCTCACCTCGGTACCGAAGACGAAAAAGCCTAAGCCCGAAAGCGATGGTGGAATGGAGCCAACTCCCGTCTAGCCACGGCTTGACCGTTTAACCGGCAGACCACAAAGTCCTCGCAGTTTCTGCGAGGACTTTTTTTATGACCCTGCACTTGCCAAAGCGTGCGCCAATTTGTGGCCTAAGCATGGATCGGCCCCGGATTATGGGCATCGTCAATGTGACGCCTGACAGCTTCTCGGATGGTGGTCACGTTACCGATGTTGCGGCGCGGATTGGTGAGCTGGTTGAACAGGGCGCAGACATTCTTGATATCGGCGGCGAGTCCACACGGCCCGGTGCCGACGTGGTTCCCGTTGAAGAAGAATGGCAGCGGGTTGCCCCGGCGGTCGAGGCCGCGGTTGCTTCGGGCGTCGTCGTATCGATTGATACCCGCAAGGCCGAGGTGGCACGGCGCGCGCTGGATGCGGGGGCACGGCTGTTCAACGATGTCTCGGCGCTGACCTATGATGCGGACAGTCTCGCCGTGGCCAAAACGTATGCCGAGGCGGGCGGGGCCGTGTGTCTGATGCATGCGCTCGGCGATCCAAAGACGATGCAGAAAGACCCGCGCTACGATGATGTTTTGCGTGAAGTTTATGCGTATCTCGAAGGGCGGGTGAAAATCGCCGCCGAAGCAGGCATCCCGCCGGAACAAGTGATCGTCGATCCCGGCATCGGTTTCGGCAAGACGCTGGTGCATAATCTGGAAATCCTGCGCGGGTTGGGGACTTTTCACGACATCGGTTGCCTCGTGCTGCTCGGGGCGTCACGCAAGCGATTTATCGGAACGCTGACCGGGCAAGAGATTGCCGCAAACCGCGTCCACGGTTCTGTCGCGGTGGCACAGATTGGTGCGAGCCTTGGCGCGCAAATCCTTCGGGTCCATGATGTAAAAGCGACGGCGGAAGCGCTTGCTGTTTGGTCCGCCGTCCAAGGAGAAACCTAATGGCCCTTCGTGTCGTCGAAGTCGTCGCGCCCAGCGATCTCGCGCCTTCCATCCGCAAGGTCTTCAAAGAGCAAAAACCCATCGATGTTTGGTCGGTGGCTGAGAATGAGGAGGGCGGACGGCGGGTGGTCATCCGCGCGTTGGTTGATCCCGACTATCAACAAGCGACACTCGACGCCTTGCAGGATACGCTGACAGGATCGGAGGGCTGGCGAATTTTGCTCCATCCGCTCGATGCGGCCATTCCCAAACCCGAACCCGATGACGAAGCGCGCGAAGAGCGCGAACGCAATCGGATGACCTCGACCCGTGAAGTCCTATACGGTCAAATCGAAAAAGGCGCAGAGACCGACAGCGACTATCTGTTGTTCGTGGCGCTCTCGACGGTAGTCGCGGGGGCGGCGCTGGCGACCAACAACGTCGCTGTTTTGATTGGAGCGATGGTGATTGCACCATTCCTCGGGCCGAACCTTGCCTTTGCGTTTGGAACAGCGCTCGGTGATCGCGAGTTGATGCGAAAGGCAATCGTGACGCTGTGTATCGGCTTTGCGCTCGCCGTTGGCTTGTCGATCTTCGGCGGCGCGGTGCTGCCGCTTGACCTTGAAGCCAAAGAACTGATCGACCGTACGCGGATTGGCCTTGATGGCGTGGCAGTGGCGCTGGCCTCCGGGGCGTGCGCCGCGCTGGCCCTAACCAGCGGAGCGAGTGCCTCGCTGGTGGGTGTGATGGTCGCGGTGGCGCTGCTGCCGCCAGCGGTAGCGATGGGGGTGATGATCGGTGCCGGAAACTGGGGTCAGGCGTTGGGCGCGGCTGAGTTGTTTCTGGTGAACGTCGCCAGTGTGAACCTCTCGGCGTTGGCGGTTTTCCGCTTCCGAGGCATCGAGCCGCGCATGTGGCTCAAGAAATTCGAGGCACGGCAATCCCGCCGCCTCGCGTTTCTCGTCCTCGGTGCGCTCTTGGTCCTGCTGTGCCTCGCGATCTT
>CAZXMX010000049.1:0-11770 GCA_964641645.1 uncultured Neomegalonema sp.
CAGTCGATGTTCAAAAAGCAGGTTGAAGTGATGCAAGCGAGCATCTCTGAAATCACCGAGACGATGAAAGAAGCCAGCACGACGCCGCTTTCCGCTGAAACTGCTGAAAAACGCCTCGAAGCTGCAAAAGCACAATTCGAAGCTGGCGTTGCCGTCTTCACCGATCTCTCGGAAGCCGCTCGCAAAACCAACGAAGAAGCCTTCGCAATCATCCGCGCTCGTTTCTCCGAAGGCGTCGAAGAAATCCGCGACGTCACCGAAGCTGCGATGAAAACCGCCGCTTAATCGCGTCGAGCGATAACGATAGACTGATTTGAAAGACGCGCCCCCTCCTGCGTCTTTCTGACAAAGCCGTCTTCCATTTAAGGAAGACGGCTTTTCTTTTTGGCAGGTGGCCGGTATCTCTCGATCGAAATGAGGAGCGCGGCAATGCCTGACACGATTTCATTCGATGATTTTCTCAAAGTGGACATTCGCGCCGGAACGATTGTCGAAGCCGTCCCGTTTCCCGAAGCTCGAAAGCCCGCCTACAAGCTGAAGATCGACTTCGGCGACGAGATCGGGATCAAGAAATCCTCAGCGCAGATCACCGTGCATTACGAAGCGGAGGCGCTGGTCGGGCGCCAAGTCATGGCCGTCGTCAACTTCCCACCGCGCCAGATCGGACCCTTCATGTCAGAGGTCCTGACCCTCGGCACATCGGATGGGTCCGGCGACATCGTCCTACTCGGCCTCGACCAAGCCGTTCCCAACGGCGCACGAATGCACTGACCGGCGGTGATCAAACCTATCATCGCCGCTCAGCGCCTTGTGAGTGAACTCAGAACGCGAACCGCGCACGCAGCGATCCAACATGCTCGTGGTAATCTGACGCGAACGCACCGTCATAGTCGAAACCGATTGTTACCTGATCGGTCAGCGCGGCCTCTAGCCCAGCGCCAAGACGAAAGCGCGTGTCTTCACGGTCATCCGTTTCAATCGTAAACGGAACTCCGCCTGCCGAGAAACGCGCGACCTGTTCGAAATCACCCTCGAACTCGTGCTCCAATCCAATCCGAATCTGCGGCGTTATCCGCGTCGCGCCGGAATGAAAGTCAGTCGAAACGCGGGTTCCGATAAATCCAACAAGCGAGTCAAAATCGCCGTCTTCAAAACTGCGTGCGCCAATACCTTCCTCGGAATAAGCATCGACCGAAAGCCGCGTGTAGCTAAGACCAACTTCTGGAGCAACGGAGACACCATTCCCAGTATCAATGCTGTAAGATGCCCGTAGGGCAACCCCATATTCGTTTCCATCATAGTCGCTGGTCACAGAATTTCCGAGGATGCTCGCGGTGCCCTCGTAATCGTTCTCACCATAAAACGCCTGACCTTCGAGCAACAGCGGTCCACGCTCTACTCCACCATAGAGAATCCCTGAGAGACTGTCGACTTCAAGAATCTCGCCAGCGGATGCTCCTGTCAGATCGGCATCTGTTGACCCATACGACCCGGCGACACCAACAACGACGCCGGGGCTGACCGCGTAGTCAATCCCCGCAGCAATGCCGAAACTATCCGCGTCGAACCCGCTGGAGGCGGCCGAGCTGTCTTGTTCGGCAACGCCCGCAAAACCTTTCGCCCAAAGGCCCACGCGACGACCCTTCGGACCCTTCGTTTTGGTTGCTGCCGCAAAGGCAGGGCTGGTCGCAACCGACGTGCTGACCGCAATCGAATCCGGTGATGACTTCGAGGGACGTTTAATTGCATTGACCTGACCCGATGGCAAACGCCCGGTAATACGATCAAAGATGACAGCGGATCGTTTTGCAGTAGCGGCTCTTGTCGCGCCAATTTCTGCGAAACTGTCCGTCGGTGTCAAATCGGCGAGAACGCCATCTTCCGTGGCCCCGCTCAGGATCGCGCTGTCGATGATCGCGCGAAGCTGACCATCGCTTTCGATGGCTTGGTCTAACGATGTTCCGACCGATTGAAGCTCTGATCCTTCGGGTCCATTGTCAGCAAAAAGAAGCGCGCGCTCAGCGGTCAGCACCAGAGAATTGCCACCGGTTACAGAAGCGATGAAGTCGAACAGGCTGCTATCGTCGGTCAGCGTGGAGGCATCCGCCACACTACTACCTGTCGCGACCGTAAAGGTACTCCCATCCGCGATGTCCGCATCGGACGTGACGGCGAGCGCGAGCGTTGACCCGGTCAAAAACGAGACCGCTCCAGTACTCGCAATCGTCCCATTCGAAGCAGGAGATAGGCCGATGCCCGTCGTCGATCCACTTGCAGCGGTGAAACTGTCCGTGGACAAAGTCGCCCCATCAGTAACTTCAACATTGCCCTCGTTGCGCAGCGCGCCCGTCGTGGCCGCCGCCGCGACCGACAAACTCGCATCGTCTCGCACGATAAGTGGGCCGCTGCCGACACCTTGAGCGCTGAAGCTCCCGCCCGTCAGCGCAGTATCTTCAAAGTTGACGATCCGATTGAGCGCAACGGCTCCGCCGCCCGCCAGCGTCAACGCGTCTGTATCGTCTCCACCATCCAAAATGCCGTCAAAGCTATCGACTGTGGCCGTCGCGGTATCGTTTCCGGCACCCAGATCAGCATTGCCCGTCAACGTCGAACCCGCAGCCAGTGTGAGCGTATCGTCGTTCGTGCCTGTGGCAATAGCACCGTCGATTGTGTTGCGATTGGTGATCGTATCGCGTGTGTCGCTGATGATTTCGATTGGAACCACCGTTGGGTCTATAAAAAACCTCGTCCGACCAGTCTCGATATCACCCCTGATGGTCCCATCATTCGTTACCTCGACGGTCCCGGATGATGCGGCGACGGAAACAGCATCACTTCCTTCAATCAAACCCGCATTTTGCACCGCGACCGAAGCACCGCCTGCCGAGGCCAAAACGTCGATCGCACGACGAGAACTCGTTATCGAACCGTCCGAGCTGATTTCAGCTTCGAGCCGAGCGGTGTCCCCTTGTAGTGAAACAGCATCCCCATCGGAAACGACGAAGGAGTCTTGCACGGATAGGGTAGACGAGGCGTCGCCATCAGCAGTGACAACGCGCAGACCCGAGGTGGTGGCCGAGCTTGCTGCATTCAAAGCTACGTTGGCCGATGCGTCCCCACGTTGCGTTCTGACCAAGATACCTTGATCCTCGGACACGTTGAACGATCCAGTGAGGTTGGCGGTAGCATCGCCAATGGCGCTCCCGACAAAAAGACCGATTCCTCCGCGCGTGTTCGCATCCCCGCCCGTCACCGCAATATTACCCGTGACGGTGGCCGAAGCGTCACCCGTTCCGGTATCGACATTACCGAAAGCGATGTTCTCGACACTCACTTGCACCGCTTCAGCGCGCGTACCCGATGTTGTGATATCGCCGACATGGACAAGCGTCGCATTCCCCGTCCCTGCGGAAACACGAATGCCTTCGGAGTTGTCGCCATTGGTCGTTATGTTTCCGGTAGAATTGACAGTCGCATTGCCGATTGAAAGATTTTCGCCTGTGTTTGCGGGGTTAAAGAAGGCAACCCCAACGTCCACCCCCTCGCCGTTAGGACCACGAACGTTCACGTCCCCATTATGGGTCAACGATACGTCTCCTCGATGGGTTTCCAGTTCGATCCCATCGCTTCCAGCGTCAATGTCCCCGTCATGCTCGACGATGATATTAACAGTATTTTCGGGGAGGCTATCATCGTCATTGGAAAAAAATGTCGAGAAGACCTGTATCCCTTCGGAACCCTCACCAGCGGTCGCAATCTCGCCCGACGAGCTTACATTCACATCACCGTGGGCAGCAATAATTCCGATCCCTTCGGCGTTCATTTCCGAGGTTGTGATCCCCCCGCGGACATTCAGCGTTGTATCATTTGCTGAAAAAATTCGGACACCATCGCCGGTCGTGTTGATAGCGGCGTCAATGTTGGCGACGACCTCACCGCCGAAAAATTCGGGCTCAGACGTGTTTGCGTTAAACCGAAAAATTTGCGAGTCAATTTCGATACCGGTTAGCCCGAAACTTTCGGTTCGAGTCCCGATGTTGTTGGGACCACTAAAAGTGTTAATATCGCTTGTTCCAGATCCGGTCGTGGTAACGGTCCCAGATATCTCCAGAGCGATATTCCCTTCGGCAAGAATATCAACGCCCCGTCCAGCAGAGGTAATATTGCCATCAACGTTCACCGACACTTCACCAACGGGTATGGGTTGACCGAACGGATCGAACGCTCCTCCGCCGCGAATTTCAATTCCGTCCCCGACATCAAATGTATCGTTAAAGAATTCAACAGTGCCATTTACCAAATTACGACTGGACTGACTGGTTTGAACGCGCCCAGCCGTGCCGGCGATAACATCACCGACGATGTTGACGGTTGTCGCTGTAGAACCGAAAATGCGAATTCCGTGTTCACCGGAGGTCGTGTTGCCAATTTGATCGATCGAGATTTGCCCCGTTGCCCCCGCTCGGATGCCCTCTGCAAACTCTCCTGTCGCGGTAATATCGCCAGCGACGTCAATATCGATATCGGCGGGGTCCTCGACGAAAATAAAGTTGCCCGAGTTAGGTTCAAAAACGAGTGGAAAAAGGTCGTTCGAGTCAGCAATAATTCCAACGACGCCGTTGAGAGTTGGTCCAATTTGTGGCTGCGGCGCTCCGGAAACAACGGGCCCAGCGATCTCGATATTTCCGGTATGATCAATAATCGTGCGTCGTTGAGACGAAGCTAGAAAGGCACTGGTAGTTACCCCCGCAATTCCGGCAGCAGCAGTATTGGGCGCCAAGTCAATATCGCCGACCGAGGTTATCGATAGGGTTCGCTCATCCCCATTAGTCACGAGAACGGCACCGACAATTCCTGCCAAAGACCCAGGAGCGGGCTGCGTGATCGGCCCATTTTGAATGATCGCTACATCACTGTCGGTCGCCCCAACTGCCTGCCCCTCTTGAGCTGTCGCAATACCCGGAGCATTCAAAACAGCAAGAACGGCAGTTGTTCCCGCCAAGGCAAAACTACGAGGGCTGCGGTGAGCCGATGGAATGCGACTCATAGATGGCTCCAAAAATTGCGTAGCAAAAAGGAAAAGATGCAATTTTCAGTATTTCTAGGAAGGAGCCAACGTTCAAGCCAGAAAACAGAAATATCTTCACAATTTCAGGTGGTTTAGCCGTTCGATCTCACGAGGCCTGCTCACAGACTCTAAGGCCCTCTAGACGAACCAAACGGCACTCAATGAAGCGCGAAAAATCAGGGAAATAAAGTGGCGCGGTTGACGGGACTCGAACCCGCGACCCCCGGCGTGACAGGCCGGTACTCTAACCAACTGAGCTACAACCGCGCATCGCTCCAAAAGCACCGCTTCCGAGGCGAGACGTCCGTTTAGTCGCCGTAGCGCAGCGCGTCAAGCCATCTATTGCATCAATCTCTGGGAATCTGAGGCAACCGAACAATATAGGGTCTCCATCTCGCGCCACTCGTGATACGTTAACTTCGGGTAAGCGGTATCGGAGGCTGAAATGTCTGCAAGACGTTCTTTTTACGGTGTTCTTTTGGTTGTGATGACGGGCTGTTCGACAGCCACGCAATACAATACCGGCGCGGTTGTTTTGGATATCTCTGAACCGGATGCATTCAATTCTCGCCTCGAAACCACACCAGAGTTTATCAGTGCGTATGAGGCGATGAAGGCCGAGAACTTCACCAAGGCCGAAGCACTATTGCAAACTGCGTTGTCCCGAAAACCAAAGGACCCCTATGCTCTGCTTGCGATGGGCTCCGTTCACGAACGGACCGGCCGATTTGCGACGGCAGCCGATTTCTACCGAAGCGCAGAACTCTATGGTTTTGCAGCGGCAGGCCCCCAATTGGTTGATGGCAATGAAGCGGAAGAGGATCTCTCTTTGACCGTCAGCGACGTCGCGCGGGCGAACCTCGCCAAACTGCAACAGCAAGGCTCCGTAAGCCTTTAAGCAAGCTGTGCGCTAAGCAGGAACGACTTCGCGCAACACGCCGCCGTCCATCGTAACCGCACGGTCCATGCGCTTTGCGAGGTCCATATTATGGGTCGCGATCAGGCCCGCGACGCCTTGGTTGCGCGCGAGGCTAACCAACTCACCGAACACCTTATCCGATGTCTCTGGATCGAGGTTTCCCGTGGGTTCATCCGCGAGCAACACGCGCGGATTGTTCGCGACAGCGCGGCAGATCGCGACACGTTGCTGCTCTCCGCCTGATAACTCGCCGGGGCGGTGATGGGCACGATCCCGCAGGCCCAATCGGCTTAACAACTGCGTCGCATTATGAAGCGCCTTCTTGGGCGTCATTCCCGTGATGCGTTGAGGCAGAGCGACGTTTTCCGCCGCCGAGAACTCCGGCAACAGATGGTGGAACTGATAGACAAAACCGACGGCCGTTCGGCGCAGCATCGTTCTTGCCGCATCATCGAGTTTGCTGCATCGCTTGCCGGCAATAAACACCTCTCCACGATCTGGCAGATCAAGCAGGCCCGCAATGTGCAACAGCGTCGACTTACCCGAACCAGAGGGGCCGACCAACGCGACCATTTCTCCGGGATACAAAGTGAGATTGACCCCGCGCAAGACTTCCAGCGCATTCTCGCCTTGACGATAGGTCCGCCCGACTTTTTCGAGAACCATCGACGCGCCTGTTTTGGTTCGACTGACGTCATTCATATCGAAGCGCCTCAACCGGATCGAGTTTCGCGGCCTTCCAAGCCGGGAACAACGTCGCAATAAACGATAAGCCGAGCGCGATGAACAACGTCAAGGCAACATCGGAAAACTGGAGCTTGGTTGGAATTTCGGTAATCCCTGCGCGAACCGAAGGGTCCCAAACCCGCGTCCCCGTCACCCACTCGACGAAGCCTTGGACCGAATGAATATTGAGAACGAAGGTTACACCAAGGATCACGCCGAGGATGGAACCAATCACGCCGATACTGGACCCACAGACAAAGAATATTCGCAGGATCGATCCCCGCGCCATCCCCATCGTCCGCATGATCGCAACATCGCGTGCTTTATCTTTCACCAACATCACGAGGCCCGAGATGATATTGAGGGCTGCCACCAAGATGATCATCGTCAAGATGACAAACATGACCTGCCGCTCAAGATTGATCGCGCCGATCAGGCGGCCATTTAGATTCATCCAGTTGTTGACGCTGATGCTCGACCGTGCGGATCGAAAAATATCGTCTTCGTATGACCCTGGCTCGATGTTTGCCAAGCTCGGCGAAACCCTCTGCGGATCATCGACAAAGACATCCAGCGTGTCCGCCTGCTTTTGCTTGTTGAAATAGATTTGCGCTTCTTCAAACGGCATGAAGGCCACGCCGTAATCGATCTCCTGCACGCCGAGTTTAAACGTCTGGATTATTCGATAATCTTTCACGCGCGGCAACGGCGTGGCTTGGAAGGGCGTGATGTCCCCATCTGGGGAAATCAAAGTAACAAAGTCACCAACCCGCAAGCCCAGCTTGGCCGCCAAATCCGCGCCCAATGCGACACCATCATCCTCGACAAACTTTTCCAGTGAGCCGTTGATCACTTCAGGCTCGGCGTTTGCGATCAAACGTTCAAGATCGGCTTTGCGCATTCCACGCACAATGACACCGCTATGGCGTTGGTTGCCCGTCGCAAGCACTTGCCCTTGCACCACGGGCGTCACGTTGGTCACGCCATCAACCGCTCTAATTTGATCCGCGAGGGCATCATAATCCGCAAAATTTTCGGATTGTGAGTATACGTTGATATGAGGGCTGCCGCCAATAATCTGGCTGACCAGCGTTTCTCGAAAACCAGTCATTACCGCCATCACAACGATGAGTGTCGCAACGCCCAGCGCGATGCCAGCCAGCGAAAATCCGGCGATGACAGAAACAAACCCCTCCTTCTTCCGCGCGCCAAGGTAGCGCCCGGCAATCATCCATTCAAAGGCCGCGAAGGGCTTCGTCTTCGCCATTCGAATGTTGGAGATCGGCGCAACAATGGCCCGGTCATCAAAGGTCGCTTCGGCTGTCGCGGGTTCCGGGGCCACATCCGGGATAATTTCTGGTGTCGGGACCGGCGCAATCACAGGGTCTTGTTTTCGCGCCTCGGGTTTTAAAAGCGGTGCTGCGAAAACAGCTTCTTCCGGCGTCGCAGCTCGAAGAGGACGAGGTTTCGGCTTTTTCTTCGGTTCCGTTTTTTCAGCGGGGACCGGCAAGCTGGACTTGGTTTTGACCAGCTGCTTCATCCGATCCGCGAGTGGGATGGCATTTGCGGCCTTCTTGGCCAGCGCGATCGTTGGTTTCGTTGAAGCCGTATCGACAACCGTTTTCACGGGAGTCTTTGCCGCCCGCATTTTGTATCGAGATCCGGCCCCTGGTGAGCGAGGCTTTGGTTTTGCTGAAAGAACCGCCTTGGGCTCAAAAGCCTCTTCGATGGCGGCGGACTCGTTCGCAGCTGCGGATTGCTCCATCGCGCGATCCATCAGCGAGGCGTCGTCATTCTCAGGCTTCGGCTTTTCAGGAACCGGGCGATCAACCATGCGGTCCATCAAGGACCCGTCAGAGGCCGAAGGCGTCCCAGCTTTTGAATCTTTATCTTCGCCTGGGGGAGCGTTGCGCTTGCCGGTATCCGCCAGCTCAGTCGCACGATCCAACAACGACCAACGCTCAGGAGCGTCCTGATCATTCGTCGACTTCGATGGCTGCGGGATGACTGCAGCCACAGCAGGGGCTTGCACCGCGCGATCCAACAACGAGGTGTTGTTCGGCTTCGTCGCTTCCGTCTTCGCGATCGTCGGGCGCGCAGGCTCCGAAGGCGTAGCGACATCATCTGGTTGCGGCGCCGCTTTTTTATCCAACGGTTCAGGCGGCGTGACGACATCGGACGGTGCGCTGGAAGCCTCCTCTACAAGGGGCTTGGATCTCGCAACCCCCTCTTCGGGGATGCGGCGGCGCACACGTTGTGCCGCGCGCTGCGCCTGCTCGGCGCGGTCATCATCCGACCGAGAAAAGAACGATACTTCTTCAGGCTCATAGCGCGAGTCATTATACGCTTCGCGAGAAAGCGGTTGATAGAAGGTCTGAGACCGCGCGGAGCGTTCTTCCTTCCGATCCGCCGCGAGACGCTCATCCGCATCCTCGACAGGGTCGTCGCGATTTTCCTCACCCGATGCCAAACCGCGTTACCTTCTCATTTTCAGGCGCGCCCAAACTGAGCAGCCAAGCGGTTCACAACCGCATCGGGCGTCAAGTTTTCAGCTTCACCCGTTCGCCGATTAGCCAGTTCGATTGTGCCTTCCTTAAGGCCACGCGGGCCAACCACGACTTTCCATGGACAACCGATCAGATCGACCGTCGCGAACTTACCGCCCGCTCGCTCATTCCGATCATCATATAGGACATCAAAGCCAGCATTTCCGAGACGCTCGTAAAGGCTCTCACAAGCCGCGTCGGTATCCGCATCGCCTTGCTTCAGATTGACCACGGCGACTTCAAACGGCGCGACGCTTTCAGGCCAGATGATCCCTTTCTCGTCATGACTGGCTTCGATAATGCCGCCAACGAGACGTGAAACACCGATCCCGTAAGATCCGCTTTCTAAAGGAACAGACTTTCCTTCGGCATTGACCACCGTCGCACCGAAGGGTTCGGAATACTTGGTGCCGAAATAGAAAATGTGGCCCACCTCGATGCCACGCGCTGTGACACGGCGATCCTCGGGCACTTCTGCCTCGAACATGGCTTGGTCGTGCTCATCTTCGGTGCGGGCATAAGACGAAGTCCATTCGTCTTTGATCGCTTGCATCGAAGCCGCGTCCCAGTAATCGGACCCGCGATCACCGAGGGTCAGTTCAGCAAGGTTACGGTCGAGGAACACTTCGGATTCTCCGGTTTCCGCGAGGACTAAGAATTCATGGGCCATATCGCCACCAATCGGCCCGCTTTCTGCGCGCATAGGAACCGCTTTGAGGCCTAAACGTTCAAATGTTCTTAAATAACTGACAAACATCCGATTATAGCTCGCCAGTGCGCCTTCTCGATCAATGTCGAAGCTATAAGCGTCCTTCATGAGGAATTCACGGCCTCGCATCACGCCAAAGCGCGGACGCACCTCGTCGCGGAACTTCCACTGGATGTGATACAAGTTCGCTGGCAGGTCGCGGTAACTCTTGATCCCGGCCTTCGCGATCTCGGTGATCTGCTCTTCGTTCGTTGGGCCATAGAGCATCTCGCGACCACCGCGGTCTTCGATCCGCAGCATTTCTGGGCCGTAAGCATCGTAACGCCCAGACTGCCGCCAAAGGTCCGCCGATTGGATCGTGGGCATTAAGACCGGGATGGCACCAGCCCGCTGTTGTTCTTCGTGAACAATCGCTTCGATCTTCCGTAAGACGTTATAGCCCAGCGGCAACCAAGAATAGATCCCGGCGCTGGCCTGCCGGATCATCCCTGCACGCAGCATTAAACGGTGCGAAGCGATCTGTGCTTCGGCCGGAGTTTCTTTCATCGTGGGCAAGAAATAGCGGGTCAGACGCATTTTAATGAACCGTTCTGAGTCTCATATTGCGAATATCGCGGCGATATTGATGCGCAGCAACAACTTACGGCGATGTGTAGGCGATGGCCTTGTCCCGTGCAATCAAAAGCCCGAATTGGCGTAGGAACGCTTCAAAACATAGAAAAAGAGCGCCCCTTTGATTGCAAGGACGCTCAGGAGTTTTGCAGGAATAGGTGAGTAAAACCGGGATTTCAATCAGCGAGAATGGGGGCGACAGTCTCAAAACCCAACCGAAACCCCGGTTTCACAACAATCAATGGTGCAACGGGTATGCCAATCCTCAAAAGGATGGCGACCTAACGAACAACCAATTGTATTCAAATGCTTTTTTCGATGGCCCACGGCGATTTGGCCTGCCTAGAGGGTTTAATTCACCGCAAAATCGCGCCGCGCCACTGCCTGCCCAACAAGCCGATCCAGCAACAAGTCCCCAAATCCAGCGAGCGGGACCACCATAAAGGCCATCGTCCCAAACGGAGCGGCCCCGGCAAAGACAAGGATCGCAACAAATGTCGCGACGAGGGAAAGCCAATCATTCCCCGCGCGGTCCCGGATCGATGTCGCCCGGATAACCTCCACCCAAACAGCGACAAAAGCAGCAACGACAAAGATGCTGTTGAAATTGACGATGAGCGATCCGCTATTCAGCAACGGGACGGTGAAAAGCGGCGTCGCCAAATATCGCTCTAACGCCACGATATCCGATGATGGAATCGGCGCACCCGCGACGACCACCGCATACGCAATGCCGACCCAAACATAGGCGGGTAGACCGCGCCAAATAAACTGTACCAATCCCATGAGGTCTCGCTCCCGTCTGCTCAAGTCCGCACCGTACCGCGCCGCAATAGGTCTGTCAGCCCATCAGCAACAAGGCCTTAACCATATTCAGGAATAATTCCTAAAATCGACGCATCGCTGAGGCTCCCTATGTCTTTCGGAAAATCTAACCAAACTCCCCAACGCCGCCGCCCAAAGAAAGTGGTCGAAGTTGATGAAGACGAGCTGCGCGAAAAGCGCGAAGAACAGCTCAATACTCAAAAGATCCCAATGCTGGTTACCGTCGTCGGTTCGATTGCCATGCTTGGCATCCTGGTGATGGGCGCACCGTACAGTTACGGATCGGATAAAATTAATTACTCCAGTGAGAATATTACGGAAGCGAAGAAACTGCTGAAGCTCAGCGCAAAAGAGCGTGTTGGCGT
>CAZXMX010000049.1:11870-18333 GCA_964641645.1 uncultured Neomegalonema sp.
TGAGTAGCGGTTCAGATCGCTTCGCACCCTGTCCAACACGGACTTAGCCGCTATTGCTCTATCGGTAGCCCTTAGCAAGGTTACCGACACTTGCGCTGTGGCCCATCGGGCCGCATATCTCTTTGATGTCAGACCGTAAGAAACCCCGAGTCTTTAAGGCCGATGATCCGGCCTTGATGATCGCACCTCCCCCGCCTACCGAGGCAGACCCGTTGTTGCCTGACGCAGAAACGTTGCGCTCACCAGCGCCACGTCGCTTCGGTTTTTGGGCTTTGTTCTGGGGTGCTGTACTCGGCCTGATCGGCCTCGCGATCAGTATATCGGCTTATGAATTTATCGCGGGGCTGATTGCGACTTACCCGTGGCTGGGATGGGTGGCTCTCGGGCTCATGGCCAATATATTGGCGGGCTTTCTCCTCTTTGCCCTACGTGAATTTGCCGGGCTATCCCGGTTAAGCCGGATCGACGGGTTGCGTAACGATGCGGATTTGGCGTGGGAGACCCAAGATCGCAGCCGCGCGGAGGGCATCCGAGATCGTCTCACCGCGCTCTATCGAAACCGTCCCGAACTGGACCGCGCTCGCACGTTGATCGATGAGCGCGCCGGAGACTCACCAGATGCTGATGCCCTCCTGACCTTGCTCGAACGCGAAACTCTGACTGATCTGGATGCGCAAGCCTTAGAAGCCGTAAAATCAGGCTCGCGATCTGTCGCGGCGGCCACGGCCCTGTTGCCGGTCGGTCTGCTCGACGCCGCTGCGGTTCTATTCTTGAATGTCCGAATGGTCCGACAAGTCGCAGCCGTTTACGGTGGCCGCGCTGGTTGGCTCGGCTCCTGGCGACTCCTCAAGCAAGTGGCCTTTCATCTTGCTGCGACTGGCATGATTGCCCTCAGCGATGATTTGCTTGGTGCTGTATTGGGGGGCGGCGCCCTCGCGAAAATCTCGCGGCGCGCAGGCGAAGGACTACTGAACGGTGCCCTAACCGCTCGGATCGGCGTCGCTGCAATGGAAGTATCCCGCCCGATGCCCTATCGCGCTTTGTCTCAGCCTTCGGTCCGAAAGGTCGCCGCCGCCGCTCTCAAGCGGGGCGGCTGATCACCCTACTCGTTCAGCGCCCAGTCATATTGGTCATCGTGAATCTTGCTGCCGGAAGGACCGCCATATTGCGCGAGATGTGCGATGACACCGGCATCGGTCCCACCAAAATCTTCTTGGTACCATTTGAAGATTGATGAGACGACGAGGCCACGCGATGTCGCCTGAGCACCGCGGGGATGCGTGACGTAGTCGCGTGCGGCCTGATCCAGATCAGTTTGCAATGCGGAGGCTGTAAAAGCCGAAGTCCGAAGATTTGGACACCCGATCGAAGCGCAATTCACCGCATAGTGGATGCGCGGATCGCGCCAGATTGGGCGCAAGATTCCATGCTCAATATCGTTTAATGACAGCGTGCGGCCACTGACTTGCACCGCATCGTCATCCCAAGGTCCACGCGAAAAGAAACCGCCGCCAATGTCACGGATAGACGACACCGGGTAATTATCGAGGATCAGATCAACCGTCTTCGCGTTATACAGATTGATCCAATAGGCCATCGCAGCATCGCGTGTCAGCGCGGTCGGCTCTAGCGCCATCATCGAACCGAGATACCTTTTCAGCGTCCCTTGCGCAGGTTTAGCCGCACGGTAGTTAACGCGGTTCACACCGTCACCGGAACGGGAGACATAGGATGATAGAAAGCCATTCCAAACGGAATGATCGACATTCGACGTCCCGCCAAAGCGCGTCCAGTGATTGCTAATCAACGAAGCGCGAGGCGCAGCAGAGGCGGGCGCGGCAATCGTGCCGGCCAATGATACTGAGGCAGCTGCCGTGATGAAGTTGCGACGGTTCAACATAATTTCCTCGATGACTGGATGGGCCGTGAGAGAGAATATAGGTCCGTGAGGTGAGGGACTTCTATGCTCTCCACGTCGATTTGAGTAAGCGTGAGATTCTCAAAAAATCACTGCAACTAAGCCTAAAAATACCGCCCCTGTTGGAGAGGCACTTCCTTAGGTTTAGCTGCGTGCATTAACGGCGATGACCGTGAAAACGGTGGTGATGCCGATAGCGGCGAAAGTTACGGCGCTGCCCAAAGTGGTTCCCGCTGCGAATGCCAAATGAGAACGTGACCGGCGGCGAATAGTACTGCGGCACGGGAGCATAGTAAGTTGGCGCGGGCTCGTAATAGGTCTCCACCGGCGCGGGCGTATAATAGTTTTGCGCTGGAGCGTGATAAGTTTGTTGAGGCGAAACATACGACTGCGTTGGAGCCGCGTAACTCTGAACCGGAGCGACGTTTGATCGATTACCAGCGTTTGCGACGGCCGCGATGAACGAGCCCAACAGTACGCCGCCAACAACACCAGCAACGACATCACTGCGATCAGCGGCGTGTGCCTGTTTCATCGGGGCAGCCGCGGCTGCAACAATTGCGACGCCAAGTGCCGCTGTGCGAAGCTTCTTCGATACGGATGTCATGTCCATTCTCCTGTCGTGAATGCTCTGTGAAAACTCAAAACTAGGCGTACAAATTTCATCGAAAAATTTTGTCTTTAACCAGCAGAGTGGGCACCCGGCCCCTTCGCCGCTCGCGGTCTTGCGAGCAACTGAAGGGGCCGAGTAAATCACTTAGAACCGGGGCTGGTTATAGGTGTAGGGCGAGATCAACCGACCCACGACGCGGTGATTATTCGCCAGACGACGAATGCGGTCGGACTGACGCGACATTTTCTTCTGCAAGTTTGCGAACTCATCGCGGTCGATGATGCCATCATCGGAGCGATGCGCTTTAATCGAGCGGCGGATATTCCGCATCTTCCGGCGCAGCTTGGAACGCTCACCATCACGCAGTTCACCGCGACTAGCGGCATTCAAAATGCGGGAGCGCAAACGATCCATGCGGGCCAGAACGCGCGGCGTCGCATCAAACTGCGGGGCGACATAAGTCGGCGCGGTATAGCTTGGGACTGAATACGTCGGAGTCGCGTATGTTGGTGCCGTGTAAGATGGCGCGGTATACGTTGTGCCATACGTCGTTGGCCACACCGTGTTCGTCGATGTATGGGTCGGCGCGGTGTAGGTATACGTCGGCTGCGCTGCATAACTTGGCGTCGTATAACTCGGTGCCGCGTAGCTCACCGTTGGAGACGTATAGGTCGTTGACGGAACTGTAAAAGTCGACGTTGAGGCCGGCTGAATATAGGTCGTCGACGCGGGCTGAACGTACTGAACCGTACTGTTGGGCTGAACTTGCTCAATCGGTCCGAGATCGATGGTCGGTGCCGTGTAAGTATTTGTATAGGAAGGCGTTGTCACGGAATTCGTATAGTGCGAATGACTGTATGAATCATGAGCCGAGGCGCCGGAAACGGTGAATGCACTGGCGAGTGCGATCCCTGTAACAGTTGTACTCTTAAACATGGTGGCTTCTCCCTTCGTTAGGTCGGTACCGGAGAAATTTCCAATCCGATTTTAATCTTGAAGCGAGTATGGAACGGCGGCGCACAGCGTTTCCGTCGAAGCCCGCCAAACGCTCACGGTTCCGTGAGAAATCGGTGATTTAGCCAGCTTGTCGCCACAGTCTTGACGGTCTTTCGACACGCCTTTCCGAGTTTTCGTATGAGAAACACCGAATAGTGCATTGAATAAATTACTTTTCATCACATCCGAGTTGTGAAATACCCGCCTGTAACAAAAGGCGGCCCCATCAAACGAGGTCCGCCAACCGAGCAGTTGATTGATGATGAGCGCAGACAAAATCGGCGCTGAAACGCTGATGGAAGCGACGCATATTCTGCGCCGCCTCCTTTTTGTGCTCGACGATGAGCCAGTCCCTCAGCCGAACACGAAGAGCTGCCGCCGCGCCTCTGTGAGCGCGTCCGACAGCTCCGATCTCAGGTCAATACGTTCCTTGTTGCGCGGGCGGCATGCCCCATTGCGCGGATACCGGCGACGGAGCCCAAGCGGGCTGCTGTCCGTAACTCGGGGCACCGAACGACGTTCCGTAAGTCGATGGGGCCGGTCCGAACTCGTATCCACCCAGCGTATGCTCGGTGTATCCCGGCGTCGAAGGCAGCCCAACCGTCGGGTAGTTTGGTGCAAGACCAATGGTCTGCGGCGCGGCGGCTGCGGTCAGACCGCGCTGCTTCAGATCGTCAGACAGCCCGTTCAGGCGCTTGCTGATTTTCTTCGCTTCACGGTCGTCGATCACGCTATCGACGCGGGCTGTGTCGAGCAGATTGCTGACTTCTTGCAGCTTCACACGAAGGTGCGAAGCATCGGAAGTAGTCAAACGACCCTTGTTCTCATTCTCGGCAATCCGGCCCGAGATCCGCGAGATCCGGCCTGCAAACCACTGAACCGTCGCTCCGGCAGTGCTGTGAGAATCGTTCCAGTTTGCGGGCGCCAAGCCACCCCAACCCGACTGACCCCAGCTTCCTTGCGGATTGTAAGCAGCCTGCGGTCCGAAACTCGGCGCGCCATAGCTGGTGCCGTAGTTATACGGAGTCTGGCCGAACTGTTGCGGGGCTGCGGGGCCTTGGAAGTAAACCGGACGATCAACGGGTACGCGCTTCTCGACATAGACGGGACGATCCACGGGAACCGGGACGCGTTTCTCGACGTAGACGGCCTTTTCGATGGGGAAAGGCACGCGCTTTTCCACGTAAACCGGGCGATCCACAGGCACGGGACGGTCCACTGGAACTTCGACGCGGCGCTCGACGGGATACGGAACCCGCTTCTCAACATAGACCGGACGATCCACGGGAACCGGGCGATCGACGGGTACCGGACGATCTACGGGAACCGGAACTTGAATGCGTTTTTCCACGTAAACCGGGCGGTCTACAGGGGTTGGGATGCGCTTTTCGACATAGACGGGACGGTCGACAGGAACCGGACGATCCACGGGCACCGGACGATCCACAGGCACCGGCACATTGATCTTTTTCTCAACGTAAACAGGGCGATCGACAGGAACCGGACGGTCCACAGGCACCGGGATTCTGCGGTCTACATAGACCGGACGGTCGACGGGAACCGGGCGATCCACGGGGACGGGGATGCGCTTTTCGACATAGACGGGACGGTCCACAGGCACGCGGCGCTCGATATAGACGGGGCGGTCAACCGGACGGTCGATATAGACGACACGCGGCGAGGAGGCGTGCTGAATTCGCGGAAACGCTGGGCTTTGGACGAACTGCTGCGGCTGAGGCGCGAAGGTGGGCTGCACCGGCGCTTGGAAAACCGGAGCCGCCTGCACGGTCGATTCATAGAGCGGCGTGTTCGACCTAACCAACTGTTTGGCCTGCGCTTTTTGCAACTGATCGCAGGGCGTGCCGGGGCGATAGCGCACATGCGGGTTCGGCGTGGCGGGCGCGACCGAGTAGGCGAGCTGTTGTCCGGCGCGCGCCGTCTCGGTGAAGTTCGCGGCAACGATACCGTAAGAGCCTGTATTCGTTACGCTTCCGTGGTTATCACATGCGTAAGCGACGGACGGCGCGGCGATCCCTGTCACCAGAGTCAGCGCGATGGCGCTCGTCTTTGTGGAAAACACTTTCATTGCTCAAACCTCGGTTTTTGTATGGAGCACGCTTGATTCGCTCCTTTTCTTAATAAATTACTTTAAGTAAATTTGCTAAACCCGCAAGAACAATAAACAACGTGTGCGGACAAACGTTAATAATGCCCGGATTACAGGCGACTAAGTCGGCTGACCTGACGGGCCAAGCGTCCGGTTTCGGGCGGTTCATGGCGCGAAAACCGGTCTCGACCGATTCGTAAGGCGACTCACGCGACTCGAATTGCACCAATGAGGCGAACGACGCCGCGCACCCCCCTCGCCACAGGTCTCCCGAACCGAAAAAATCATGCGCCGCCCCATGCGCCACCACCCGAGCAACCGAAGCGGCCCGCAGGATAAACCAAGCCGTCCTGAGGGCCAACGACGCCACCAACCAAGACACACCTTCCTGTGGTCCTACCGCTCGGCTTCGCTCGCTGCTTGAGGACGAAATTCCCCTCAAGCGCGAGGCACCAATCATCACCGCGCGCTGCCCTTGAAACATCCACAGATTGAAAAGCGAAAATTAAAGCCAGCACCCCGATCCACCGACCAACTCGAAAATTCTTCAGGTGAACGGCACAGAACGAAACGCCCATCAGAAAATAAATCGCGGCCTTCAGTGCCTCGCCCAAATCCTTGCCAAGGTCAAACATCTCCGCCACATAAATCAGGGCGAGGACAATATAGGGGATTGCGTGCATCATCGCCTTAGCTCCACTATGCGTATCAAAGCCAATTGGATGACCCGGAACCCGCCGAATCGCGGTCGCAGAACAATCTGGGTACTTGCGACTAAGGACTTGAATGAGCTTTGGGATTCATTTCGGCGAATTGGTCGCCCTGCATC
>CAZXMX010000050.1:0-18317 GCA_964641645.1 uncultured Neomegalonema sp.
GGCCTAACCGGCAGCGAGAACAGCATGTATATGCTGGAATCGACACGCTATCACCTGAGCCGTGGGCGCGGTGTTTTGCGGATGAATTTGCGCCGCGCGGGATCGTCAGAAGACCTGTGCAAGACACCCTATTCCGGGAAAAGCTGGCCGGACGTCTTGGCGGTGCTTGGCGCGCTTGATCCGAAGCTGACCCAGCAAGGCATCTTCGTGATCGGGTATTCGATGGGCGGGAACATTCTGCTCAATGGCCTGCCACATTTTCCTGCTGATGCGGGCTGCATCGGGGCCGCCACCGTCTCCGCCCCGATTGATCCTGTGAGCGCCTCTCGGCGTTTGATGGAGTGGCGCAATCGCCCCTACCAAAACGAATTGCTGAAAGAGATGCAGGAAAGCCATCTCGCGTTGGAGATCGCACAATACCCGGCGATGCGCCGCGCGATTGAGAGCGCCGATAGCATCTGGGCGTTCGATGATCAGGTGACGGCTCAGCGGCTGGGTTTTGGCAGTGCTGAGGCGTATTATGAGGGTACAGCCGGGAAACATCAGATCGGCGAGGCTCGGGTTCCGTTGCTGTTGATCCATTCGCGGGACGATCCTTGGATTCCCGTCGCGCCCTACCTCACACTGTCACCGCCTGCGCATGTGACAGTCGAGATCACGAAATCAGGCGGGCATGTCGGGTATCATGGCCGGGACAGCGAGCAGCCCTGGCACGACCTGCGGATATCGGACTTCATCGACGGCATCGCTGGACTGACGGCGTCCAGCGATTTACCCTCCGGCTCAGAAACCGTGGAGCCGATATGACCAAGTTCAAAAAGCCTTTCGATGGCCAAATCAGCAGATACTTTGAAGAAGAAGTCTCAAAGGGCATTCGCAAGGCTATCGAGAAGGCAGGCAAGAACGACATTCTCGATCCCAACTATCCCTACAAAGAACGGATGGATAAGGACGATTACGAGCAGGCGCTAGAAGACAGCCAAATCGAACTCGTCAAAATGCAGCGCTGGATCGAAGACAACGAAAAGCGCGTCGTCATTGTCTTTGAAGGCCGCGATGCTGCCGGTAAGGGCGGTGCGATCAAACGGCTGACGCTGAACCTCAACCCTCGGGTTGCGAATGTGGTGGCGCTGGGCAAACCGTCTGATCGGGAACGCGGGGAATGGTACTTCCAGCGCTACATCCAGCATTTGCCCACAGCGGGCGACATGACGATTTTCGACCGGTCTTGGTATAACCGCGCAGGCGTCGAGCCGGTGATGGGCTTCGCCAGCAAGAAACAAGTCGATGCCTTTTTCGATCAAGCCCCCGATTTCGAGAAGATGCTGGTCGAGGATGGGGTGATCCTGATCAAGATTTGGCTGACCGTGAGCCGTGCAGAACAGTTGCGGCGCTTCCTCGACCGCGAGGCGGACCCGCTGAAGCATTGGAAAATCTCGCCGATTGATGTGGCCGCACTGGGCAAGTGGAGCGACTACACCAAGGCCAGAAAGCGGATGCTGGAGAAGACCCATACGAAAGCCGCGCCCTGGACGGTTATTCGGTCCGAAGACAAACGCCGAGCGCGCCTCGCGGTGATCCGTACGGTCCTCGATCGCATTCCTTATGACGGCAAAGATAAGAAAATCGCGATCAAACCCGATAAGAAAATCAGTGGCGCGCCCGGCGATCAAGGCGAGCTGAATTAGGTGCTAAAGGTCTGCCTCAAGTCGAAGACACGACCGCGTGTGCCGGATGGAACCCTTCTTGCGAGGCAATGGCCAAACAGGATACGCTTTCCCCATGTCTGAACAACGCCACTCCAATCTGCGGTTTTACCTCACTGAGGCACAACCCTGCCCGTATCTGCCACAGCGGATGGAACGGAAGGTGTTTACGCCTTTGCGCGGCAATCGGGCGGCGGATTTGAATGATACGCTCTCGGTGAACGGGTTTCGGCGCAGTCAGAACGTTGCTTATCGCCCACAATGTCCGGGGTGTAACGCCTGTGTCGCAACGCGAGTCGTCGCCAATGAATTTGAGGCTTCGCGCTCGGACAAGCGCACGTTGAAGCGTAATTCTCACCTTCGCCGCGTCGTGCGGCCTTCGTTGGCGACCGAGGAGCAATATCAGTTGTTCCGCAAATACCTTGGCGGACGGCACGCGGGTGGTGCGATGGCCGAGATGGATGCACTGGATTTTGCCTCAATGGTTGAAGACAGCACCGTCCGAACGCAGGTGATCGAGTACCACGATACCGATGAAAACGGCGAGCCAGCTTTGGTTGCAGCGTGCTTGACCGACGTCATGACCGACGGTGTTTCGCTCGTTTACAGCTTTTTTGACCCCGATCGGCAGAAAGATAGCCTCGGAAACTTCATCATTCTTGACCATATCGATTTGGCCAAAGCACTCGGATTATCGTACGTTTATCTCGGCTATTGGGTCGATGGATGTCGAAAAATGGCCTATAAAACCCGCTTCAATCCCACCGAAACCCTGATCGGGACCGAATGGAAACGGGTCGGCAGCGATTGACGGTTTCGATCGCACACTCCCCAATTTTATCTCGCTTCCGGGTCGATACCCACTGAAAGCTGATAAAATGTGATTGGAGCTATCGGTTGAGAAAGCCACATCTCCATGTGCAGCGCGCGCGGGGTTCCGCCTAGAATGGGTCGCTCCAACCTGCGGCGCTGCCTCGACTTTGCGGATGATATGTCCCGAAGTTCAGTCGGTTAAATTGATACGCGAAAGGCATTTTGATGGCATTGGCGATACCCTCCCCCTTCAGAATTCTCATTGTGGCGTCGTTGGTCACGCTCTCTGTTCTCTGGTCCCATTCGGTGAAAGCACAATCGGCACCGCTGCCGGCTTATGTCATCGAAGAATTCGGCTCTCCGCCCGCCGTGCCGCAAGGCCCGCTCTCGCCGCAGCTTCAGGCCGCCGTTCAGACGGCGTTTGTCGACAGTATGCAGCAATCGAGTTGGGGGCGGGATCAGACCATCGCGCTCAATACCATTGGCGATTCCAGAGACCCTCGACTGGCGTGGATCATTAGCGATCTGATGCGCTTTGCATCGAGCAACGGCTTGAATGACGATCTTAACCAAGCGGCCTTTAAATTGCTCGGCAAGCCAACACCGGCACGCGATCATTGGGGCGCTGTGACAGATCACCTGATCGCATGGGATATTCCTGCGCCGCCGAACTACCTGCAAATAAAACGCGCCATCTTCACCACTGTCGTTCCGGGTTGGGATCGTATCTTTACGGAAGGAAATATCGATTGGCGGCACGTCTCCTGGGGCGGCGTTCTCATCGATGACCGCCCTTATGATACGACCAATCAAGGGTGTAACTGTATCCCCGCCGCCGACAATCCCGAAGTCAGCAGCGCGCAGGACGCGACGTGGCTGAAAGACGAAGATATTATCTTTGGCATCGAAGTGAACGGCGAGTTCCGCGCCTATCCGCGTCAGATCATGGAAGTCCGCGAGATGGTCAACGACACGCTCGGCGGTCGTAACCTCGGCATTCCGTACTGCACGCTCTGCGGCGCAGCGCAAGCCTACTTCACCGATCAACTGCCTGCGGGTGTTCAGCGTCCTGTGCTGCGGACCTCTGGCCTGCTGATCCGGTCGAATAAGGTGATGTATGATGTAAACACCTACTCGGTGTTTGATACCTTCTTGGGTAAAGCCGTGACGGGGCCTTTGGCCGCGCAGAACATTCAACTCAAACAAGCCAGTGTGGTGACGACCGACTGGGGCACATGGAAACGAGCTCACCCCACGACAACAGTGCTGGTCGAGTCGCTCGCGCTAGGTCGCAACTTTGACTTCCGCAATGGCCGCGATGCCAATGGTCCGATCTTTCCAGTCGGTGACGTCGACCCGCGCTTGCCGATCCATGAGGACGTTATCGGTGTTCTCACAGCCTCCGGTAAGCCGGTCGCGTTTCGGCGCAGCAGTGCGGTTCTCGCGTTGCAACGCGGCCAGCAGATCACCTTTGAGAACATTCGCTTAAAGCTTGATGCCGGTGGGATCAAAGCAGTGGACGCGAATGGTGCTGACGTTGGAAGCCATCAGGCGTTCTGGTTCGCTTGGTCACAGTTCCATCCACAAACCGTCCTGTGGAACGGCTAAGATAAAATGCGCAGTCGCAGAAATATTGAGTTTTTGCGACTGCCACCCCATTTGATCCTCTAATCGGCCTTGGAAGGTCGTGGGGGCATCCCATATAGCTGTCGTCATGGAACGCAGCCTTTTCGCCTTTGTTTGGAAGTATAGCCGTCGAGAGCAGCTTGCGCTGCTGTTGCTGACAGTTCTGACGTTCCCGATTCTCTACGCGACGCTTGAGCTGCCGAAGGTCATCATCAACGATGCCATTGGCGCTCAGAGTGATATTGTTACGGTATTCGGGTATCAGTACGGCCAAGTCACCTATCTGTTATTGCTGTGCTTCGCGTTCCTGCTGACCGTGATCGCTTGGGGCGTCGTGAAGATGCGCCTCAATACGATGAAGGGCATCATGGCCGAGCGGTTGCTTCGGCGGTTTCGCTATCAACTGATTTCGCGCGTCCTAAGGTTTCCCCTGCCGCATTTCCGGCGGACCTCTCAGGGTGAAATGGTCTCGATTGTCACCGGCGAGGCAGAACCGCTGGGCGGCATCATGGGCGATGCGATTGCGCAACCCGTCTTTCAAGCCGGGCAGATGCTCACGATCTTGGCGTTCTTGTTTGTCCAAAGCGTATGGCTCGGGCTGACCTCGATTGCGCTCATTCCTTTGCAGGCTTGGCTGATCCCCAAGCTACAGCGTCAAGTCAATTTGCTGAACATCGAGCGGGTTCAAGAAGTCCGCCGGTTTTCGGAGCGGATCGGAGAAACGATCGCCGGGGTCGAGGACATTCGCGCCAATGGCGTTGCGCCCTTTACGATGGCGCATTTCAGCAATGGCTTAGGCCGTTTGTTCGACATTCGGCTCCGGATCTACGAGAAAAAGTTCTTCATGAAGTTCGTGAACAATCTGATCTCTCAGATTACGCCGTTCTTCTTTTTTGCCATTGGTGGTTATCTGGTCATCAAAGGCAATCTGACCATCGGTGCGCTGGTCGCGGCGCTGGCGGCGTTCAAGGATTTGTCGTCTCCGTGGCGAGAGCTGCTCGCGTATTACAATCAAACGCAGGATATGAGCCTGCGTTATAAAACCATCATCGAACAGTTTGACCCGCCGGGGATGTTAGACGCCAAACTGATCGAAGGCCGCCCCGAAAGCTATCCGCGCCTGAACGGGTCGATTACCTTCGAGAACGTGACGTTGCGCGAACCGGATGGCGGGCGGGTGCTAGACGACCTGTCCCTGAGCATCCCGCAAGGCAGTGCTGTCGCGATCCAAGTTCCCAACGGGTCCGAACGTCGTGCTTTGTCTCATGTTCTGTCGCGCTCGGTGTTACCATCCAGTGGGCGCGTGATGATCGGCGAGCACGACCTCAACACATTGCACCAAGGCGCAATTGCCGCGCGCATCGGGGTGGCGGGCAACAAGCCCTATCTGTTCAAAGGCAAAATTCAAGACAACACGCGGCTGTCGCTGCGCACCCTGCCCGATGCAAAGCTTGAAGCCGACGGCGCGTTGGAGAAAGACATCGCGGAAGCCCTGCGCGTCGGCAACAGTACCGAGCCGGTTGATGTGCCTTGGCTCGATCTCTCACGGGTCGGCTTTGAGGGCGAGCCGGAACTCTATGATTGGTGGCAGCGAATTTCTCAGACCCTCGGAACGGACGGATTCTTGTTCAAGCGCGGACTGGATGTCACTTTTGACCCCAAGCTGCATCCCCGTCTGGCGAAACGGATCGTTGCGCTGCGCCCTGAAGCCATGAGGCGGATGGTTGAGGCCGATCTTTGCGAACCGATCCACCCGTTTGACCGAAAGAAATTCAATCCGGGTCAGGCGTTTGGCGGTAACATTCTTTATGCGGCCTCCAAACGAAGGATGAAGCCGGAAGAATTGGCGCACGACCCGGACTTTGCTTCGTTCCTGACCGAAGCTGGTTTAACGGACGAGGCGCTTCACCTCGGCGCGGACCTGCTGTCCGTGATTGCGCTGACCTTTTCCGGAGTTGGGGGCGGACACCCCCTCTTCCGCCGCCTCGGTTTGGAAACCGAGTTGTTCCAGTGGCTCAACCGGATTGACCAGCGGCGTTCGACCGGTGGGGTGAAATCACTGTGCGATCTGGACGCGCAACTGCTGCGCGCTTTGCCGTTCTGCTTTACGGCGGAACAATTTGGGTCGTCCTTCAAGACGGCCCTGAAAGAGAAAATTCTTCTCATTCGTCACAGGCGGAGTGGCCCCTTGGGCGAATGGGGTGAGCGCATGTTCTCGCCGATTGATCCGGGCGAGTTTATCGAGGGCATTACCGTCTTAGAGAACCTTGCCTTTGGCCGGGTTGCGCGGCAAGCGGGGCCGAAAGGCGACAAACTGCACGACTTGCTCGGCAGCTTACTGGAGGAGGAAGGCCTGCGCGGTGAAGTCGCCGGTTTGATCGGTGATGTGCCGTTGACCGCCGGCGGCACGAATTTGTCGGCGGCCACCCATGAGCGGCTGGCGTTTATTCGGGCCGCGATGCGCAAGCCTGATATTTTGGTGCTCGACAATGCTTTGCAAAGCCAAGAAGCCACCGAGCGCGTCGCCTTTCGGGATCGGGTGCGCGATCTGCTGCCAGAAGCCACGATCATTTATCTGGAACCGCGCGTTGAGCGCCCCGAAGACTTCGATCTCGTGTTGGATATTGCGGACGGGAAACTCGCTGGCGATGAAGCCCCCCAGATCGAAGATACCGAAGGTCAAACGGACCTCGCGCGCAAGATCAAGGCATTCGGGCGTACGTCTTTGTTCGATGGGCTATCGCGCTCACAACTGCGATTGCTCGCCTTTGCCTCTGATTGGTTCGAAACGAAGGAAGGCGAGTTCATCTACCACGAAGGCGAAGACCCCAATGCCGTCTATCTGGTTACGGACGGCTTGGGCGAATTGGTTTGGGAGGACTATGCGGGCTCGCTTGAATTCGACGAACGGTGGATCCGACCGGGTCGTTTGATCGGTGATCTCTCGGTGATCCAAAACCGCCCGCGTGCGCTTGGGTTGGTGGCGCGCGAGAATGTCGAAGGTCTGCGCATTGGCGCAAGCGAGTATATCGAAGTCATCTCCGCCGACCCCGAAATCGCCATGAGTCTGCTCCGCACCGTCTCCGGATATCTGGGCAATGTCGTGGAGCAATTGCGGGACGAGAAGATGAAGGGCGTGGAGAAAAGGTGAGCCGGAATGGCAAACGCTTCGAGCGCGTGGGGCTAATTCTCGCGAGGCCTCTCCAGCGTCTTTCGTCAATAGGTCAAAGGTTTGGCGAGCGTGTCGAACAAGGGAATATGCCAGTGGTCCCAACCCGTCTTATCCGCATCGTCGAACAGGGATGCCATGAACGTGCCGAACGACTCCGCTTGCTGCCAAACGGTGTTGTTGTCCTCATCGCCCCAAGGCTCGCCGCGCGCGACCCAGACGAAGATTTTTCCGTGTTTTGACTCATCTTCGGCGACAGACATGAGGACAACGAGCCCGCCGGGATCGGCCCCGATTATGAGCATGTTTGGCGGAAGCGCATTGCGGTACGTCTCTTTCTTGTTCCATTCAGCCTCGATCATCGCCCAATCATTCAAAGGGTCGATAAAGGTTGTCGGATCGGCAGAGGGGTACGCTGTCAACGGCGCCGCGAACGTGAATACATTCGGATAAGGCACCCCGCCATTGAACGCGAGCATGAACCGCTTGTAGTCGTCAGGAAGCGTTCGACCGCTCTCCTCTTCCCAGCGTTTGATGTCGGAACTGGGATCTTTCACAAAGCTCCAATCTCGCTCACCGTGTTCCCACCCTTCGGTAATCGGTGCAATCATCGGGTCATCCATCTTAGAACTCCTCAGCCTGACTGCCGCCATGCATCGCCGAGCCGCCCCTGTGGGAACACGTAGCGTCTCCTGTCACTGCCCACCCATTCCAATCTGGAGGCAAGCACCATTTGCTTCTCTCGTCAGCGTGCTTATAGTCCTTGGTTCAGACCGTTAGTATTTTTGTGTTGTTTTCAAGTACCGGTGGAACTTCGGCTATGTTTAAGGTTGATGACCAACAGCTCGATGCCCTGCTCGACAAGAATGATGCGGCGTTAAGCGAAGCCTTAACCGATACTGCGTTTGGGAAACATGGCTTCTACGCACCAATGCCACGGGACGTCCGGCTGTTGCTGGCGCGTGCCGCCGTGGCCGAGGCACGGCGGTATGACATGAACACAGCCAAGTCGGTTGCCGGTTTTGCCCAGGCAATGGTGGACATGACCCCGCGCTTCCCTGTGATACCACCCTTTGATGCACTGCTGGCCGATCCCTCGCTGTCCGCAGATGAGAAGGTGGACAAGCTACAATCAATCGAGATGGCGTTGGCCTGGGACGGAGCGTTGGCCGATCTGGAAGAGAACGAGGATTGGCATCTCGATTATTGGGACGAGCGTGTCGACTGGGACAACGCGGATTTGAGGCGCTGATGGCTAAGACACTTCAAGACGAAGGCTATGACGCAGCGAGGGGCGAGCTTGATGATATTGCCCGAAGCCGTCTGAAACAGGCCTCTGAGGCCGAATTGGATGCCCTCCAGTTGGCGATTGGTGCAGGCGGTATCTTCGACCCCAGCCCGGTCGCGGATGCGACAAACGCAGGTATTAGCCTAGCCCGTGGTGATTATTTCGGGTTTGTGCTAGATGGTGTTTCCGCCGTTCCCTATGCAGGTGACCTTGTCTCGAAGCCGTTTCGCGGCATCCAGATGGGTATCCGCTCTTGGTCGCGTGGGCGCAAACTTGCGGGTTTTGCCCGGCGCGGTGCCGCGCTCGTCGACAACATACGTGGGATGCGCGATCGGGCTGCGGAGGCAGTTAAGGCAGCGCGCAAAAGGCTCTGTACGAATTGCAACAATGCCTATGGCACGACCACTCCAACAAAGGGTACTTGGGCCAACGCCGCCGATCCCGGCAACGGAAAATACACGGTCAATGGGAACGACTATCAGTGGAAAGAAGGCTACCCGGATTTTGAACACCCGGACATGGCGAAGTATTTATCGCAAGACGGTAAGCCAAACGCTGTCCCGATTGAGATGACGGGAACGCGGCGTCACGACGATGCGCTCGCCAACATGGCCTCTGGTCGAGGCGGTACCGCGGGCGCGACGCCAGACGGGTTTACTTGGCACCATGGAGATGATGGGTCGACGATGTACCTTGTGAAAGACGAACATCACCTCGCTGTTGTTCCTCATACTGGGGGACATAACATCGCAAAAGACCCCTTGTTCTAACCTTTGCCGCTCGGGAAAAGTAGAGATGGAAAAGATCGAAATTGACGGGACATTTGGGCAAGTTGTTTTCTCGCCCCTTGATCGTGACGGGAACGCCGATGCGGCGCCGAAGACAAAGCTGGCCGATCTGGCTGCCGAGAAAAATGTCGTCTTTCCGGACGACTATTCCACATTCATGAAAAACCTGAACGGGGCTAAACCATCCCCGCGAGGCGTCGCGTATCGATACGATGACGAGGGGATCGATGCACTGACGAAGCTACTCGGCCCAGAGGACGAGATCATCACCGAACCGGTCGCGACCGTGCGCTATCTTTACGGTCTGGATCATCCGAACTCGTCACTTGATCTTGCTAATATGCAGAGCCCGGTCGAAGAGTGGGGGCGCAAGGCTCTGTTCGCGATTGGGGGCGCCGCTTATGGCGGCATGATCGTGATGGATTTGGCCGCAGGGGATATGCATGGCTCGATTCATTTTATGCATTTTAAAGGTATCGCTGAATTGGCTGAACACTCCATAGACGTCCCGCTTGGTTACATCGCACCAAACTTCACCGCGTTCCAAGGAATGTTCTTCGACATCGACACGATGCATGATCAACAATTGAAAGACCTCTTGGATAACCGTAAAGGATGAGCTTGGCTGACGGCGCTTCCGTCCGAACTACGTTTTTGGATTTCTGGTCAGAGGATCTGTGCGCTGCGGCCCTTCCCCATCGCGCGATCGAACTAAGCAATGAAGAGGCCGCCTGTATCAGACAGGCCCATAGATTCGGTGTCGACGATCTAAGTATTTTTAACTCACTTGCTGAACGTGCTGTCACAGACGGTTCTGCGCCTGTCTTTTTACGGATGGGGTACGGGTCGTGGGCACCCGAACAGCAAATGGCATTTGGTGATCTCAGGGTCGATCATGCCGAACGTGCCGCCGAGGTTCTCGCCTTGCCCAGCCGACGATTGGCAGAAGTTTCTCGGCGCTGGGTGCGCGGGTTCACCCCCAAACTGTTTGTCCGCCCCTTTATCCCGACCGCTCCCAGCGGCGAGGTTCGAGTTCTGATCCGAGATGGCATACCGGTCGAAGCATGGCGTCGCCATCAGCACGCGATGGGACTGGCGATTCCCTCGATCCCCGACGCGATCCTGCGCGCGGTGCCCCCCGCCGGCAGTTTCACCGTTGACCTCTTACCCGAAGGTAGCACGACTCGCTTGATCGATTTTAACCCAGTCGTTGGATCACCCAAAGGTCGATGCGTGTCGAAGTTGTGAGCGGATGTGCTTCGATCCGAAGTTTCTCTTATCATGTCACTGACGAATCGATTTCTTTCTCCGTTTCTCTCGATTCTGTCCTAGAGATCGCGGGGTATAGACACCCGAAAGGACACCTTGATGCTCGACCAGATCGCCAACGATGCGCCGCTTGCGCTGATCGCCGGACCTTGCCAGATGGAGACCCGCGACCACGCGATGATGCTGGCGACTGAGTTGAAAGCGATTTGTGGCGACCTTGGTATGCCTTTGATTTTCAAGGCGAGTTACGACAAGGCGAACCGAACTTCGATGCATGGAAAGCGCGGAATTGGGCTGGAGGGAGCCTTGCCGGTCTTCGCCGAAATCAAGGAAACACTGGGGTTGCCGTGCATCACCGACGTCCATGAGGCCGATCACTGCGCCCCGGTTGCCGAGGTTTGTGATGTTTTGCAGATCCCTGCTTTCTTGTGTCGTCAGACGGACTTACTGGTCGCAGCCGCGAAAACAGACAAAGTCGTAAACGTCAAAAAAGGCCAATTTCTCGCCCCGTGGGATATGCAAAATGTCGTCGGTAAAGTCCGCGAGGCCGGCAATGAAAAAGTCTGGGCGACGGAACGCGGGGTCAGCTTTGGCTACAACACGCTCGTCGCTGATATGCGAGCAATTCCAACGATGAAGCAGCAATGTGCTTGCCCCGTCGTCTTCGATGCCACGCACTCGGTTCAGCAACCTGGCGGCCTTGGCGGTTCTTCTGGCGGCGACCGCACGATGGCTCCGTTGCTGGCCCGTTGCGCGGTAAGTCTAGGCATCGCCGCCGTCTTCATCGAAACCCACCAAGACCCCGACAATGCGCCGTCAGATGGGCCTAACATGATCCCTCTAAGCGAGATGCGCCGCGTTTTGGACACACTACAAGGCTTTGATAAATTAGCGAAAAGCTTGTAACGTCCTGAGAGTTTCCGGAGAGACCGATGCGATTTCTCATCCTTGCGACCGCAACAGCCATTGCCCTCAGCGGGTGCGTTCAACACAGCGCCGGAGGATTACAATCCGCGTCCTACGGGCGTGCTATTGCAACCGAAACCGGCGTTGTCACATCGAAACGCCCTGTCGAACTATCCACAGGCAACACCGGCTTGGGCGCAACGGTCGGCGCGCTGGCTGGCGGAATCGCAGGGTCCCAAATCGGACCAGGCCGATCACGGCGGCGAGGTTTTAGCTCTTCTGCCCGTGCGGTTTCGGCTCTGGGTGCCCTTGGCGGTGCAGTTCTCGGCGGTTTGATCGGTAATGTCATTGAGAATGATTTATCGCGGAAACTTGGCGCGGAATATGTCGTTAAGTTGGATGATGGATCGCTCGTAACAATCGTTCAAGAGAACGGAACGATCGAACCCGGACAACGCGTGTTCCTACAAACGACCAGAGGCGGCTTCGGTCAGTTAGTTCCAAGCACCTGAGGTATAAAAGCAATATTTTCAATACTCTATCTCTCCCCCGCTCTCGTCATTCAGTGAAGATTGTCGGCGTTTCAATATTGTTCTACATTCGTTTTAGAACATGGCTTGACACAAGTCAGGAACTTAAATAGAACGAAAGGCGTAACGTCAACACGGCGGGAGACGCCTACCATGCTCACGAAGAAACAGCACGAATTGCTGACCTATATTGATGAACGTATTCAGGAAACGGGTATTTCACCGTCTTTTGACGAGATGAAAGAAGCTCTTGGACTGAAATCTAAATCCGGAATTCACCGACTCATTACGGCACTCGAAGAACGGGGGTTCCTCCGTCGTTTGCGCCACCGCGCGCGGGCACTCGAGGTTGTTAAACTGCCCGAAAATGCAGGCGGGCGCGCTGCCGGCGGCTTCCGCCCCAATGTCATCGAAGGGGGTCGGGGCAAGAAATCAGCATCACAGCAGCGACCTGTTGTAACATCGGGTGAATTCCGAGAAGTGCCGATGATGAACAAGATTGCAGCGGGCCTTCCGATCGAAGCCGCAGAAGCCCATTCAGATACGCTTCACTTCCCAGCAGCTTACATCCCCGCAGCAGGCGAGCACTACGCTTTGACTGTTGATGGTGACTCCATGACTGGCGTTGGGATCAACGACGGTGACACCATCGTCGTGCAAAAGTGTGACACGGCGCGTACAGGTGAAATCGTTGTCGCTTATATCCATGAGGATAACAAAGCGACGCTAAAAACGCTTCGAATGAAGGGCGAGTCAATCGCTCTGGAAGCCGAAAATCCAGCCTATGAGACGCAAATTTATGGGCCGGGCGCAGTCACAATTCAAGGCAAACTTGTCGCCCTCTTGCGTAGCTATTGATCCTTTCCAAGCTGCGTTGGTTCAGCGATCTCAATGAGAGGTCGCGAACCAACGCGTAAGGTCACGGCAATCGAACTTGCCCGGTCTAAGATCGACCGGTCGATGAGCGTGCAGCTTCGCTGTGCGCCGTTTTGTTTGAAGATTTTCGGGGCAATGACAATTGCCCCAGCCGTGCAAGCCTCAACTAAATGTCGACGGGAACGATTCCGAATGAGAATGACACTGGTGCTGTCATTGGTCATTCCGACACATTGATATCGATTGCATTCCCACTGCCGTCGATCAAATGCTTCTTGCTGCGAGATATCTCCTTCTCCAGCTCGGCGCAGCCATGTCTCTGCTGAATATCCAGATTTTCTTTCGCGGCTGATCCAAAGTTTCTGCTGCTCGGTTACGCCCGCGACGAGCTCAGCGCCTTCGGAGATCAACAGATCAGGCCGTTCGCCACGATCCCATGAGAGAACACCCGCGAAGATCAAAACCAAAGCCCCGCAGCGAAGCCAGCCACGCCAGATCGCCAACCAGAGGCCGCCGAAAACAATCAACGACAAGGCGATAGGAGATCCGGCTGGAACCGACCAAGCGGCCCCATCGAGGTTTGCGATCCACTCAGCCACCCATAGAATGTAGCCAATACCAAGCCCGAGCAGAGCCAACCCGACACCCGCCAATCCGAAAGGCGCGAGGATCGCACTCAAGATCACCATCGGCATGATCCAAAGCCCCATCACCGGTGTCGCCAAGACGTTAGCGGGCAGACCGTATGCAACAAGGCGATTGAAGTGATAGGCGGCAAAGGGCGCCGTCGCTGCTCCGGCAATAACACTCGTCGCGATCGTAGCCATCAGTCCTGTTAGGAACTTTTGAATCCAGCCCGCATACTCCGCTCGCCGTCGCCAGAAGGGCTGAATAACCTCATACCCGGCAACCAAAGCGGCGACTGCTGCAAACGACATTTGGAAACCCGCTTCAAACAGACTCTCGGGTCGGTACAAAAGAACAAGGCATGCGGCCGCCGCAAGCCCCCGCGCCGTCACCGCTGGCCGATCCAATAGGATCGCCGCAAATGCAACCGCCGCCATGATAAAAGCGCGCTGGGTCGCGACCCCAAACCCAGCCATTGCGAGATACCCTCCCGCTGCCAGCAAACCCGCAACGGCGGCGACCTTACGAATAGCAATGCGGCTCGCAAAAACCGGCATCAACGCCAGCAGCAATCGAACCAACCAAAAGGAGAGCGCGCTCATCAGCCCGATATGGAGGCCAGATATCGCCAACAAATGCGCTAATCCAGAATCGCGCAACGCCTCTGTCGCTTCGTCTGAAATTTCGGACCGATCTCCGACGATTAACGCCGCAGCAATAGCACCCTCTTCCCCACCGATCTGTCGTCGCAATGCCCGTGAGATGCCCACGCGCACTTTCGTCAATCGTGTTCGCCAATCAGTTGGCTCTGAGGTGGCGAGCAAACGGACGTCTCCTCTCGCGTATCCAACGCCCCCGATCTGCCGGAAATACGCTTGCCGAGAGAAGTCGAAAGCACCCGGTGCCGCTGGACCAGACGGCCCCCCAAGAACCGCATTAACTGAAACGCTCGATCCGATTGCAGGCGCTTCTGCAACATCCACCAAGGTGATGCGAACGCGGCGAGGAGTGGCGCTCGGATGGACTCCCCGCAGTGCGAGATCATCCAAAATCACGCGCGGCGCGTTTGAGCGGGATCGGTCTGCCTGGACGACCCTGCCGCTTACGGCCCCGCGATACCCTTCATCCAACCGCGGCGCATCCACGGCAACCACACGAACTGAAGCAGCAAGGTGGCCCAATCCAATCAGCGATACGGCAATGCAAATCAAGGCACCAATCATCGCGCCTCGCCGCCACAAGACCAGCGTCGCAGCAAGGAACCCAACGAAAATCGGCATCAAGAACACGGGGGCAAGACCCCAGACGCCTTCCAATCGCAGCCAAACGCCGATCCCTATCATGACTGGCGACCACAAGGCAAAACGCCGATGTTGCCCCGCCCATAACCGCTTTACGAGGCTACCCCCCTCGGTCATAAGACCCCCACGATAGCGCCTCGACCCCGCGAGACCTTGCTAAGGAAACAAGTATGACCGCTTCGACATCCAATGCCACCGAAAGTAATACGGTCGTCACTCGGTTCGCTCCTTCCCCGACGGGATTCTTGCACATCGGCGGGGCTCGCACCGCCCTGTTCAACTGGCTGTTCGCAAGGCGACATGGTGGTCAGTTTCTCTTGCGGATCGAGGATACAGACCGCGCGCGATCAACCCCCGAAGCAACCGAAGCAATCTACGCGGGAATGCGTTGGATGGGCTTGGACTGGGACGGAGACGCCGTCAGCCAATTTGAAAGAATAGATCGTCACGCCGAGGCTGCCGCGCGCATGTTGGAGAACGGCAGCGCTTATCGCTGCTATTCAACAAAAGAAGAGATCAGCGCGGCCCGCGAGCAAGCAAAAGCCAACAATCAGGCGCTTCGCTTTGACAGCCCGTGGCGCGATAAATCTGAAGCGGATTGGCCCGATGATGCGCCCTATGCAGTGCGCCTGAAGGCACCGCGCGAGGGCGAAACAGTTGTTGAAGACCGGGTCCAAGGCCGCGTCACATGGGGCAACGATCAACTTGATGACCTGATCCTGCTGCGTTCAGATGGTGTGCCGACTTATATGCTGGCCGTTGTCGTTGACGATTATGAGATGGGGGTAACTCACGTTATCCGCGGCGATGACCATCTCACGAATGCTGCAAGACAAACCTTGATCTATGAAGGCCTCGGGTGGAAGACGCCGACTTTCGCGCACATTCCCTTGATCCACGGTCCCGACGGCGCAAAGCTATCAAAACGGCACGGTGCGCTGGGTGTCGAAGAATACGAAAAGATGGGCTATCTGCCCGAAGCGATGCGAAACTATCTCGCTCGGCTGGGGTGGTCTCACGGAGACGACGAGTTTTTCACCACTGAGCAAGCAATCGAATGGTTCGGACTTGAAGCGATTGGCAAGGCAGCGGCTCGTTTCGATTTCGACAAATTGGCGAACCTAAATGGCCAGCATATTCGTGCCGCAACCGATGCGCGATTGGTCCAAGCCTACACGGAGCTTTTCGCGATACGCGAAGGTTCACCAATACCTGATGATGATAAGACCGTCTTGCTCTCGGCAATGCCCAGCTTGAAGGATCGAGCCAAGACCATCAACGAACTTATTGATAAATCTACATATATATTTGCACACCGTCCTTTGACGATCGATGAGAAAGCGCAAAAACAACTCACTGAGGACGCATGCGCGATGCTCGGCGAATTGACTTCGCACCTGCGAGAAGCTAGTTACTGGTCGACCGAAGAGCTTGAGACCATAACAAAAGCCTTTGCGGAAAAGCGTGAGCTGAAACTCGGAAAGATTGCACAGCCATTGCGCGCTGCGCTGACGGGTGGCGCGGCTTCTCCGGGGATTTATGATGTCATGGTGACGCTAGGTCGAGACGAAACGCTGGCTCGGATCAGCGATCAGGCCACCTAGCGGGCACAGCCCGACAAGCCCGGCTTACGAAATCAAGGCGCCGCGCATCTGCGTGCGGTGCCGTTTTTGGGGAAATGAATGACGACGGAAACAGGAAAAACCGCCACGCTAACGGTTGATGGCAAAACGATTGAACTTCCAATTTACGATGCATCCGTAGGCCCTTCGGTCATCGACGTTCGTGCTCTTTTTAAGCAGACGGGACAATTCACTTACGATCCCGGATTCACCTCGACGGCTGCTTGCGATTCTACAATCACGTATATTGACGGCGACAAGGGAGAGCTTCTCTATCGCGGATATCCGATTGACCAGCTTGCCGAAGACAGTCGCTTTCTCGAAGTCTGCTATCTCCTGCTTTACGGCGAGCTGCCCGACAAAGCGAAGCTCGAAGACTTTGAGAGCCGCGTAACCAATCACACGATGCTCCACGAGCAGATGACCAATTTTTATCGTGGTTTCCGCCGCGATGCGCACCCGATGGCAATCGTGACGGGTGTTGTTGGCGCGCTGTCAGCATTTTATCACGATTCCACCGACATCCGTGATCCCATGCAACGCGAGATCGCCTCGATCCGCATGATTGCGAAGATGCCGACGATTGCCGCTTGGGCGTATAAATACTCCATCGGTCAGCCGTTCGTTTATCCACGCAACGATCTCGGCTACGCCGCGAACTTCATGCATATGTGTTTCTCCGTTCCGACGGAAAACTATGAAGTGAACCCGATCATGGCTGAAGCCATGGACCGCATCTTCACGCTGCATGCGGACCACGAGCAAAACGCCTCGACGTCTACGGTTCGTCTCGCTGGTTCTTCGAATGCAAACCCATTTGCCTGTATTGCGGCAGGGGTTGCTTGTCTTTGGGGGCCGGCACACGGCGGTGCCAACGAAGCCGCACTCAATATGCTCACCGAAATTGGCGACGTCAGCCGAATTCCAGAGTTTATTGCACGCGCGAAAGACAAAGATGATCCGTTCCGCCTGATGGGCTTTGGTCACCGCGTCTATAAGAGCTACGATCCTCGCGCGAAGGTGATGCAACAAACCGCCAAAGAGGTTCTGGAACTCGTTGGTGTAGAGAACGACCCAATCTTGAAGGTCGCACAGGAACTTGAAAAGATTGCGCTTGAGGACGAGTACTTCGTCAAACGTAACCTTTACCCCAATGTCGATTTCTACTCAGGCATTGTCCTGAACGCGATGGGCTTCCCAACATCGATGTTCACGGCGATCTTCGCGTTGGCGCGAACAGTTGGCTGGATCGCGCAATGGAAAGAGATGATTTCCGATCCGGATCAACGCATTGGTCGCCCGCGGCAACTCTACACGGGCGAAGGGACGCGCGATTACGTCTCCGTCGATAAACGCTGAGTTTTCTCCGCGAGCGCTGAAAGAACCGATTGCGCCGCCCTCTTCGATGGCGGCGCGTCGTTTTCGCCCAGCTTTTTGAAGGCCAAATCAAAGCCCGCGACTTGACGGTCGCGGGCTTCCTCGTTTTCAATTAGCCGATTGAGCCCTTCCGCCAATTCATTACCCGAACAAGCGTCCTGCCAAAACTCAGGAACAACTTTTTCGCCCGTTATGATGTTTACCAGCGTGCCCGTATCGACGGTCATGACACGGCGCACAATGAACTCGTTAAATTTAGGCATCCGGTATCCGACGACCATCGGAACTCGCAGAGCGGCCAGTTCAAGGCTCACCGTTCCCGACGCAACAAGTGCAACGTCAGCCGCGGCGAAAGCAGCAAACTTCCGATTTTCAGCTTCCTCGAAAGGCAGCCCTCGCGGATCAAGGATGTGGGTCTT
>CAZXMX010000051.1:0-18107 GCA_964641645.1 uncultured Neomegalonema sp.
CGGCAGCTATGCTGATTTCCGACAGCAATGCGCTTGATTGCGGTCGCCACGGAAAGCCTAATCACGCGCGTGAAATTGGCGATAATCTGCCATTCAAATCTGCACACGCGACGGGGGATTTATACGCAAACCGGACGAAATCGAATTTTGCGAAATGCCCTAAATGTTTGATGCTAAGCGAAAAGTCGATAGTAATTGAAGCTCTATCAATAATCGTTTTTCGTAAAGTTGAGATCGACATTCAGTGACTAAATCGGGAATTAGAAGCGGTGCGGATCTTGATCCGGAAATCGGCGAAGGCTCAGCGACACAGCGCGCCTACTCCACGCTTCGATTGATGATTGTTAAGGGGGCCATCGAGCCAGGCGCGAAGCTGAAGATCGACGGCTTACGCGAGCTGCTCGATACCGGCGCTTCACCCATTCGCGAAGCACTCAGTCTTTTGACGTCCGACAATCTGGTCGAGCGGATTGACCAACGCGGGTTTCGGAGTGCACAGGTGAGCGCTGAGGACTTCGAAGATATTCTGACACTGCGATGCACTCTAGAAGACTTGGCGTTGCGCGAAAGTATCGCGAACGGCACGCAGGAGTGGGAGGAGACAGTTGTTCTTGCGCACCAGCGAATGATGCGTGTCACCTCGGGAGGTTCTGATGAATTTGAAGCCCGCCACAAGGCCTTTCACATGGCTCTATTGGCAAATGCGCGCTCGGCAATCCTGCGTAAATTCTGTTCTCAGCTATACGACCTCAATATCCGTTATCGCTACCTCGCTGGAAGTGCCCTCGATTACCCACGGCGTGATGTTGAAGATGAGCACGCGGGAATTCTTGCAGCAGCGATTGCGCGCGATGCGGACAAGGCAAGCGAGCGGCTGATCGAACATTACCGCTTAACCGGCGCGTTTCTCGCCGAACTGCTTCAACAGCCTAGCTTGATCGAAGGTCAATCCGCCACGAGTGTTAAATCGAAATCAACGCGCAGATAGTTCCCGTCGACCTTGCCGGATAGATCAAAACCCTCCGCCGGAAAGCTATCCGCCGCGCAGGACACGTATTTCATGATGAGATCGTCGCGGACGCCAAACACAGTGTCCTGATCGAGATAGGGATCATCTTCGGGGAATACTTCAGTCACCAGCGGGCGAAATCCTTCGGCTTCGGCAATGAAATGCAGATGTGAAGGTCTCCAAGGATGCCGCCCACAGGCGCGCAGGATATCACCGACCGGGCCATCTGAAGGAACGGTGTACTCAACAGGGCGCACGGTGGTGAACGCATAGCGTCCATCTTTGCCGACCGTCTGAAGACCGTGAAAAGAGTAGGTATCCTGCTCTGGGTCTTGGCTGGAATACAAACCGTTCGGTGCCGTCTGCCAAATATCTAAGGTCGCGCCACTGATTGGGTTCCCGTCTGTATCTTTGACAACCCCTTCAACGAGAAGAACCGGCGCATCCAGATCTTTGCGCAGGTCACCACCAATCGGCAGGTCCGGCGATCCTGCAATGTGGAATGGCCCTAAGACAGAGGAGGATGTCCCTGCAGATGTCGAGTGGATCATATCTACCAGAGATGAAAGGCCGAGCACGTCAGACAGCAGGACAAACTCGTGCCGTTCTGCATCCGAAATATCTCCGGCTTTCTCTAGAAACTCGATGCCCGTTCGCCATTCCGCGTGGGTGAGATTCACCTCTTTTGTGAAGGCATGCAGGTGCTTGACGAGGCTTCCCATCACCTCGCGCAATCGTGGATCTGTATCCTGCGCAAGGTAACTCATGAAGACGTCGGTGATGTTATCTGGGGTTAAGTCGCGCATGAGGTGACCTTTCCTAGTTCAGGATTGCGATGCTGAGCGCTGGAAAGCGAATGAGGAGAATGAGAACCAACAGCATGACGAAGGCGAATGGCAGGGCGCCCATGAACACGTCTTTTAATTTGATACGGTCATCGTTCAGCGTCGCCTTGATGACAAAGCAACTGATCCCAAGCGGCGGCGTTAACAACCCGATCTCCGCTGCGACGACGCTTACGATACCGAACCACACAAGGCTCAAGCCCATCGGCTCGATCACCGGCAAAAACAGTGGCACGACAATGAGAATGATGGATGCCGTATCGAGGATCGTACCAAGGAACAGCATGAGGACCACGTAGATAATCATGATCATCATGAAACTCAGTTCGTTCGCCGCGAGCCAAGCTGATAGTTCGTTGGGCAAACCCGCGATACCGAGCATTCTGGCATACATGGATGCCATCGTAATCAGGAATAGAATAGCGGCCGTGATATGCCCAGTTTCCAGCACTGTTTCCCAAAAACTACGCAGCGTGATGCGTCGGCGCAAGGCGGCGAAAATGATGCCGAGCAGCGATCCCGCCGCTCCCGCTTCGACAGGTGTCGTCCATCCTGCATAGATACCGCCTAATACGACAACGATCAGCACAGCGGTCGGTAAGGTCTTGGCGGCGACTACACCCCAACCCATTAGAGTCTCTTGCTCTTGGGCTCGCCCACCAACGAAGCCGGGGGTCATCCGGGCCATCAACCAAATCGCAAAAACATAAGCGACGGCCAAAAGCAGTCCCGGAACAATACCCGCCAGAAACATCTCCCCGACCGATTGTTCCGCAACGAAAGAGTAAATGATGAGCATTGCCGAGGGAGGAATGATCATCCCGAGCACGGACGATCCCGCCACCACGCCAACTGCGAAGCGTGGATTATAGTCTAGCCGAAGCATCTCTGGCACGGACATTTTCGAAAAGACAGAAGCTGAAGCAATCGACGATCCGGTAACAGCGGCGAACACGGCGTTTGCGCCCACCGTTGCCATGCCGATGCCGCCTGTTACTTTGCGGCAACCTTGGTTCATCACGCTATAAATGTCGGCACCCAGACCGGCTTTAGAGACAATCAATCCCATGAAGGTAAATAGCGGGATTGTTGCAAATGTGTATTCCATTGCACTGTCGCCGATGGCGATCTTGAGCAGAGCGAATGACAAATCGACGCTGTCGCGCATCACCCATATTGCAACGAAACTGACCGCCCCCAATGCGATGGGGATGTACACGCCAAGGTAAATCAGAACGATAATGGCAACGATTGAAATGAGACCGATATCGACGGGGCTCACGTCCGTCGGGCCTTCTGCTCGGCCTGATGTCTGCCCGGATAAATTACATGAAGAATGAAGTGGAGCAGGCAAAGGCTGGCGTTCAAAAAGATGACCAATTTCACAGGCCACCATGGCGCGGTGAAAATGCCCGGTACGCCAAAGTAGTCTTTCGTTTCCCACATTTCGACGAATTCCGGCCAGATCGCGTAAGCCACAAGAAGCATAAAGATCGCGCTCAAGATGTCGATGATCCGACTGAGCAATTTGCCCGCCTTTGGTTTTGAGACCGTAAGGATGCCAAGCAGACCATCTGATCGGGTCAGTCGCCCAACCCTTACCACGTCTGGAAGCTGCAAAAAGACAATCAGGACCATCGAGAACTGCACGACTTCGACAGCGCCAAGAAACGGCTTATTGAAAAGCCCACGGGCGACGATGTCATAATTCACGATCGCAACAAGCAACACGACGACGAACGTTCCGACGGCATTCGACGCAATCGCAACGCCGTCGGCAAGTTTTTTGAAAAGTCCGATCACCTTCTTGCAATCCGCCGATGCTACTCGGCTGTCCAATCGCGGATCGGCTCATATCCAGATGCCTTCAACTTCGCCATGTAGGCGTTCAACATCTTCGTCCCAGAGTGACCTTTCTTGTCGAGCCCCTCAGCCCATTCGAGCGCGAGATTTGGCATCGCCATTGCCCACGCCAGACGTTGATCGGCGTCTAGGACAGTAATCTCACCACCTGCTTCGGTAAAAGCCTTGCGGCTGGCAGCTGCGCGATCCATTGCAAGACCTGCGACATGATCACGATATTCGACGGCGACTTCCTTGAGGACGTCTTTTACCGGATCTGGCAGTTTATTCCAGAAGCGCTTGTTGACCGTGATGGTTTTCGAGTTCACCGCACCGAGATCGACTTCAAGCATGTAGGGAGCGACCTCAGCGATCTTGAAGGTCTTTGCAGCTTCCGGCCACAGCATCGCATGATCAACAAGACCAGTTTGAAGCATGTTGTAAAAATCAGTCAATCCGCCGCGCACACCAGCCGCATTATCGAGGCCCTCTAGATACCGAAGGTTCATGCCCGCTCCCGCAACCTTGCTACCCGCAAGATCATCGAGGGAGCTCACCGGTTTCTTCGAGAAGATCTGATAAGTATCGAGAACAACGCCGGTCGCGAGGTAAACCTGTTTCTGTGCGTCAAATTCCTCCTGCATCGCGGGGAATTCTTTTGCAATCTCGTCGACAGCCTTTGCCACGGCGCGCGCATCCGGTGCAATGAACGGGGTGGCTGCCGCGATCGCCTGACTTGGCAGTTTGGAACTGTGGAAAATCGTTGTTACGATACCAATATCGCCCAAGCCGAGTTTGACCCCTTCCAAAACGCCCTTTGGTTTGACGATGGAGCCACCATAGGCTTCCTGCCAATCGATCTTGTAATCACCAACTTTAGCGAGTCGCTTATCAACTTCAGGAATGAAGAAGTTGGTGAACTCTTTTACCCACAGAGCACGCGCCGGATAGCCATCAATGGCAACGGCCTTGATCGTTTCAGTCGCGTGAGCAGGGATCGAAGAAAACCCGAGTACAAGGCCAAGTGTCACGCCTTTCAGATACATCTTAATCATTTTCATCTCCCAAGTTTGTGCCGAATTTTCGCGGTTCGATTGTCGTTTCAGTTTTCAGCTTTTCCGCCAGGTGACGGAGACGTCGGTTCCCGCACGTTCGAATAACTTCGAGATGGGGCAGTATCGTGCGGTTTCGTCGGCGACGCGCTCTAAATCAGCTTCACTGGCAGGCCCGTCAGCCGTTACATCCAGCCGAATGGCGGTAAACGGCACTTCCACTTCCTCCTGAAGCAAGACGCCGCGACGATCAAAATCAACCTCCATCTTGAAACTGAGATGGCCGATTTCGACGCCAAGCGCATCAGCGCATTTATTTCCGATAACATTGGTGCAACCGATCAACGAAGCATATGCGGTCGCCGTCGGCGATGGCCCTTCGTTCGTGCCGCCCCGTGCAACAGGTTCATCGATGACGACCGTATTGCCGTCGACTTCGACAGCACTGCGTGAATGGCTGGTTCCTTCACCCGTCAGCTTGATCGTCATCGTCGTTTTTTGTTTGATAGCCATGAGCTAGATCACCTCGCAGATGTCATCGAATGCAAAACGAGGGAGCTTTTGAAACAGCGCTGTCTCGTCCGCATATCCGATGTTGCACAGAAAATTCGATTTCCAACCGTTCTCGGAGAAGAACTCCTCGTCCACAATTGCGTTTGAAAAACCCGACATTGCGCCGACATCGAGACCTAACGCGCGTGCGCCAATCATGAAATACGCACCTTGCAAGGTCGAATTCCGAAACGCTGTTTCTTCGGCGTATTCTTCCTTGCCCTCGAAGAAAGGTTTGCGATCTTCATGAGGAAACAGGAAATCGAGCCGTTGCCAGTAGAGCGGGTCCCAAGCGATGATGGCGGTCACCGGTGCATCCTGCATCTTCTCGACGTTCTTCGGCTTCAATGATTTCGCTAGCCGCGCTTTCCCTTCGTTGCTTTTGACAAAGACGAAGCGTGAAGGACATGTGTTCATGCTGGTCGGCCCAGCAATTGTGATTTCAAACAGTGATTGTAAGATCTCGTCATCAATCGGCCTATCAGTCCAAGCGTAGTGGGACCGAGCATCACGCAAGATCAGATCAATCGCTGGATCATCAAGGCTGCTGATCCGAGAGCGCAGCGCACGAACCGCCTCTTGTGCATGCAGACGTTGTGCGTCGAGAGACTGAGCGACACCAGTCATTCGGCGGCTACCGTCTGGGCGCTTTCATCGACAATCGGACTAGAGCAAATTCCAATGCTTTCGATCTCGATATCCACGACTTCGCCTGGCTTGAGCCAACGAGGGTTCGGCTTCTTTGCGTGTCCGACGCCAGGGGGCGTGCCAAGGGCGATATGGTCACCGGATCGAAGCGTCGTATATTCTGAGATGGCGGCGATCAGCTTCGCCGCCGACCATATCATGTTGCCAGTGTTGGAACTTTGCAGAATTTCGCTACCAACCCGGCTCTCGATTTTGAGGCCAGCCGCCCCCGGAGGTAGATCATCGGGCGTGACAACATAAGGGCCGACCGCGCCGGTGTTGTCGAAGTTTTTGCCCGGCGTCCATTGGTGAGTTTTTCGCTGATAGTCGCGCACCGAGCCGTCGTTGAACACGGTGTAACCGAAGACATGATTGAGCGCATCCGACTCAGATATATGACGCCCGCCTTCTCCGATAATGAGAAGAAGCTCGGCTTCGTAATCCAACTTCTCGGAGCAAGTTGGTCGAACCATTGGCGAACCTGCTGCCATGATCGAATTGTTCCCACGCATAAACAAGGCAGGATAGTCCGGGATGTCGTAACCGCCTTCCTTGATATGGTCGGTATAGTTCAACCCCATACAGATAAATGTAGGAGGCTCCGCAATCGGCAGCGCAGGCGTGATGTCGGCGACCGAGATGGTTCGTCCGTCTGTTGCGGCTTCTCGCGCTTTCGCAAGCAGGCTGGGGTCTGCGGCTAACTTAGAGAGATCGTTGCCGATCTCCGGAATGTTGGTGCTGAGATTCCGTGCCTGATCACCCTCGACTGAGAATACATGCGTTGCACCACCATAATTTCCGACCAAAAACCGCATTCCGTCCTCCAACTGATCTCAAGCAGGGTTGACGATAAAGATCGCAAGGGTCAAATAAAATCGATTTTTTTATGGAGAATGATATGCGCCGTTGGGATGATTACAAAGCCGAGGCGAAAGAGCGCGGTTCACTCGCGTTCGAATTATATGTGGCGCATTCGATACCCGCAGCTTCGCCAGAAGAGATGAAGGCGACCTTGCCAGCACACCTCGAATATCAAGCGAAGCTTGAGGCGGAGGGAAAACTCGCCTTCGCCGGACCTCTCTCGGACGAAACGGGGGAGGGAATGCCTGGCATGGGGATGATCATTTATCGCGCTTCGTCTTTCGAAGAGGCGCGAAGCCTTGCCGAAGCCGATCCGATGCACAAATCCGGCGGACGGACATTTACGTTGCGAAAATGGCTCATCAACGAAGGATCGTTCTCCGTCGATGTGAGGTTGTCGGGGCAAGCTGTGGGGCTGTCTTGATCAAGCTTTGCGTGGACGCATCGACCCTGTCCAACAAAACGCAGCCGTTTATCATTTAGCGTTTCAGGCCGTACGGCACATCGGAAAAATCGACTAACGGACGTGGTTGCTGCGTCAACGAAAATTTACTTTTGGTGCGATTCGTTCCGTCTGCTTTCCGTATAGAGCTCCCATCTCAGAAAAACGCTGACTGGCAGCTAGGGTCAAACTTCCCCGTTTTTCTGGTGATCGAGCACGGCAGCTTTATCCTTGAAGGTTGATAATGACGGCAGCTATGCTGATTTCCGCCATCACTAAGCGGTAGCTCCGCTACTCCGCAGTTCGGCCACGCGGCAATTAACGCCACCGATCATCCTCTTATAGAACCACATCCGAAGTGCATCGGGACGGTTCTTGTATTTGGTGCTGGCATAGTAGTCGGCGGGATCGTCCCAAACACCGTGATCGTCGGTCACAGCAGCCATCTGTTGAAATGCTTCCCTGTCGAGATCAAGGTCTGCACTCGCATCACCATCTTTCAGCGCGACGGAAAGGCCGACCGACCACTGCCGCCGCTTGAGTTCCTCGCGCGCTGCATCGAACAGTGGCAGGTCGTTGATGAATGTATCAATGCGCCGCCAGCGCCCATCAACCTCGACCTCAATCCAAGAATGGGAAATTTGGGACGGCATCAGCCAATAGGCGATGCCCGTGAAGAAGCCCTTTGGATTTCTTTGCTGATGAGCGAATAGTGTATCCGGGCGGGGATGTCGCTGACTTTGCACAGCGCCAGAAAAAGCGTTGCCTTAGTATTGCATTGGCCGATACCCAGCCGGATTGTCTCCGACGCTTTCACAAGGTCGCCGGCTTCGGGGAAGGCAAATTTGATGTCGTCCCGGACATACATGAACAGGCGATTGAGCTTACCGAGGAGTGTTGTTTCGCCCTGCGTCAGTTGTTCAGCAGTTTCTCTGACGAGAGGATGCTCGCAGTCTGCAAGTCTTTCTACCATTATCGATTCTCACTCGCTGATCGGTTTCAATGACATCGAATTGGATAACTCAAACCTGAGAAATCACACCGAACATGAGCAGTAACGTCAACTGTCCACTTGATCATTGATAATGGTCAATACCGCTCTTCAACGGTGCTTTCTTTCGCCCAATCTAACAACCGGCGAAGAGGCAGCTCGGGGTCAAACTGCGCCTGTATCGCGGTTAATCCAACACGGCAACATTGCTCCCGAAGTCCTCGCGCGCATGAGGGCGAACCTTTTCAAGAACACTTCCAAAGCTTGCGTCGTAAGCGGGACTCGATGCTCCTTCTCGGCCTTCATCCCCGCCGCAGGGATTGTCCAGATCTTCTTTGGCAGATTGATCTCGTCCCATGTGGCAGCACGTACCTCGCCAGATCGGCAAGCAGTTAGGATTAAGAAAATCAGACACTGCTCGATCATCCCGCCATCCGAAAGGGAACTGACAAAGGCTGGAACATCCCGCCAAGGCATCGCAGGAATATGTTTTGAGCTCCGACGTTGCGCGCCCAAACGGTCCTTAAGGAGTTTGGCCGTAGCGGAGTAAAATTCCACAGCCTCGAAGCTTGAAGCAAGCGCTGAAGGCGGGGAGATTTATTCTGTGGATTTGTATGCTCGTGTCAGACTTGGTGATAGGCAACCGGGCCGAAATCGATTTACCGGTGTCGTCTAGCAGCCATACGCTTCGAAGAATTTGACTTGAATCAAACACCACCAATTCAATTCGATCTACGATCCATCTTGACTGAGAGGATCGTCACAGATGCACAACTTGGTTCGAGAGCTTCGGGCGGATCACGACAGCATTAGAAATTGCCTCATTGAGATCGTAAAAAATGCAAGAGCATTGGATAGCGGACAATGGGAGGCTCTCCTTACCCTCCTTCGCTCCCTTCGCATTCTCGATCGTATTCTTAAATCTGATCATCACCCAAAAGAGGAAGAAGCGTTAGACGCTCTGGTCACTGGTCATCCGGAATTTGTGAAATCAGCAAATCTCATCCTTCAGGAACACCGATCTAGTGAGTTGCAGGTTAAGCGTTTGCTCAGTACGATCGACTCCATGCGAACTCAAATCCATCGGCGTGATGGGTTGACCATGGTGATATTGGATCTTGCCGAACAACTAAAAAAATTCATGGAGATCGAAGAAACGTTTCTGCACCCAATGATCGAGCGCCTCCCCAATACCGGGCCACACGACCGCAATACATTTTCCGCTCTGCAAACCGCCATCGCCGAACATAGAGGAAAATCTTTCTAGTCAATTCCCGTCGCCCAGTGGGGCTGCGCGTCATGCGGGTTGCAAGAAACCCGCGACTTCCGTTTTGGATAGAACTTTGCCCACCGAGACGACTTTTTCGTCGATCACCAACCCCGGTGTCGACATCACGCCATATCCGGCAATATCGACGACATCGGTGACCTTTACGATCTCGGCGTTCATCCCTTGAGCGTTCAGAGCGGCCTGAACATTGTCACCCAATGCGAGGCACTTCTTGCAGCCCGCTCCTAGAATCTTGATAACCATTGCGCGTCTCCTTTCAGATAAGATGGTCGGCGAGACCATTAAAGATGAAGCCAATCAGAATGATCCCAACCGTGATAATCCCGACGAAAATGGAAAGCAGCGGCAGTTTCACGACCCGCTTGAGCATAATGATTGACGGCAAAGACAATGCTGTTACCGCCATCATGAAGGTCAACGCCGTCCCGAGGCCAACGTCTTTTTGAACCAGAGCTTCAGCAATCGGTAGTGTACCAAAGATGTCGGCGTACATTGGAATGCCCGCCAGTGTGGCAACGAAAACAGACCACCATTTATCGTCGCCCAAAAGAGCAGTGATGAAGGCTTCCGGAATCCAGTTATGGATGGCCGCGCCAATCCCGACACCGATCAAAATGTAGGGCCAGACGCGGTTCACAATATCTAAAACCTGATCTCTCGCGTATTCCAACCGATCCGTGCGGCACAAAACCTGCTCGCCATGATCCGCTACCGGGCTTTGGTAGACGAACGATTCCACTTGGGTTTCCAGATTGAGACGACCGATCAAGGTGCCGCCTATGACGGCCAATACAAGCCCGATCACCACGTAAGCAATCGCGACCCACCAGTTAAAAATGCTCGCCAACAGAATAACGGAGGCCAAATCCACCAAGGGCGAAGAAATCAAAAACGAGAACGTCACCGCTAACGGCAAGCCCGCGCTAGTAAAACCGATGAACAAGGGGATGGATGAACACGAACAGAATGGCGTGATAGTCCCAAGCAACGCTGCGACCAGATTGGCACCAATACCCGAGCGTTGCCCCAAGATGCGACGGGTTCGCTCTGGCGGGAAATAGCTTTGTGCATAAGAGATACTGAAAATTAGAACGGAGAGGAGAATGAAAATCTTGACGACGTCGTAGATGAAGAAATGGACGCTGCCACCAATACGGCTTTCTATCTCCAGACCGAAACCATCCCGGACAAGGACGGCGACGAGGTCAGAAAGCCACTGCATTCGCAGCAGTTGATCGTTGAGCCAAGAGAAGAACTGAGCCATTTCGCCTTTCCGCCGACAGGCTCAAAGATCTGGTGACCTTGGGGGCCTGTGAAGCTAGTTGCTCAGATCAGAAGTACCGATTGGCGAACCGGGTGACTTGACGTGCATCAATCTCACTCGCCGTGGATCGGTCATTGTGGGCTTTCGATAGGAACAGTTCAAAGGCCCATCATGACGCGACCTCATAAAGAGTGCTATGGAACGATGTTCCACGAAACCCTGCACTTCAAAACCAATACCGAGATGCAAGGTAAAGTATTCAGCTTTGAATTGGACTCGCAAGGCTTGGCACGCTCAGAGCGCGTCGTGCAGGCAAACCTTTCCGAATGGGATGATTGTCTGGCGTGTGATGAGTTCGACCATTGCTACAAATTCTGTCGAGCAAAACTGGCCTTGGAAGCAGCGGTGAGAACCGGATGAACCGAGCCGCGACGCAAGCAAAGGAGAGTGCCCGCGTCGCGGCAAGATGTCTGATTAAGCCGCTGCGCTCATCATCTCAAGTTTATCGAGATCGCAAACCCGAATTCGATCTGGCGTCGCCATCGAGATGATGCCTTCCTTCTTAAATTTGTTGAACATCCGGCTAACGGTTTCCAGTGTCATGCCGAGGTAATCGGCGATATCTTGCCGGGTCATCGAAAGATGAATTTCTTCATCACGATCCTTGATGCGCTCAGTCATCTCAAGAAGAAACGCAGCCGCGCGCTCGGTCGCCGAAAGTTGACCAAGCAACACCATTTGATCGCGCGTTGCGTTCAGCGTTGAAGCCATGAGCTCGAATACGTCGTCGCGCAGCTCAGTGTCCTCGCGGATGGCACCGTTAAAAGCGCTGCGCGTACATCGAATTAGCGTAATATCCGAAACCGCTTCAGCCGTATAACCGTAGACTTCGAAGGCCGTCAGGCCCATCCGATCACCCGCGGTTACGAAACGTGAAATTTGACGGCGGCCATCGGCGGTAATCTGGCAGCAGCGAACAACGCCCGATACCACATAGAACAACGCATCGGAGGGGTCGCCCTCAAGAAAGATCGTTGTGCCCGCTTTCACTTTTTGGGATCGCCCATGACTTTGCATTAACCGATCAAACGACGGAATCTGAGACTTAACCTGTTTCTGAAACGTGTCGCTGAAGTTAGGAGTGTTGGAAACAGTGGTGTTCATGCCGAACTGTGTCATAGCGCCCTCCATCATTCTAACTGCGATCAAATTGACCGCAGAGACAGAAAGCCGCTTTTTATGTACGAGGGTTAGTTAGGGAATCTACTTATAAGGGATTTCCCTTATAAACAGAGAAGTCGTCACTCATTCTGAAGAGGAGGCGTTGGCACTGCGGGATAAAAGAGCAGGTACGAAACTCGAAAAAATCGCCGCATCGGATGTCAAACTGACACGGCTAATTCAACCAAACTTCGGCTGCCGCGATGTCCATAGGTTCAAAACCTTTGATCTCCATTCCAGGAATGATGGCCCCTTCCAGCTCCGCCACTTTTCTGAGCCAAGCAGCGTCTGCAATCACGGCGCATTTATCGAATTTGGCGATAAATCCGAACAATCCCGGAAGGCGCGAGATCTCAACTCCGATAGCGCCCATCGTCGGCATCGAAAAATCCGTGATCGTATAGAGCATTCGCCCGTTTTTTATGTCTTTGGACTGCGCCATAAGGTCATCAAGTGCCGTGCGCATCTCATCGGCATCGAGAGAACCTTTTAGATGAATGTCGATCCGATTTGGGGTTGGCTTGGCAACGGTAAACATACTGAATCCCTTCTTTGTCCGTTCGGTATCGCATTCACCAGGAAACCCGTTCTTGATCTTGGTCAAAATGAACGGCTAATAATTCCAGCGAAGCATTCGAGCGCGCTGAGCGAGAAAACCTTCCCTGAAATCTTGGACGCGGTCAAAATAAGTTCACGATTTGCAATCTGCCCGCACTAATTGAGTTTCCAATCACTGTTCAGCCTAAATGAATGGCGTTTGATCTGACGCAATACGCTGGCAGCGCAATCTTGAAATGTTGATCAAACCCTCATTGAAGGAGATCAACCATGTATCAATCGGTTCTCGTTCCAATCGATCTCTCCCACCAAGAACGCATCTTACCAATGCTGAACCAGGCCGATGCCCTGTGTGCCTCGGACGGAGAAATTCCAGTGGTTCATATCGTCCCGGCTATCCCCAGCTACGTTGAGGTCGAATTGCCAGGCGATCTCGTAGAGAAAAATATGCACTCTGCGAAGGTTGACCTTGCACGCCTGCTCAGTGAGGCGGAAATCGACGCAAAAATAATCGTGAAATCCGACAGCGCCGCCGCAAAAGGGTGCCTTCAGACTGCTGAAGAGATCGACGCCGACCTGATCGTGATCGCATCTCACGAACCTGGCTTTTCGGACTACTTCCTCGGCTCAACCGCCGCACGGGTCGTTCGCCACGCTCATTGTTCGGTTTTTGTGATGCGGTAGACAGGCGGCCTGCAATGACAAAGCGGTGTCCCCCGCACTCCGGCGAGATCATCGGGCTATTGCTCGACCTTGTGTTCATTCTGATTGCAGCCGACCTCCCAAAACGTATGCGCATCGGAGTCTTCGGGCTTCCGGCCGCGCAATTTCTTCAAATTTAACGGAGCGAAAACCGTGAGCTATAAATCCATTTTGACTTACGTTGATCGGCACAAAGCCTCCGAGGCACAAATCACAAACGCGATTAGACTCGCGAAAAACTACGACGCCACCCTCTCGACCATCGCTTATGCTGCGAGTAATTCTATCCCCGATTACGATCTGGATGACGACGCCATAGATTTCTTCGCGGACATTTACGAACAAGCCAAAGCAATTGCCGATCACAACGCCGTTCAGGTTAGAAAAGATTGTGACGCTGCCAACATCCGCTCTTCAGTTACGACCTCTGTCTCGCCTGTTGGTGAATGGGGCAACGAGTTTGGGCGCCACGCTCGATACTCCGATCTCGTTGTACTCGCGCCGATCAACGACGAGTCCAGCAAGCGAACAGCAGGTGATGCGCTGGAAGCGGCGCTCTATATCGGAGATGTTCCCGTCTTGATTTGCCCTCCTGATATGAAGAGCACCAGTCCGGAAACTGTGATTATCGGATGGAATGGAAGTCGGGAGGCCCTCCGTTCAGTTCGCTCGGCTCTACCAGCCCTCGCCAAAGCGACAACGATCGATATCACCCTTATTGATCAGTCCTCTGCGGAGAAAGAGTCTGCAGAACACCTTGAGGTGTTCCTTTCGAGGCATGGCATCAATGCGTCAATTTCGGCCCTCTCCAGCAACTTTAAGTCCGTGGACGAAACCCTACGCGCCCAGGCAGAAGATATTGGGGCGGGTATGATTGTGATGGGGGCCTATTCCCATTCTTGGTTTCGGGAGTATTTTTTAGGCGGCGTGACTAAACAGCTCATCAGCCGCCCCCCGGTTCCCGTGCTTCTCGCCCATTAAGTTCGCGCGCTCGGCCTATCGCGGTTAGATTCTAAGAAGGCAACAGGCGTTGAAATTCATCCTGACAGTTCACTCACTGAATACCCAACGACATAAGCTATCGCAGCAGCGACGGCCCCGATCATCAGCGTTTCCAAACCCGACCTCCACCATGGCTTAACCGTCCACCGGCTTCTCGCCGCACCGATGAGAAAGAAGACAATCGCCGTTGAAACGATCGAAGCCGCGAACGGAGCCTCCATCTTTAGAAGAAACGGCAGAAGTGGCACCAAGCCACAAGCGAGAAAGGCACCAAAGGTTGCAAACGCCGCTGGCAGCGGACTCGGATCGACAGGGGCCGCTCCATATTCCTCGACGATCATCGTATCGATCCAGACTTTTTGGTCCGCCGTGATTGCGTCCACCGCCAACTCCAACGCTTGCCCGTCAAAGCCTTTCAGGCGCATAATTTCGCGCACTTCGCTCCGTTCTCCGTCTGGGTTTTCCAGAATATGTCTTCGCTCGATGGCGCGGAGCCTATCATAATTCTCAAGCTCGGCCTTCGTTCCGGAGTAGTTTCCGGCAGCCATCGAAAACCCATCGGCAAGGACATTCGCAATCCCAAGAGCAACGATGACCGAATGCGAAAGCCCGGAGCCCTCCACTCCGGCAACGATGGCAAAGGTGGTCACAGTGCCGTCGATCCCGCCATAGATGAAGTCTCGCAGATGACTCGTTTTTTTCTTGGCCGTCAGACGATCTCGAATTTCTTCAACTGAATGTCCGTGTTCTTCCATGGATCGATGCCTCCGGAGGTTTCAGTAATCATCTCGCAAATTTGAAAGCAGTGGATTGAGGTGCATCAATCTCCGGCCAAGATGATGTGGGTATCGTGGTTCAAATGTTTGACCCGACCTTGTCTTTACCAACCGCAGTCAACCTGATCTTTTTCGTCTGCTTCGCTTTGGGAGTTTGGCACGCGGGTTCGCGGCTAACCTATCTTGCGGACGCGCTTTCAGATCGGCTAAAATTAGCCAAGTCGACAGTTGGGTTGATCTTTTTAGCAGCCGCGACGTCTCTGCCGGAGATCGCGACCACCATTACGGCGGCGATTGAACAGAACGCCGAGTTGGTTCTGAACAACCTATTCGGTGGCATCGCTCTGCAAACAGCTATTCTTGGCGTTGCTGATCTTTGGGCCCGCGGTGCTATTTCAAATTACCCGCGTAAAGCCAATCACGCTCTAGAAGCAACGTTGCTCGTTGGTTTGCTCGGTGTTGCTCAGATGGTGCTGATCCTGAATGAACCCTTTTCAATCTTCTGGGTCGGTATGGGGAGCGTTCTAATCGCCTGTATCTATGCGAGTGCGATCGCCTTGTTGCGCCATTTCGATGGAAACCCGAACTGGGTGCCGGTTGACTTGCCAAGCGATGTGAGTACCGGATCGACGGCTTTGCCACTGTCGCTAATCTATAACGCATCCAGTACCGCCCGTCTCATCGGGCTGAGTGTACTCTTCTGCTTTGCGATCCTCATTCTCGGAATTGGGCTTGTCTGGAGCGCCGATGCCCTTGCTGTTCAAACGGGTCTCGGTGCCAGCTTTGTCGGGGCAACGCTGCTTGCGGCGTCTACTTCCTTGCCGGAGTTGACGACAACGATTACCGCTGTTCGAATGGGGTCGTACACGCTTGCGATTTCAAATGTCTTTGGCAGCAATTTGATTATGCTAGTTCTCGTTCTGCCCGCCGATATCCTTTATCTCGAAGGGCCGATCCTCAGCGGTGCCAGCAGAACGGTTCATCTCGCGATTGTCTTAGGAATCGCCGTAACGGTTGTTTACCTGATCGGCTTCATTGTGAAGCGCAAACCAAGTGTCGGACGCATTGGTATCGACTCACTTGTTGTTCTGGGAACCTACCTTGCAGGCGTGGTGGCATTCTATTTGGTCCGGTAAGCACCCGGTTTCGACAGTGTGCCGGGGTCCACATGAACGCAGTTCTAGCAACCCGCTAGCTCCATTGGCTTTTGGTTGGCATTTCGAACAGATGCCCTGAGGGGCAGGAATGACTGGACCAATCAGTTGTTAGATGCACTGCCGACATCGCGCGGCGTGCGGGATTAGTTCGAGACGCTCTGCCGAGATTTCTCCACCGCAGTCAGCGCATACACCAAAGGTACCCTTCGCAATCCGATCAAGCGCCGCTCGAATTTTCTTGGTTTCAGTCATTGCAGAGCTGCCGAGGTTTTGAAGTGTCTCGTCATCTTCACGTTCGACCGAGCGTTCTTCTGGATCAGGATCAAGCGGAACTTCCAAGTCCGTCTCCACGTTCTTCATCCGCTCGATCAGTTCTGCCAGACGCGCTCTAAGGCGACTTTCGTGTGGCGCTGTATTCACGACCCAACCCTTTCCCAATTTTCAGTACGGCTTCCAATCTTTCATCCGTTGCACCCGGCGGCCTTGACTTTGATCAAATAGACGGCGCGGCAAGGGCAATAGTCTGGGGACATTCGCTGAAGGGGATATTTTCCTGCATAGGCAATGCCGGGACTCTTCATTCATCGGAAGGAAGCCTAACCGTGGATTGTTCTGCTACCGCACAAAATCCGAATACCGACATCGAGAGCGAGGTTAAACTGCGCCGCGTGATCGGGCTGCCGCTCCTAGTTCTTTACGGTCTCGGCGTCACAATCGGTGCGGGCATATACGTTTTGATCGGCACAACGACCGCGCGTGCTGGGGTCTTTGCTCCAACGTCTTTTCTGGTTGCTTCGTTCGTGATGATTTTCAGCGCATGCAGTTTTGCTGAATTATTGAGCCGAATTCCGCGGAGTGCTGGTGAGGCAATATATGTCGCTGCCGGATTCAAACGGGATTGGTTGACTTTGTTGACTGGTCTCGGCGTCATTCTATCGGCGATTGTCGCGGCGGCGACAATTGGTCTTGGCTGCGCTGGCTATTTGAACGCGGTTCTTGAGACGATAAGTGGCGGGGCAATCGCGATACCGAGGCCGTTCATCGTGCTTACGATTATTGGGGCCATGGGATTGATCGCGACGCGAGGCATTCATGAATCAGTCATCTTTGCAGCAATATTGACGGCCCTAGAGGTCATCGGTCTCCTCATTATCATCGGCGCTGGATATCTTGAGCACCCAGCTTTGCTGCAAGAGATCCCGAGTGTCATTCCGTCATTCTGGAATGGTGAAGCCTGGTTGGGTGTCTTCAACGCCAGCCTGATCGCATTTTTCGCCTTCATCGGGTTTGATGATACCGTCAATCTGGTTGAGGAAACCAAGGATCCGACACGGGTCATGCCCCTGGCGATTGGTATCACGCTTTGTTTTGTGACGATTATATATTTCTTTGTGACGCTTGTGGCGGTCACGACACTGGGGGCGGATGAGCTGGCATCATCGGAAGCGCCGCTTGGAAAGTTGTTTAAAGAGCTGACCGGATTTTCTCCGCTGGTGATTTCCCTGATTGCGGTTTTTGCAACGCTGAACGGGATCGTTATTCAGATCATCATGGCGGCGCGTGTCATGTACGGCTTGGGCGTCGAAGGGCGGCTTCCGAAGTATCTTGCCAAGGTTCACCCGGTAACGCGAGTACCACGGAATGCGACAGTTCTTGTCACCATTGCCGTTTTGATCTTTGCGGTTCTGGTTCCATTGGAACAACTCGCAGAATTGACGTCGCAGTTCATTTTGGCCGTCTTCACCCTCGTCAATTTGGCATTGGTTCGCATTAAACTGCGGCATGAACCAGCAGATGAAGGCGTCTTTACCGTGCCGGTTATCATCCCAATCATCGGGGCGGTGACGTGTTTGTG
>CAZXMX010000052.1:0-18073 GCA_964641645.1 uncultured Neomegalonema sp.
AACCTTGAATCAGAACTTACACCGTTTGGGAATCCAGTTTGTCAACAGAACCTAGGGCGATTGGGATTCGGGATGCTTGGCAGCATAGCACCGCTAGATATGACATCAGCATCTTCTACGACGACGTTTTTACTGTCGGGACAAACAGAAAAGTGAACCGAGCCGATTTTGTTTTCTCCGGCCCAACAAGCGGTCGATATAAGCAAAAGGGCCGCACTAAAATACGCAAGGAAGACCGCGGATTGTATGAACTCTTTCAGCAAGCCCCGCCAGTTTAGTTTAAGTCTTTTGAATAGCACTGCCATCACTCACCCCCTAAAGGGGCGGTGATTAGGCCGCGATTTCGGTGACTTGGCGCTTCCTGCGTTTGATACGCAATGCCGCAAACTTGTGCAACTATGACTATTTTCTCGGATTGCGTACGCTCAATATATGCTGAAGCAATGATATTTCTTATTTTCCAGTTTTCGGAACAAATCCATGTCAATCGTTTATGCATCATCAATCGAAGAAATACGTGCCGCGTTAGATGACACGGATGTTGCTGAAATTAGGGTCGCTCCTGGCGATTACTACGTCGACGATCATGACGCTGGGCAAGGGTTCGTTGTTGATCATGACGTCGCAATTGTCTCAAGCGTTGATGGAGAGCGCGCAAACTTTCATGCTAGAGCTGACTTCCAAAAGGGGATTTTCCTTGTCAAGTCGGGCGCGTCGGCAACTTTCGATGGCATCGGCTTTTACGATACGCGAACCCTCTTCGGAGAATATCAGGAAGGGAATGAAGCTGGGATCAGGCACGAAGGCGACCTTCTGACGATCAAGAACTCGTTCTTTCAGGGAAATTCAAACGCGATCCTCGGTTCGGACATCGACCACAACGACAATAAGCACCTTGTCGTCGAAAACTCTACGTTCATCGATAACGGGCGGACGTCTCAGGAACATCACATCTACTTCATCGGCAATTCGGTGGATGTTTCGGAATCGTATTTTTCGAACAGCCATAACGGCCACGCCATTAAAACGGTCGTGTCTGATTTTACGAGGGTCACAAATTCAACCATCGACGATAGTGACGCGCCTGCCAATCATGCGATCAATGTAACCGGCGGCGGTGATCTCTTTGTTTCTGGCAACACGATCACTAAGTCCAGCACCGCTGATAACCCGTACGTCATTTTCTATGTTCCACAGCGCGGCTATGACTCAGGCACAATCGTCATCGAAGACAATACCATTCACACTGATTGGGACGGTTCGACGGGCGGCACCCTCTTTCTAGGAAACTTTTCGTCATCTGTTGCGCAGCTGTCGTCGAACACTCTCACAGGAAGTTTTGCGACCAACCTAATTTATGGTCTCGCGGAGGATCACGAGAGTACAATTAATGGCCGAGCTCTCTCCGAAGACAATTGGAGCGCCCACACCACCGACCTTACCTCCGCAGATGACGTTTACTACGACACTAGCGACGAAAATCCGCAGCTCTATTCTGACATACCTATCAAGTCAGTGAATGGCGGAGATGGTGACGACGTTCTAATTGGTCAGTCGGACGATAGAGATATCGACGTGTTTCTCGGTGGGGCGGGGGCCGACTTTATCGATGGTGGTGATGGCATCGATTTTCTTTATGGAGATGACGGAGATGATGTCATCCTCACCGGTACCACTTCTTTCAGCTCGCCTGTCGATTTCGCTTCCGGCGGTGAGGGGAATGATTGGATCATCGCAGGATCAGATACCTCATCTAGTTCGTCTGCCGCCTTCATCGTTGGTGGACAAGGCGATGACTTCATCGATGCCACGCGTGCTTTTTCAGGAAGCTTCCTAGGGGATGGTGGGAATGACATTATTTTGGGCGCGAGTTACCGTGATTGGTTAAATGGGGGAAGCGGAGACGACTTCCTTTATGGCGGAACTGAATTTGACATACTTGAAGGTGGAGATGGTATCGATACCGTCATCTATGCGGGTTCCTATGGCATCGACTTGACTGTAGAGGCGGACTATCGCCTTGGGGATGTCAGAATTGTTTCGCTGATCGACGACAATCAAGAAGTCGGCAGCCGTGGTTGGGAAACAGCTATAAATGCTGAGTTCATCCAATTCGCTAACGGAGTTCTCGATACCCACAGTCTTCAGTTTGTTGAAGGTGTAGAGCGTTTCGATCTCGCCAGGGCGTTAAGCACGGGCATCCCTTTGCCAAACGTGGGGGAAGACCAGAGCATCGCGTCGATCAGCAACGCGGATTTTATACTAACGACTTATACAACAACGGTGGTTGATACGGCCAGCGTCCGTAATTGGCAGACGATCACGAGGACTTTCTTCGAAGCGAGCGATCAGCTCGTTTCTGAAGAACGGATCTATGACAATGGTAACATTCGCAACCAAAGCTATAGCGATGGCGTTCTAGCTAGCAGTATTATCAGCGAGGCCGATGGCGATGTACGCTCGACGCTATACAGCGCAAGCGGTGTCCGTCAGAGCATTACCTTCGAAGATGGAAGCGACAGCCGCAGCTGGGAGAGTTACACCAATTCATATGACGAGGTAAGCGGCAAAATTACGTCTCAAGAACTGCTTTACGATAACGGGAACACCCGCAGCCAAAGTTACACGGACGGGACCATAATCAGCCGCATCATTAACGAGGCAGATGGCGATGTAAGCTCAACGCTCTACAGCGCAAGTGGTGTCCGTCAGAGCATTACCTTTGAGGATGGTAGCGACAGTCGTAACTGGGAGAGCTACATCAATTCCTATGACGAGGTGAGTGGCAAAATCACCGCTCAAGAACTGCTTTACGATAACGGAAATACCCGCAGCCAAAGTTTCATTGACGGGACCATCGTCAGTCGCATCATTGCCGAGACCGATGGCGATGTGCGCACAACGCTCTACAGCGCAAGCGGTGTTCGCCAAAGCTTTACCTTCGAAGATGGAAGCGACAGCCGAAACTGGGAGAGCTACACCAATTCGTACGATGAGGTGAGCGGCGAGATCACGGCTCAAGAATTACTCTACGATAACGGAGATGTCCGCAGTAGAACCTATGTTGATGGTGTTCTAGAAAGCAGCGTCATTATCCCTGCTCCTCCAGGTCCGCCTAGGATCATTGTCACAGGGGACGCTGTTCAAGGCGAGGTATTGTCGGTAGCCGTCGCAGTCGGTTCAGTCGATGATTTGAATAATGTTACTTACCAGTGGCTGCGAGACGACATTGCCATCACTGGCGCGGTTGGCGGTCAATATCAGCTAGGCCAAGACGACGTTGGCGCTTCGGTGACGGTAACACTAACATACGAAAATGGCGACGGGGACATTGTCGATGTTACTTCAAATGAGATAACGGGCATCGCGAACATCAATGATGCTGTTACCGGAACCGTCAGGATCTCCGGCGATGCGGTCGAAAGAAACGAATTGTCGGTCTCCGTTTCCTTGGATGACGAAGATGGATTGGGTGCCTTTTCTTATCAATGGGAGCGAGACAGCCTTGCCATCGAAGGCGCAACTGGTTCGACGTATCTTCTGACCCAAGAAGATGTCGGTTCTTCCGTGTCAGCCACTGTGTCTTTCATCGACGGTTTCGGCACATTGGAGAGTATTACAACAGCTTCGTCGGATGAAATCGAACGATACCTTCCGCCATTTGAACCACCAGTATTGCCGGAGACGTCCGAAACAATTTTTGCCGCTGGATCAATCTTTGGCACCAGCGCAAGCGAGACAATCATTCCAACCAGCGGAAACGTGCAAGTTCAAGGTGGCGACGGCGATGACGTCTTCCAGTTAGACACGGATTACACCCGCGCATTTGGTGGATCGGGCAGCGATGTGTTTTTCCTTCAAGGTCAGAACCAACACGCTACTGGCGGCGCTGGGAACGATACATTTGTCATTGCCGGGCCGCTTTTGGGCTCGGTTATTCATGACTTCAATGCAGAAGAAGACACACTCTATTTTGCAAATGCTGTGGGAAAGCTTGTCCATTTTGATGACCTGGCTGATGCAGCCTCTCAGGTGGATGGCGACGTGCTCATCAACACCGCTGTCGGGCAAGTTCTGCTTGAGGCAACCGAACTCAGCGACTTGACCCAAGACAATGTTGGATTCTACCGCGACGAAATAGAGCGCCCAGAATCGCTCGTTATCCCAGAAACGGGTGAGGCAATCACCGGGTCAGGTTGGATCACCGGCACTGACGCGAACGATCTCGTCATCTCTGGTGGGGGAAACATCCGCGTGAGTGGCGGGTTTGGTGATGATCACCTGATTGCCGAACATTGGGGTGTCCGAATTCTTGGTGGTAGCGGGAACGACGTGCTTGAAGCCCGCGATCTTTACGCCCTGTTCTATGGTGGTAGCGGAACCGATCAGTTCTATTTCACTGACCGTGTTGACGGAGTGATCGGTGACTTCCAGTCTGGCCTGGATCAAGTTGTCCTCAGCCGAGGTCTTGGATTCGAGAATTCGGAAGATGCATTTGCTGCTTTGACTGGCACCGATGCCGGAGCCATTCTCTTAAGTAGCAACGGTGATCAACTGCTCTTTGCTAATTTGGAGGTGAGTCAATTGGATCAGGGTGACTTCATTTTTGTATGATTTCCTATGCAACTTCAGACCACGCTAATTTCGAAAATGGTTTGCCGCCCTCGTCATGGCCGGCAAAGAGTGCATTCTTGCGATTGAGAGTGACCTGAGACCCGGTAATCATCCCATTTTTCACGGGATCGATAATTGGACTTCACGCGACTTGTTTCAGTTTCATGGTAGGTATGATCTCGCCGATCACCATTTTGGGCCGTTCGTTGTTGTAAATCCATAGCCACGATGTTGCGTGGTGTTGTGCCTCGCCGCGCATCCCAGTGTATTTGATGACCTTCGGGATGAATTCTACTATAGAGCAAATATGGAATATAGATTCGGGATGACTCCAATTGCTCTGAGGATTGGTCGCGTTCACGATGTGACTGGTTTGTCCTCAAGAGTTTTTGCCGCTATCCAGGCGGCCCAGGCCCAAAGTTTAATTATATGGATTCATAGCCCCATCCAAGCGGCTCAGATATGTCCTTTGGGGCTCGTATGCTTCTTCAATCCTAATCGACTGATTTCCGTGAATGCCCGAAGCCACAAAGAAGCACTTTGGTGTATGGAAGAGGCTCTGCGGGAGACATCATCGATAGTGATCGCTGGTTTATCGAAACCAGCGGATTTCATGGAAAGCCGGCGTTTGCAACTTTCCGCCGAAGCTGGTGGTTCGACAGGGTTATGTCTTGTTCCCGATGTGCCGGTGAACAATGCGGCTGAGACACGGTGGCGCTGTACGCCGCTTGCGGCAACGCAAGATTCGACTTTTCATCGATGGGACCTTATAAGGAACAAAAAGGGAATAATTTGTCATTGGGATATTGGCTGGGATGCATCGTCGTATAGCCTCACTGTGGTTTCCGCATCTGGCGGCAGAACGTGTGTTACGGCGCGAGGGGAGGAGCGATCCAACCCGCCCGTTCGCAGTGGTCACGATGCAAAAGAGCGCGTTGCGGCTTTGCTCGATGAACGAGGCTGCAAAAGCAGCAGGCCTAAGGCTCGGAGCGACACTAACGGATGTCCGGGCGATTTATCCTGATCTCCTCTTTGTTCAAGAACAGCCAGAAAAAGACGCGGCTTTATTACACGCGCTTGCGCGGTGGAGTGTGCAGTACACGCCTTCCACTGAACTCGACGAAAACGATGGTTTGTTTCTAGATATAGCAGGCAGCGCTCATCTGTTTGGCGGTGAAGCGGCCCTGCTGGAGCTGATCACAGCACAGCTTGACGATATGGGGTTGACGGTTCGCATAGGTCTTGCGGATACGAAGGGAGCAGCTTGGGCGCTGGCCCGGTTCGCATCACCTCCGCGCATCGCACCGATAGGATCTACGCGGGAAGCGGTTACGTGTTTGCCTGTTGCCGCATTGCGTATCGAGGAGAGCGCGGTATTGGCGTTCAACCGTTTAGGGCTACGCGTTATTGGTGACATTATCGGAATGCCGCGCGGTGCATTGGCACGACGCTTTGGCGAACACATGGTACAACGTCTTGATCGACTATTAGGGGCAGAGCCAGATCTCCTTTCTCTTTCTGCTCTCACACCGCCTTACGCGGTGCGCCTGTCACTGCCCGAACCTATCGGCAAGACCGATGATGTTGTCGCGGCACTGGGTCGGTTACTTGCGCGGCTCTGTGAGAGGCTGGCGCAAGATCAACGCGGCGCGCGGCAGATGCGCTTTTCAATCCAGCGCACAGATCACAGTGAGGAAACCATCGAGATTGGCTTGGCGAGTCCGTCCCGCGATCCAAAGCAAATAAGCAGTTTGTTCGATCATGCGATCAACGGCATGGATGCCGGGTTTGGTATTGATGCGGTAAGGCTACATGCTTTTGTGACCGAGCCGCTCAAACCAGAGCAAAGCGCGCCTTTAGGGCGAGAGACTCAAGACCAAAGCGCGCTGAATGATTTGATTGGACGGATCGGCAACCGTATCGGGTTTGACCGGGTGACGCGGTTCTTGCCTGCGGAAAGTCATGTTCCCGAACGCGCTTTCACGGTTGCAGCAGCGGCTTACTCTAAGCCTGAGCACTTTCCGCAAGGCGGTCGGGATCGCCCTCTCACGTTATTTGGGCCTGAACCCTTGAGGCAGCTTGTCGATAGTACGCCGCCCACCTCCTTTCGGTGGCGGGGGGGTGCTTTCAACATGCAGGAGGCAATCGGTCCGGAACGCATTGCACCAGAATGGTGGTGGGACGATCCGAACTGGCGCAGCGGTGTGCGCGATTATTGGAAAGTGCAAACCACCGAGGGGCGACGCTTGTGGCTGTTTCATGCAAAGGGTGGAGACATGCCTGCGGGTTGGTTCGTGCAAGGTGAGTTTGCATGAGCTTTGCGGACCTCGCCATCACCACCAATTTCACATTTCTCACAGGTGCCTCGCATCCCGAAGAAATGGTCGAGCGGGCAGCGGCTCTTGGTTTGGACGCGCTCGCCATTACGGACCGAAATTCTATGGCGGGTGTCGTGCGCGCTTATGCACGGATCAAGGCGCTTAAGAAGGAAGCACTGACCATTAGAAAGCCCATCACTCATGATGATGTACGGGCGCGCGCCAAAGCCATTCGGGTTCGCAAAGACCCATCCGGCAGACAAGAGACTCTTGATCCACCAGAGGCGCACCCGGACGAAGATTTTATTCCGCTCTCGATCCCTAAACTGATTGTTGGGGCGCGGCTCGTTTTAACGGACAGTAAGGTGGATTGGATTGTCCTGCCGACAGATCGTGCTGCCTATGGTCGTTTATGTCGTTTGCTCTCTATTGGAAAAAAAAGGGCCCAGAAAGGTGGCTGTCTACTGCAAACGCTTGATCTCTGGGAGTGGGCCGAGGGGCTAATTTTATTGGCAGCGCCCCATGATCCTTTTCATCCGCCGGAGGAAGATATCGCAGCGATGGCACAGCGGTTTCCTGGATTTACATTCAGCGCCGCAGCGCCGCGTTATGACGGGCGCGATGCTGCACGATTTAAGGCCTTAGCTGAATGTGCTAAACAGACCAACGCCCCCTTGGTTGCGACATCCGATGCCCTGATGCACCGAGCCAAGCGACGACGGTTGGCGGATGTACTGACCTGCCTTCGTGAAGGTTGTACAATCGACACCATCGGTGCACGCGCACTGCCAAACGCCGAGCGTCGACTGCGCTCGGAAGAAGAAATGCGGCATCTCTTTCGCGAATACCCCAAAGCGGTCCAGCGCACCGCCGAGATTTCTGCGCGCTGTCATTTCGATCTTGGTCAACTTCGTTATGAATATCCCGACGAAGTGACAAACGGTGAAGATCCGCAAGCTCGGCTTAAGCGATTGACCAATGAAGGCCTACAATGGCGTTATCCTCGTGGGATACCTCGAAAGATTCGTCTGGCGGTAGAGAAAGAACTGCACGTCATCAAGAAATTAGATTTCGCGCGGTATTTCCTAACGGTTCATGACATTGTTGCCTTTGCACGGTCAAAAGACATTCTGTGCCAAGGCCGTGGGTCAGCAGCCAATTCTGTTGTATGTTATGCGCTCGGCATTACCGAGATAAACCCTAAGCTCATCTCTGCCGTGTTCGAGCGCTTTATATCAGAAGCGCGCAGCCAACCGCCTGACATTGACGTCGATTTCGAACATGAGCGCCGCGAAGAGGTGATCCAGCATATTTACGACCATTATGGGCGCGAGAAAGCGGGTCTCTGTGCCACCGTTATCCATTTTCGCGCCCGTGCCGCGATGCGCGAGGTCGGCAAAGCGATGGGGCTGTCACAAGATCTCATTAGTGCGCTGTCCAGTCAGGTCTGGGGATGGTCCTCTGATGGCATTCCCGAAAAGCATATACGAGAGATGGGCCTTGATCTTCGAGACCGCCGTCTGCGTCAAACTTTACAACTGGTGCATGAGGTCATCGGGTTCCCGCGTCATCTGTCGCAACATGTTGGCGGCTTCATCATCACTCGTGAGCGTCTTGATGAGTATGTGCCGATAGAAAATGCCGCTATGGAAAAGCGTACGGTCATCGAGTGGGACAAGGACGACATCGAAACACTGGGCATACTGAAGGTCGATGTGCTCGCGCTTGGCATGCTGACCTGTATGCGTAAGGCGCTTGATTTACTACGCCAGCATAATGGTCAGGACTATACTCTTGCAACTATTCCTGCGGCGGACAGTGCTGTTTACGACATGCTCTGCGAAGGCGACAGCCTCGGTGTTTTTCAGGTCGAAAGCCGCGCGCAAATGAATTTCTTGCCGCGTATGAAACCACGTAGTTTCTACGATCTTGTTATCGAAGTGGCCATCGTTCGTCCTGGTCCCATCCAAGGCGATATGGTTCACCCATACTTGCGTCGCCGTAATAAAGAAGAGCCGGTTCATTATATGAAGCCCGAACTAGAATCGGTTCTTAAAAAAACACTCGGTGTGCCGCTGTTTCAAGAACAAGCTATGCAAATTGCCATGGTTGCCGCCCGCTTTACGCCTGAAGAAGCTGATGGCCTTCGGCACGCAATGGCGACGTTCCGCAAGACAGGTACAATCAAAAATTATGGTCTACTTTTCATTGAGCGCATGATTGCGCGCGATTACCCGCCAGCTTTTGCAGAGCGGGTTTTCAAGCAGATCGAAGGCTTCGGTGAGTATGGATTCCCCGAAAGTCACGCGGCTAGTTTTGCTTTGCTGGTTTACACATCATCATGGCTCAAGAAACACCATCCAGCTGTGTTTGCCTGTGCATTGCTCAACAGTCAGCCGATGGGATTCTACGCCCCCGCTCAAATCGTCCGTGACACGCGTGAACATGGCGTGGAGGTCAGACCTGTTTGTATTAATGCGAGCAATTGGGATTGTACGTTGGAACCAACCACCGATGGGGTTTTGGCTCTACGGCTTGGATTTCGACAGGTCAAAGGTGCGAGCGAGACAGAATTACAGCGCCTTGTTGAACGTCGCGGTAACGGATACCTTGATGTCGAGAGTGTCTGGCATCGCGGTCAAGTCTCTCCCCGTTTGCTGACGCGTCTTGCCGAAGCAGATGTTTTTGCCTCGCTTGGGTATGCGCGCCGCAAAGCGCTTTGGGACGCCAAGGCAATAAAAGCGGCGAAGCCACTACCACTGTTTTCAACAGAGATGGACGGCGAAGGCATTGTCGAACCGCCTATCCAACTGCCGGAATCCACGCCTGGTGAAGAGGTCGTAGAAGATTACGTTGCCACCCGGCTGACTCTACGCGAACACCCAGTCGCGCTATTGAGGACTCAGCTTGGCGACCGCGTTGTTACTGCCAGAACGCAACAAGACACAAAAGACGGAGCGGTCGTGTGTGTCACCGGCCTTGTCATTACGCGCCAGCGTCCCGGCACAGCCTCAGGGGTAGTTTTTCTGACACTGGAGGATGAAACCGGCGTGGCCAATGTGGTGGTATGGCCTAAGATGTACGAACGCTTTCGTCGTGCCGTTATTGCTGGACGCTTGCTGCGCGTATCAGGCAAACTGCAACGCGAAGGCATCGTTACACACTTAATCGCATGGCACATCGAAGATTTGTCAAGGATGCTGGACAACCTCGGTAACGTCACCGCTCATGCCGGAGCCATCGATGTTTCCAATTCCCGCGCTGACGAAGCCAAACGCCCTGTCCTCAACGGTAAGCCACTTGCTAATCATCGAAGTCGGGCGCGTCACCCAAGAGAGCAGGCGAAGATCTTATTTCCAAGCCGAGATTTTCATTGAATGCAGCTTAAGAGAGATGTCCCACCGGTCTAAGAAATGGATCTCTTATTTTTAGTGAAGCCAAATTTCAACGAACTGCAGCATCGTGTGGCAAGCGCAGGAAGTCTCTAGCCTCGAAAATCGGGGCCGATATCGCCACATCCTTACGGAAGGGATGCATGATGCTTAGTTGGACAATAGCGCAGGTGAATAGAGTGGGGTTATTCTCAGCGCAGTCGATTTCTGGTCAGTAGAGCCGCCGAAGTGGTCGCGATAAGGTCATCTACTCCGATAAGCCGCCGAGAAACCGTGGACTCCGTCTTGACAGGGATTGTCCGCGTGTTCAACGACCGGCCCTCCCGGCGGAGGTAAGCGGCAATCTGGCGTGATTCAAAGAACGGGTATTTGGTGAACACTCGGTCAATCTCTTTCATTATCGACAGCGTAAGCGTTCGTGCAACCGGTGGTATTGGTAAAGCGATGAAGGCTGTGGACGCCGTTCCAACGTCGATGACGGCTTCTGAAGTTCGCCAAGCGCTCGACAGCGGTGTCGTCAAGGCGGTCGCGTTTGCACCGCACGCTCACATGTCCTTCGGAACCGTCGAGACCGGTAAGTGGTGGACGACAAACCTGAACCCCGGCACCGTAAACTGCCCAGTTGTCGCAAACACCGATGCTCTGGCTGCTTTGTCGCCACAGCACCGCGACATTCTCATGGGTTCAATCAACGAAGCGCTCGAAGGCCTTGTTCGAAGCGGCGAAGCGATGGGTCGGATGGCTGCCGGGTGGCCTCGCAGTCTCCACAGTTTTCGCAACAGCGGGATTTGCAGCAGTATCAGGAGCGTCGGTCGCGACTTCAGCTGTGTTTGCACGCATTGCTGTGCCTGAGATGTTGGCGCAGGGATATGACAAGCGTTTTGCGGCCGGCGTCGTCGCGGCGGGGGGTACACTGGCTTCACTTATTCCGCCATCAGCAATCCTCGTGATCTACGCGATCATCGTGGAGCAGGATGTCGGACGGTTACTCTTGGCTGGTTTCATACCCGGCGTGTTTTCCGCAATCATCTATGCGGGCCTGATCGTCGGAATGGCGCTTTTGTTCAAGAACTTTGGCCCTCCGGTTGGCGGGTATTCTTGGCGAGAACGGTTGGTCTCTCTGCCGCCGGCGATGCCAATCTTCATTGTTGTGTTCTTGATTATCTTCTTCATCTACAATCCGTTCGGCGGTGATGCTTGGGGGACGCCCACGGAGGGTGGAGCACTTGGAGCATTCGTCGTTTTGTGCATGGCTGTCTGGAATGGAATGCGCTGGCCTCAGCTCAAAGATGCTTTGCTCGAAACGGCCAAACTATCGGTCATGATCTTTACGATCATCTGGGGCGTTTTGATCTATGTTCGATTCCTTGGATTTGCAGATCTGCCGGGCGCGTTTTCCGACTGGATAACCTCTCTGGAACAAAGCCCGATGCTTACGCTGATTTGCATTCTGTTGGCCTATGCCGTTTTGGGTATGTTCATGGATGCCATCGGAATGTTGTTACTGACGCTGCCGGTTGTGTACCCTGCGGTGATGGCGCTCAATGGCGGCGAGTATGTATCTGCCGCAGATTCCGCATTCGGAATGTCAGGGCCGCTCTGTGCGATTTGGTTCGGCATTTTGGTCGTCAAGATGGCAGAGCTGTGTCTAATTACACCGCCCATCGGGTTGAACTGTTTTGTCGTGGCTGGGGTTCGTCCCGAGGTCACCGTGCAGGATGTTTTCCGGGGTGCGTCGCCGTTCTTCGTCGCTGATGCCCTTACCATAGCAGGACTGATCGCCTTCCCGGGAATTGTTCTATTTTTGCCGAGTCTGCTAATTGGCTGACGAGGCAGGACCAGCTAAGCCGCCGAACAGCATTCCCGTCATTCGCACGATTGCGATGTCGGCGGGTACGGATCCGGCGGGCGATATCTTTGGTGGCTGATTGCCAACATAAATGGATTTAGCGGGGGTACTTTCGCCGCGCGGTTTGTAAGCGCCTTACGCGTGGCTGCCACTGCGTCGACTTCTCGTCAGTTCCCAATGCTCACGTGGTTCAGGTGCAGTTGGAGCTTTGTTGCGACTTTCTGAAACGCCGCGCTGAGACACCGATGCCCCGATCAGAACCAGCGCCGGCCATAGGATGTAAAGCTGCACCTCCATATTTTCCCCGAATGAGAACAGCAGCAGTGCGAGGATCATTCCCAGTGGCAGGCGGGCTTGTCTCGTTACAATCGTCTGCTTTGACAAGATGATTAGCGTCCAGACCATCGGCACTGCCAGCATGATGGCTCCAATGGTTCCCTTTACGAACAACAGGCCGTACCAAGTGTGATGAGTCCCAATCAGCATGTATTCTGTAACGTGCGCTCCGGGTTCGACAATCCCGTGGCCAAACCAATAGGCCTCGGTCGACCAGCGCTCGTTGGCAATGCTCTGCAATGCGTCTCGGACTCGCGTTGAGTCGGCGCGCATTGCGCGAAAGGCGTAGATGGCGTCCGACAATGCAGACATGACGCTCCCACCGACCACCACCATCGCACTCGCTAACGCAGTCATGGCGAACCATGCCCATGTCTTCAGCACCAAAGGCAGAAGCCGGGGTAGGGATCCACAAATCACGACACCCATCAGACTCATGCGTGATTTCGTCATCAACACAATCGCCAGCCCTGCCAGCACGCCGCATCGACGCCAGAACTTGTTTTTTTCCTCAAGCGCGCTGAGCGTCACGATCACGCCCACCAGACCAGCGAACGGCGACCATGGCGTATAAAATTGCCACCGGGACGCGCCATTCGATGGATCGATGGTATAGAGATAGACCGAGAAGTATTCTGGCCCCGGCCCACCTACCGCTCGGATCGGCGATACAAACAGCTTTTCTGGCAATCCGATTTTCGGCGCGAGTATAAACAGCGGCAATAGCAGTAACGTCTGCAAACCGAGCACACACTGAGCGCGCACGATGACTTCAGGGCGGATGCGCAAACAGGCCCCGATCAGAATAAACAGCGCGAACAGCGCCCAGCCCTTGGCCCAGCCAATGCTAGATTTAATCGTTTTACCCGTTCCGAGCGCGTTATCGAAATGCCCAACCCAAAGGACAACCAACATACCCAGCATGAAGATCATCCAGACCCAAACGGTCGGTGACGGCGGCACGGCGCGAAGATTTTCGCGCATCAATGGGGCAAGAAACAGTGACAACGCGACAAACCCGGCAAGACTCCATCCCAAAACCGGACCAATGACGTAGAGCGCCCCAAGCCCGTAGAACAACCAAGTCAGCGTAATGGTTCGGTAAAGAAGGCGCTCAGGCGGCGTCATGTTCGGAACGGGATGTGCCATCACTTGCCTCCTTCATGGCATGAGGAACTTGGTTTGGAATCTCGATCAGAGGTTCGTCATCCAGTGCGCGTGGCTGGGGCGAGGCGGATTCTCGTGCGGCCATCGCTGCGTCTATCTCGGTCGAGGGATGGGCAAACAAGCGCCCCAACCACCGTAGGATCGAGTTACGCATCCAAGCGAGAGTAAGGCCACCAGCGACGAAGACCGTTCCGGCAATCGCCGCGATCAGACCAATTTTCGTACTCGGCGAGACCGGATCATTCGATGCATAAGGTTGCTCAATGACCTGGGCCAACGGGTAGGCCGCGAATAAATCGGTCTTGGTCGTGTCAGCTCGGGCAATCGCGGAAACGAAGACCGCTTCGGCAACCTGATGCTCACGCGCGAGTCGATCCAACTCTGCGGCAGGGGCCGACAGACGCTGAACTTCAGCTTTTGCCGTTGTGTATTGAGCAGCGAGTGCACCACGTTCAGCAATTAATCCGTCCCGCGCCGCCGCGTTATCCACCAATGTACCCAGCATCGTCTCACGCACACCATGGGCGGAAATGTCGCCCAGTGCGCGGAACGCCTGACGGTCTAGTCCGGTCAGGGCTTCGCCGCGTTGTAGCATCGGCTGAGCGATGCTCAGATACTTGCGTTTCGCTGCTTGAAACTCCGGATGGCGATCCCCGTATTGACGTTTTGCCTTTTCGAAAACGATCTTCATTGCGGTCATTTCTTCGAGCAGGGATTGGAAAACCGGGTCGGCGCGTAGTTTGAGTGCAGAGGCCGCACGCCTTGCATCGACGTTTAACGAGGCTTCCAACGCTTTAACTTCGCCATCTCGACGGCCAATCTCGGCATCAATGTTTTGCAGGCGGCGGCCCAGCGTATCAACAAGCGCGACCGTCTCACCATACTGTCCAGCGTCGGCGAGGCCACTCTCGGCTTGGAATTCGAGCAAGCGTTCCTGCGCCCTCGCAACATTGTCCTGATACTGTTTCAGTGCCGAGCGGTTGGCATTCTCGCGACGATCCGCGAAATCTTGACGCAGGCGTGTTAGCTCATCCGTGAAAGAATCAAGAAAAGCCTGCGCATTGGCCGTTGCACCTTCCGGGCTCAACCCGCGCATCGACACCATAATGAGGTTCGTCTGATCGACTAGTTTAATTTTCGGTTTCGGAAAGGTATCCGGGGTTAACCCGCGTGCGGCGGCGGACGCGCGACGCACCGTATCGGTCATCATCAGCTTACGATAACTTTCAACGGGGCTGAGACGGCTGCTGGCCCAAGGCGAGGAGGAACTCGACGTCGCCTGACCCACCTGATCCAAGTTCACAGAAGCGTTTGGCCCATCTCCCGGCAGGATGATGGTCATGCCTGCCGCGTATTGTTTCGGTGTCAGGGTGATATAGGTGATCGCGAGAAACCAGATCGGCGCGATGGCCATCACGGTGACAATGACATAGCGCAAGCGACGCCATTGTGCCCAATTCTTGAAAAGGCGCATCAAAGGCCTCCAAGGATAAGCGAAGCAGGGGAGGCGACTTCGATGATCGTACGGGCGACATCACGCGCATTCGTCACCGAGCTGTCGTAGCAAGCAATCGCATCGCCGGGCATCAGGACCGGGTCGTGGTTGTCGCGGTCGGCGCGGCGGACAAGATCCTCGATATTGCGTTCGATGACTTCCGAACGATCCGTGATCGGATTGCGCGAGATCAGGACAGCGGAGCGATCTGCATTCGTCAGCGCCGTACCACCCACGCAGTTCATACGGACAAGGGCTTGCAAAAGACGCGTCCCGTACTTGATTTCACGAACGTCATCGTCAATGGCAGATTGCGCGTTGCTTTGTGCGGGGCTGGTCAGGTTCGAGAGGTGAACCTTGATGCCTTTGCGGGTCACAACGGTTGGACGGGCAAGGCCGGGCTGGAAGCACCCCAGAGAGGGAACATGAACTTCGTCACCAGAAAGCAAGACTGGGTCATGGAACTTGCGATTGATTGCCGCTGGTCTCAGATCAAGGCGCCAGACCTTGCCGTCACGCTTCAAAAGAACGCGCTGCGTATCCGCATCGGGGCGAAGGCCGGCTGAAGATTGAATGGCGGCAACAAGCCCGCGAGCATGAGTAGAATCGCCGAAGGCAGCTTGACGCGTGAGATCCCGATTTTCGGCAGAGCGCATGGCAATCTCTACCGTACCCGGTTCAAACACCGCGCCTTCGACATGCACGCGAACCGACGCGCGCTCAATCACTCTGATGCTGACACTCGGCGCAGCGCGATAGAGGTTTTCGCGGACCAGCGCAGCACCAACAAGGCGCGATAATACCGCAGACGTAAGGCCATGCGCGCGAACGGCTGAAACTTGGGGTAAACGCAATTGGCCGTCGTCCTCAATCTCATAATCGCCGGTTAACATGGTGTCGTCGCCAATCGACACGCGCAGTAAATCGCCACGCGAAATTGCGGGCTCATCGGACGAACGTGGCAGCAGTGGGATGTGATCGAAGTGAGTGTTGGCTTTGCACGAAGCCAGAGTAACCTCGCGCGATACGACCTCGCGTTCGCCGGTGGGGATGGCGCGCAGCGTCGGTTGATAGCCCCCCTCACGCGCCACCGGATCGGCGTTACGCGGCGTTTCAGTTGCGGCACATCCTGCAACACTCAACGCCCCGAAGACCAAGAGCGTCGAGTGCCGCACCGCATAAAGACTGCCAATGGCGATCCCGACAGCATTCGCCAATAGATCGTCAACAGACGTCGAACGATCGGGCGTCAAAGCCTGAGCCAGTTCGATAACGAGGCCGACTGCAAAAACCGCAAGGGCAATATCGATCAATCGACCGTCAAGACGACGGATGGCGACCACCATCAACGCCCCATAGGCGATTGCGTGGCCCATCCAATCCGGCAGACCGATGTTGAAAAATGTCTGCGGGCAAAACGAGAGAAGCAGAACGGCGCTAAAGAGGGTGATAGGCATGATGTGCTCCGGTGCGTGAGATAACCTTCACGTCAACCTTCGCAATTCGCGATCCAGACTCTATCTATCTGAAAAATATGTACTTCATCAATTGTTAGCCATGGCGAATTGCAAATCGCAACTGCGAAACGCACGCGCCTTCGCGTTATGCAACGTCGGATTCAGCCATCCAAGCCTCTCGGCGGCGATAGATCGTAGAGGGGCTGACCCCGAGTATCCGTGAAGCCTTCGGCACGCTTCCACCACATGAGGCAATTGTCGCCTCGATCAGCGCCCGTTCAACGACACCGAGTTCCTCGCCGACCAAAGCTGTAATCCGCTGTTCGAGACTTGCAGGCGCTTCACCTTCGACGATTGATGAGGGTTCAGCCATTTGCGTCGGTGCAGGGGCATCATCGACAAACGACGTATCAATCTCCATCGGCAGCATATCAGCGGAGACGAGCGGACCGTCATGCACGGCCGCAATCATTCGCATCAGGTTCTCAAGCTGTCGCACGTTTCCCGGCCAACGCATGGCCATCAAGCGGCTGGTTGCCTCGGCGTCAAAATCTTGAAGAGACTTACCTTCGTCTTTCGCAAATTTCTTCAGGAAGTGCCGTGCCAATACCATGATATCCGTTCCGCGCTCTCTCAGCGGCGGCAGGTGAACGGGCACGACATACAGCCGAAAGAATAAGTCTTCACGAAACCGCTTTGCCCGGACTTCGACGGCAGGATCGCGGTTGGTCGCGCAGATAATTCGAACGTCGACGGGGACTGGCCGGGTTGCGCCCACGGGCGTGACGGTCGACGTCTGCAAGAACCGCAACAATTTGGTCTGCAATGACAGATCCATCTCGCACAGCTCATCAAGGAACAACGTCCCGCCATCCGCCGCCCGTGCTGCTCCAAGCTGATCCGTGATTGCGCCCGAGAAGGAGCCTTTCAGGTGTCCGAAAACTTCGGACTCAAGCAATTCCGACGGAATAGCCCCGCAGTTCAACGCAATGAATGGCTTTTTTGCGCGGTTGCTAACGCGGTGGATTGCCTGCGCGCAGACTTCTTTTCCGGTCCCGCTTTCGCCGGTGATAAAGACGGTGGCCGTGGAGCGACCGACCTGTTCGATCCGATCATACACCGCTTTCATCGGTGCGGAGGCCCCGACAAAACCGTTGAAGGTTGATGCTTCTTTCGTCTTCGCCTTCGGCTTGGAGTTTTCCCGACTGGCCGTCCGTTTTGCATCAACCGCGTTGCGCGCCGACGTGACAAACGCAGTTTCAGAAAATGGTTTTACCATAAAATCGAACGCACCGAGACGCATTGCCTCAACAGCGCGGTTGATAGAGCCGTCAGCGGTCATCACCACCGAATATGTTCCGGGCGTCGATGTGCTCGCTTGCTCCAGTAGTTCCAATCCACTGCCATCGGGAAGCATTAGGTCGAGCAGCAGCACATCATGCTCA
>CAZXMX010000053.1:0-17939 GCA_964641645.1 uncultured Neomegalonema sp.
TAGTGTTCGATGTACGAACTCAAGTCAACTCCTTTTGTTCGCATACGGACGATTCTCTGCCAGAAAGAACAAAAAGCGGCCGATTTCTGGGATTTCCGGCCACCCATTCTTTTTAGCTTCGCCACATAGACGAGCATTGCGGGCGATGAAAATCGGAACATTTGGCTCGCGTCCCCGACCTAAAACTAGAATCGACTCCCGTCCCTACCCGGCAAATTCTGATGTCTTCGTATGGAGAAATCAAAGACAGAATGGAGGCGATCAGAGACATCACCCAGACACCCTCAGAGCCGACGCCCGCGCCGCCAGTCCTGCGGATCAGGTCGAAGAACAGAATGAAATGATCCAAACCAATAATGAACCAATTTAAATTTTTGGTTGTTTCGGTTCGGATCTACGCCAGCGCGCGTTCAATTGAACCAATTCGAGGACTCGACAATCAAACGCCTACAAAAATGATCAGAACGCAGCCAGATCTCCGCATGGCTTTCAATTCCTATTTCACGCGCGATGCTCTATGCTCCAGCGTCATCAATGCGGCGAAGACCGAGACGCTCTCCGCCGCGCACTTGACAATCTGACGACGCCATCGGGTTCTGCGCGCCGCCGCGCGACCGATCAGAGGGACAACATGACCGACATCGAAACACTCTCGAAACGCTCAGCAACCGCGCTCGGTCGCGCGCTGATGGCGGGAGAGACCAGCGCCGTCGCCCTCGCTGAATACTACCTTTCTAAAACGGATAAGCCCGAGGCCGAGCATGTCTATATCTCCGTCACCCGCGAGCGCGCCCTGAACGAAGCCGCCGCCGCCGACCAACGCATCGCCGCTGGCCGTCCTCTCTCTGCGCTTGATGGTGTGCCGATTGTCTGGAAAGACCTGGTCGATCTTGAGGGCGAAATCACCACGGCCGCCTCTGAAACTCGTCGCACCGCCGCCCCCGCCAAGCGCGATGCAAACATCGCAGGCAATGGCGGTATGGTTTGCCTCGGCAAGACCAACCTCACCGAGTTCGCCTATTCCGGCCTTGGCCTCAACCCACATTACGGGACGCCGCGAAACCCGCATTCACCCGGCGCTGCCCGCATCCCCGGCGGCTCATCCTCCGGCACAGGCGTTGCCGTCGCCGCCAACCTCGCGCCTTGCGGTATTGGCACGGACACCGGCGGCTCGGTGCGTGTTCCCGCTGCTCTGAACGGAGTTGTTGGTTTCAAAACCAGTGAAGGCCGGATCGAGAAGGACGGCGTCTTCGCCCTTTCCACCACGCTCGACACGGTCGGCCCGTTGGCGCGTTCCGTCGAAGATTGCGTCCATCTCGACATGATTATGCGCCGGGCGGCCACCTCCGAAGTCACCCGCCAAGACCTGCGTGACGCCGTGATCTTCGTCCCAGAGACCGTCGCGCTCGATGACCTAGACGACGCCGTCGCCGCCAATTTCGCAGCCAGCCTCAAACGCTTGGAGGCTGCCGGTGCCAAGATCGAGCGTGGGCCAATGCAGCCCTTCGCAGACTCGATGCAACTGATCGCCGATCACGGCACCCTCGCCAGCGTCGAAGCGTATTACTTGCACAAAGACCTCGTTGACGGCCCCGATGCGAGCAAGGTTGATCCCCGTGTTGTCGCACGCATCAATGGCGGCAAGACCATGTCCGCTCATTCCTATCATTCGATCCTGACCGAGCGCGAACGCATGATCGAGGACTGCTGGGGTATTGTTGGTGATCGCCTGATCGCCATGCCAACTGTCGCCATGACCGCGCCAGAGATCGCTCCGCTCGATGCGGATGTCGACCTTTTTGGGCGCACGAACCTCAAAGCGTTACGCAACACCAACCTCGGTAACACGCTCGATCTTTGCGGCCTCGCGATCCCCAACGGCACCGATGCCGACGGCATGCCCACCAGCTTCTTGCTATCGGCCTTGGGCGGCGATGATGACCGCTTGCTCGGCTACGGACTTGGCGCTGAAGAAGTTATCCGCGATGCGTAAAGCCCCGGCACGCGGCTTCCCCGCCACCGAGTTCGAGGCCCGCACCGCGAAGGCCCAACGCCTCATGGCCGAGGCCGGCATCGATGCGCTGCTCTTTTGCACCGAGCCCGAAGTTCGATACTTCAGCGGCTTTCTCACCCCGTTCTGGCAAAGCCCTACCCGTCCGTGGTTCCTGATCGTCCCGCGTGAGGGCAAACCCGTCGCTGTGATCCCCGGTATCGGTCAAGAAACGATGGCCGCGACATGGATTGACGACATCCGCACATGGGCCTCACCCTGCCCTAAAGACGAAGGCGTCTCGCTGCTCTCCGATGCCCTGCGCGAACTTGGCGGCAAGACCATCGGTGTGCCGATGGGCGAAGAAAGCGCGCTGCGCATGTCCCTCGCCGATTTCGACCGCATTCGTGAGATCACCGGCGCGACGTTCGTTGATGCAGGCCCGATTGTGCGCGCCTGCCGCTTCGTGAAATCAGAAGCCGAGATCGAAAAGATCGCTCATATCTGCGCCGTCTCCTCCGATGCCTTCGACCGCACCGGCGAGGTCATCAAGGCCGGGATGCCGCTGTCCGAAGCCTTCCGCGCGTTCCGCATCGAGCTGCTCGCCCAAGGCGCAGATGAAGTCCCCTACCTCGTCGGCGGCGCTGGTCCCGGCGGGTATGCTGATGTCATTTCGCCGCCGTCCGAGCGCCCGCTGACTGAAGGCGACATTCTGATGTTCGACACCGGCTCGACCTTCGACGGATATTTCTGCGACTACGACCGCAACTACGCGATTGGCCATGCAGACGAAGACGCCAAAGCCGCCTATCGCACACTCTACGCCGCAACAGACGCAGCCTTCGCCGCCGCCAAGCCCGGCGCAACCTGCGCCGACCTCTATACCGCAATGGTCAGCGTGATCGGCGATGACGGCGGCGGGATTGGCAGGTTCGGCCACGGCCTCGGGATGCAACTGACCGAGCTGCCCTCGCACATGCCGACTGACCAAACTGTCTTGGTCCCCGGCATGGTCCTGACTCTCGAACCCAGCATGGCCATCGGCCCCGGAAAAATGATGGTCCATGAGGAAAACATCGTCATCCGCGAAGACGGCGCGCACCTCCTCAGCCGCCGCGCCGATCCGGAACTGCCGGTGATTTAAACAAGCTCATAGAATTACCCGACGAAGCACCAACGCAGGATCGGTGGGAATGACAAAACCAGATTCATCGAAGTCCCGCATCGCAAGTTGCGCCTGCCGCGCGTTCACGATCGAACTTGCCGGTGATCCGCAGATCGTCAGCATCTGTAACTGTACGGAATGTCAGCGACGCACCGGCAGCGCGTTTGGTATCTCCGCCTTTTTTGAAAAATCGCAGATCATCGAAAGGTCCGGCGACAAGTCGGTCTTCAAACGAAGCGCGGATTCAGGCCGCGCACTTTCCCTGAACTTTTGCCCGACTTGCGGTACGACACTGTATTGGACTTTAGAGATGCTGCCGCAGATGATCGGCGTCGCCGCCGGTTGTTTCGCAGACCCGACATTCCCCGCGCCGACGCGGGCGGTGTGGTGCGAAACGGCGCATGAATGGATGCAGTTTCCAGATTCCGTAGAGACCTTTGCCCGCAGTTCGAGCTAACCGTTCAGGGTTTCAGCGCAATCGACTGGTTAAAGGATCGCCGTCGTTTCAAACGCGACACCGAACTCTTTGCCTTTGCGCCAGACAACCCGACAATCAGCGATCAGATCGCGTTCAGCGATGTAGATTTTCAAATTTTCCGGCAGCTTCAGGTTCTCATCGGTTAACGCAATCCGCGCACCGGTTTCAGAGATATCGACGACGACGCAAGACACAGATTCCGCCCCCGGAACAAGCGCTTCCGCCTCGTCCTGCGCCTCATATCGTTCAGCACCACGATCATGGCTATTGCTGATAATCTGAGCCTGCAAATTGCCCATTGAGAACCTCGGATAAACGGTGCTGGTCAAGTTCAGTTAATTTTACGCCGATAATCTCAAGTTTAGCTTAACATTCCCTTCACGCTGTTGACCAAACAGGCTGTCCCTACGTTCTCGCCACGAAAACACGTTCGCGCGAGCGCCGCATCTCACCCCTAGCCTGTCGAGGTGAGCATGCTAGCCTTTTGAGCAACATGAATGTTTCTCGCTGGAGCTGCCTCACATGATCGGACGCTTTCTCATTGCGGCAATATTGGCGATCAGCGCCTTACCAGCCTCGGCAACCGTTCTTGACGGAAAGATTGTTCGGCAAAATGGCGACGGAAAATTTGTCATCCTCGATCCCAACGAAGCCTTTTCAGTCGGAAACGATACGTTCGACGATCCCAACCTCTACGCGTTTGACGAAGATCAGAACATCCTGCTGGAAAAGCCGATCCGCGTGGATGTTGGCGGTGAAGATGGCATCATCCCAGCCGACACCATTGTTGCCAGCCACTATGTTTTCTTTGACAGCTTGAATGGCATTCATGTCGGGTATGTCGATTTTGACGCGCCGGTTCTGGGCGTTGCCGCCTACCAAGACACCATGGCTGCGACAGACTTTCTCGCAAACACTGCGGTGCACTATATCAGCACGGATTTGCGCGGATTGGAGCCGGGCGAAGTCGTGTGGGTTGATCCCGAAGACCCCTACCGTCTCTGGGTCTATTGGGCTGGGTCATCGCCGGGCGATTACGTGCGCGTCTTCACGGAGCGATCTGTCGGCGCGTTAATCCTCTAACACCGCGACACTCGATCTGTTCGCGAAACAAAAAAACGAGCGCCATGAGGCACTCGTTTTTCACATTATTCTCGTGGCGCGCTGTTTAGGCTTTGCGGCGCATGACCAGCAACCCGACCAAACCCGTCAGCAAAAGTAACAGCGGTGCCGGCGCGGGAATGGAACCACCGCCACTCGAACTGCTGCTCGTCGACGAGGCATTGCTTCCCGATGAAGCGTTGGCCCCAGAAGAAGCATTCGCCCCGGACGATGCGTTATTTCCCGACGAAGCATTTCCAGCAATCAGGATGGGCCGGGTCGGTCCGCCGACGGCCGGCTGGAAGAAAAATGGCCGCCCGCCCAAGATCGAGTCCAGCAACGCGCGCTGATCGCTCGACAAGCGCTGGATCGCGCGTGATCTAAAGAAACCGTAGTTGTTGCGAAGACGTTGCGCCCTTTGACCACGGCGAGACGAATTATAAAACTGAGCACCACCATCGTAAGTCGAAAAAGATGAACTGCCGAAGCCACCATTGGCGCCCCACGCAGAGATCTGCTCCGCCGCTTTGGCATTGTCGAGCGGGCTAAAAGCCAAACAGACGCTCAAGACACCAATCAATTTAAGGTCGTTCTTCATCAGGGTCACTCCGAAAGAAACTCTCAAAGACCTTTCCGATCTCGACCCGAATAATCACATAGGCGTGAGGAAATTCAACGAAAATTAAGAATTATTAATATAATTTACAGCATACTTAGAACAAAGCCTAAATATTAACCAATAAATTTGAAAAACATCAAACAATGTCGCTCTCAAATCGATACTACAGTTAACGCTTGATACTTAAGAGTGCGCGCGCATTAGATGTTGAGTGTCGAAACCACGCGCTGAAACTCGCCTGCCCCGGCACCGTACAGCATTTCGGGGTGGGAACTATCCACCCGCGTTGCCCCTCGGTCGCGCAAGATTTGCGCGGCGGCATAGGCGCGGTCGCTGCGCGTACCGACCGTTACCAACTTGCCCTCAACAGCAACGAGCGAGGCCTGAACGGAGGCCAGCTCTTGCTCAAGACCGTCAGTCCCTAACGGCAGCGCCCCGTGCAAGATCACACGCCGACGAGCCGCAAACCGCGCTTCGATCCGGTCAATCAAAGTATTGAGCGTCGCCACGGTCTCCTCGGGCCAATCCGCATTGCGCGACGCACGAAGCTGGGCTTGCGAGCGGAGGATCGTACCGTCGAACAGAACCTTCAGGTGATTGGCTTTCAGCGTCTCGCCGCTGGAGGTGATATCCACGACGATCTCTGCTGCGCCCGTCGCTGCGGTGCCCTCGGTCGCGCCCGCGCTTTCAACAATGCGATAATGCGCCACGCCATTCTCGCGAAAGAACCGCCGCGTCGTCGTCAGATACTTGGTCGCAACCCGCATCGCATGACCGTGCAAGTCGCGAAAGGTCGCCGCCGCATCATCAAGGTCCGCCATCGTCTCGACATCAATCCAGCTTTTGGGAACCGCAACGACCAGATCAGCGCGGCCAAAGCCCATCGATTTGACCAACGTTGTCGCGCCATCCGCATCGCGCAGCTTTTCGCGGATCAGGTCTTCGCCCGTCACACCAAGATGGATCGCGCCGGACTCGAGCGCGCTCGGCATCTCACCGGCTTGCAACAACACGACATCAATGCCGCCAATGCCCGTCGCAGAAACCGAGTACTCACGGCCCCCGCCCGCTTGGATGTTGAGGCCAACCTCAGCAAAAAATGCGAGGGTCTTCTCCATCAAACGGCCCTTAGACGGAATACCCAATCGAAGCGGTTTGCTCATGCTGTGCCCTCCCGGATCGCAAGGATCGTTTCTGGCCGGATCGCCGCGCCGACGGCGGTTCCACTGGTGGGATTGACACTGAACGCACGCGAGGCGGCCTGGAGCAAGCCGTCATAACGCCCGCCGCCTGCGACCTGCGCGGCTCTGCGGCCTGCGCTTTCGGCCATCGCAGGGTTGAACAACTCGAAGACAAAACCGTCATAGTATTCGAGGTTGCGGCCAAACTCGCCGTCAAAAGGCAAGGCCGCCGCGTCAATGCCGAGCGCTTGCATATGTGTCAGCCGAGCCTCAAACAGATCCAGCGCCGGGGTGATGTCAATACCCGCCGCCCGCGAAAGATCGCGCAAGCGGGTCAGCGCCTCGCCGGACGGCGCACGCATCGTCGCCGCCGTCTCAATCGCATCCACGACTTCGCGTGACAGCGGATGCGCCTTGGCGTCCTCGGCTTGTTCGATAAAGCGCGTGGCAATCTCTTCGGGTCCACGCAGGCCCACATGAGTCGTCTCGGACAGCGCCAACATCCGCTCAACAGCCGCACGGGCATCATCCTGTTCCAGCGAACCGAGCGCCTTGAGCAGCGCGCGGCGACCGGGATCGTCCGCCTCGGCACTCGCGTATTTTTCCAGCAGCGACGCAAACCGCTTGGGCCGCCAGACATGGCGCTTTAACCGTGTCCGCCAGCGCTGTGGAATATCTGCCGCGTCAATCAGCGCGAAGAGAACGCCCAGATCGCCCGTCTCAATCGCAAAATCCTCAAGCCCCACCGCGCGAACGGCATCGCTCACCAAGTTGAGCATCTGTGCATCGGCTTGCGCGATATTGGCATCACCGAACCACTCGCAACCGACTTGCAGGAATTGCGCGGGCCGCGTCTCACCGACTGATGGCCTGCGATAGACAGGACCGGACGCGACATACTTCGCATCGCCGCCGCCGTTGCTGAGGTGATGACGACAAATCGCGAGGGTCAGATCGGGACGCAGGCACAGGTCCGTTGCCCCGCCACCGTCAAAGACAAACGCCCGCGCGCGCACGTCTTCGCCGTAAAGATCGAGCAGGTTTTCCGCTTCCAAAACCGAGCCCGGCTCGACGGTGGCAAAACCCACAGCCTCAAACACGCCGCACGCATCGGCGCACGCTTGGTTGACCCTCGACAGCGCCTCGCCGCCGTAATCGCGCGATGCATCGGTCATCGGGCCAACATCTCACGCACGGTGGCAACAACGTCACCCGCCGGAATTTCGCGTTGGGCGGGTTGGGCTTTCCATTCCTCGTTGGACTCGATTTCTTCGGCCAATTTGGAACCGAGAACCAAGTCCTTGATTTGAACGACGCCGCGCTCTGCCTCGTCGCCGCCTTCGATGATAGCGAGCGGTGCCGCGCGTTTGTCAGCGTATTTGAGCTGCTTGCCCATGTTTTTGCCGCCGCCCATGAAGACTTCGGCGCGAATACCTGCATTGCGCAGATCCGCGCACATGGTCTGATACTGCACCATCCGGCTTGGATCGAGCGCAAGGATCACCACCGGACCCTGAGCCTCGGTACCGCCAAGGCGGTTCGTCGCGGTCAACGCAGCCAGCAAGCGATCCACGCCGATGGACACCCCCGTCGCCGGGGTCCGCTGTCCGGTGAAGCGCATGACCAGATCGTCATAGCGCCCGCCGCCTGCCACCGATCCGAATTGCCGTTTCTGGCCTTTCTCGTCGATGAGCTCGAAGGTCAGCTCAGCCTCGTAGACCGGACCTGTGTAGTACCCGAGACCGCGTACGACCGATGGATCAATCTTAATCCGATCCGCGCCATACCCTTGCGCATCGAGCAGCATCGCAATCTCTTCGAGTTCATTGATGCCTTCTGCACCCGTTTCGGACGACCCGATCAACTCACGCAAGCGCGCACAGGTCGCGGCTCCATCGGCGCGCTCGGCCTGAACGAAGCCCATGATGATATCGGCCTGTTCCGCCGCGAGATTGGCTCCGTCCGTGAATGCGCCGCTCTCGTCTTTGCGTCCGGCCCCGAGCAAGGCCCGCACGCCGTCTTCGCCAAGCCGATCCAACTTATCGATGGCACGCATGGTGATGCCGCGCTGTGCGGCTTGGTCGTTGTCCATAAGCTTGGCGGTTTCCAAAACGCCGTTCATGACTTTGCGGTTATTGACCCGCACCAGAAACTCATCACGGGCAATTCCGGCATTCTCCATCGCCGCTGCCAGCATCCCGCAAATCTCGGCATCCGCCGCGACGGTCGACGTGCCCACCGTATCGGCGTCACATTGCCAGAACTCGCGAAAGCGCCCCGGCCCCGGCTTTTCATTGCGCCAGACCGGGCCCATCGCATAGCGGCGGTAGGGACTGGGCAGATCAAGCCGATACTGCGCCGCGACCCGCGCCAGCGGCGCGGTCAGGTCATACCGCAGGGCAATCCAGCTCTCATCGTCGTCCTGAAAGCCGAAAACCCCCTCATTCGGGCGATCCACATCGGGCAAAAACTTGCCAAGAGCCTCAACCGTCTCGATGGCAGAGGTTTCCAGCGGGTCAAAACCGTACGAATGATAGACCTCGGCGATCTTGGCAAGCATGGCGCGGCGGGCTTCCACCTCTGCGCCAAAGCTGTCGCGAAAGCCGCGCGGGGCCACTGCCTTAGGGCGCGGCTGCTTTTTCTCTTTTTTCGCCATGATCGGTCCACCATTCGTCCGTGGCGAAGTCCTAGCCGCCGTGCGCCCTGCTCGCAAGGGGCGAGGCGGCTGGTCGGCGCATGAGAGCGGTGGTACAATGATCGCGGAACGGGGGAAATCGACAATGTCTGGACGAAACGGCCAAATCACGCCCTGCTCTGTCTGCGGCGCTGAACGAACCCTGATGGAAGCCGCAAGAGGCTCGATTTGCGGACAACCCGCCTGTCGCCACGCCTCGCTCCACCGCAAGAGAACGGCAGAAAAGCAGGTTTTTGAAGCAGCTTGTGCGGAGATTACAACGCGAACCGGAACCCGCACCGATGTGACAGCCCGCGTGCCGTATCTTGACCGGGCCGTTGTCGATACCCCGGAAAAGACCAAACGGGCGTTCCGAATGTCGCTCAGAAAGGAAATCCGGGCCGCCGTGGCCGAAACGGCAAAGGGCGATGCGCCCGCTGCACCCGAGAATTCGAAGCCCTCGCCCCTAACGCTAGACGCTAGTTGCATTGCCTGCCGGGGCCGGTGTTGTCGGCTGGGCCGCGATCACGCCTTCCTCGATATGGAGAATATGCAAACCCTGTTGGCCCAACGCCCCGAAGACAGTCCTGCGACGGTCTATCGCGACTACGTCCGCCGTATTCCCGATCAGTCGATGGATCAAGCCTGCGTGCTTCAGGGGAAGCATGGCTGTTCCCTGCCCAGCCACATGCGCTCATCCGTCTGCCACCGCTTTGAATGCGACGAACGACTGGCGCTGAAAGAAGCCCTTAACGGGGACCAAGACGCCTCCGTGCTCGTCATCGCCATGGACGGCGAAGACATAAAAGCAGCCGTGGTTGCGAGACCGGAAGAAGAGTTAGAGTGGCTGGAAGTTTGAGTTATCTTGGATTGAGCACCGAATACGCCCAAGCGCTATAATCAGAGCCGGATCGACACCAGCGACCTTCGTCCCGCGCCGGGGCGATGTAGTCCCAATTGGGTGCTTCGCCGTGGGCGTGGGCTTGGCGGATCAAAAGGCGTCTCGCGACGGACGTGTCGATTTCTTTTTGCAACGTTTCCGCGTCCCAGACTTTTTGCGCCTCCGCCATCAAAGCGTCTCGGACTTCTACCGCCGCGTCGGGTCCGTGGGCGCGATCGGTTTGCTCGTCCGGATCCGAGGCAAGATCGAATAGCTGTGCCGGATAATCCGGCCCCCAAATCAGTTTCCAATCATCGCGGCGGACCATAAAGACCGGGGCGCTGAGGCCGTCGCTCATCACCTCGGCGTGGGCGACGTTATCAAACTGCTTGTCGTCACCGCGTATAAGCCCCGTCAAGTTCCGACCTTCGATGGGTTCAACCAGCGCTGACAAGTCGGCGTCTCCGGCCAATCCCATGAGAGTTGGCGTTAGATCGGTGAGCGTCACATTCTGGGGGATTGCTTTGGCATCGACACCGCCGCCGCTAAAAATCATCGGAATGCGCGAGGACCACTCATAGAAATGGCGCTTGAACCACATGCCCCGCTCGCCGAGCATTTCTCCATGATCGCCCAAAATGATGAGGACGGTATTTTCGGAAAAACCGGATTGCTCCAGCACCTTGTTCAACCGACCAATTTGATCGTCGACATACGAGACGGAGCCCAGATAGGCGCGGCGGGCCTTGCGGATCATCGCCGGATCGAAGTCTTTGTTCAGCTCGTGACGTTCCATGATGAACGCCGACAGCGGATCGGCAGCTTGAGTGGGAATGCGGCCCACCGTCGGCATCGGCACTTCGTCGTCGGTGTAACGGTCGTAGTATTCTTGCGTGCAGTAGAATGGGTCGTGGGGATGGGTCAGGGACACGAACAGGCAAAAGGGCTTGCCCTCATTTTCCCGCGCCATATCCCACAGGTGCTGTTCAGCCTTGAAGATCGCCATTTCATCGTAATCGAGCTGCACCGACCGGTCACACACACCCGCGAGGGTGACAACACGATCATCAGATTTGTGCTTGTGGTCGCGAGACTCGACGGTTTCGGTCCAGTAGAAATCGCTCGGATAGATATCCGTGGTCAGTCGTTCTTCAAAGCCATGAAGCTGATCGGCGCCAACGAAATGCATCTTGCCGGACAAGGTGGTGCGATAGCCCATCGCTCGCAGAAAATGAGCAAAGGTTGGAATTTCCGAGCGAAATTCTGCGCCATTGTCGAAAGCGCCAATCCGCGAGGCAAGCCGCCCGGTCATCATCGACATGCGCGACGGACCGCAAAGAGGATACGAGCAATAACTGTTCTTGAACGTCACACCCTTCGCCGCGAGCGCGTCGATATTTGGAGTCTTTGCGACCGGGTGGCCATAGGCGGACAGGACTTGTGAGGTCAGTTGATCCGCCTGAATGATCAGGAAATTGGGTTGAGCCATATCCGTTCAATCTCCCGTATCACTTCAAAACTCATGCCGTGGATTTTGCCCAATCCCAGTAAAGCTCGCGCGCAAGGCGCGCCACGGGACCGACTTGATAGCTGGTATCGTCGAACGCCGTGACAGGCGTGATCTTGCTCATATTGCCGGTCAGAAAGACTTCATCCGCACTATGGAAGTCATCAAAGGTCAGCGTCGTCTCGACAACGGTCTGTCCAGCACCGCGCAACAGCTCCATGTGCCGCGCACGCGTAATCCCAGCGAGGAATGTACCGTTGGGCATCGGCGTCAGCACTTCGCCATCACGAACCATAAAGACATTCGACGTCGCGGTCTCGGCGACATTGCCATTGGCATCGGCGACCAGCGCATTGCCGAACCCTTTCGAGATCGCCTCGCGCATCATGCGAGCGTTGTTTGGATAGAGGCACCCTGCCTTGGCATTGATCGTTGCAACATCCAGCGTTGGGCGGCGGAACCGCGTGGTTGTCAGCGTGGTGCTGACATCCGGCCCGGCCATCGGAATTTCTTCAAGGCAAATGCACAAGGCGGTCGAGTCCGGGGCACCCGCAATGATCGCTTCGTTTTCGGTCGTCCACATCATCGGACGGATATAAACGGCAGTTCCACTCTCGAACCGCTTCAGCCCTTCATGGATCAGCGCGACCATTTCGGCGGCTTCCATCACCGGATTAAAGCCGAGCGCGAGGGCGGAGTGGTTCGCGCGCTCGCAATGCTTGTCGAGGTCAGGCGACAGGCCATCGACCATCCGCGCGCCATCAAAGATCAACGTGCCGAGCCACGTTCCGTGATCCGCCGCCTTCATAACCGCCGGATTACCCGTATGCCAGTCGCCTTCGAACCACGTATGAATTTGCCGGGTCATGCTCTCTCCTTATCGAAGACATTATCTATGGGCGGTTTGATGCCATTCGCAAGCGCGTTCGTTTTAGAGGCCAATCCAACAATCCGCATCAGCTCGCCGTGTTCAGCGTCAGTCATCCCCCGCGCCTTGGCCGCCGCCGTATGGGAATGGGCACAGTAATCGCACGCATTGGCGATCGAAACCGCGAGATAGAGCATCTCTTTGGTCTTGAAGTCGATCAGAGTTTCCGCAGCCATCAGCCCCTTCACGTCACGCCACGTCTCCTCCAGTAAAGTCGGATCGAAGGCCAGATAGTGCCAAAGCGCGTTGATGGTATCCGTCTTTCGAGTCGCGCGGATGTCATCGAACACCGCTTTGACGCGTGGATCAGATTCAGGATCAGCAGGAGGTGAGACGGTCGCCATCGGGGGTGTCCAGACGTTGATTGCGGTACGAACTAAAGTTCACAATCCTATGCGTGGGGTCAATCTCCTCGTCAGACAATCTCATCCAAATACGCGCTGATTTTTTGGAACATTCTGAGATTAAGAACTAAGCGCCTGACCGGGTGGGTGCGTTTACGCGCCCGCCGTCGGGCGGGCAGGCGCGTGTCGCCGCTAAAGCGGCTCCCATTTTTCATAGACCCTGCTTCGCAGTTTAAGCCCAGAGGTGTTCGCGAATCTACCTTTCACCAAAGGCCCATTCATCCCTCTTTCCCATTCGTTAAAGCGCCACATGGTATTGCGGTCCATGGCACTTTGGCATCGGATAGAGCATAGTTGGACCGGAGCGATTATTTTTGTCGTTCTGTCGCCGGTTATTTTGGGTGTGATCGGCTTTTACTCCTACGCAGCGTGGCTAACCTATTCTTTTCCTCGATCCGTCTTTGGACCAAATGTCGGCTTCACCAAAGTGGAGTATTCAAAACCGCTTCGCGGACGGTCTTCTAAGAGCCATTGCACATATGCGATCATTCGGTTCGACGAAGAAACCGTTAATCGTCTGACGTCGGAAGGCCCAGAAGCGATCACCAGAGAAGTCGAAAGTTCGTGGCTGCAGCGCGCGGATTGGAAGGAAACGCCAATTACCTTCGACCCTTATGAAGGAAACCGCGATCCAATCTATTGTCTCGGTGAGATGTCCCCAGAAACGAAAACAGAAATACTCAGCATTCTGAAGCGACCCGGCAATTACCAGACAGGTGATGCGCTGGGTAGGATCGGTATTCTTTCCGCCTCACACCGGCTCGCCGCGATTATCCAAACGCGCTGAACAAATCAGCAATCTAAAGTCGCGCTTCAAACCTTAAGCGCATGTAGTCCGCTGTCCAATTGCCATCGCTGTCGCAGAGGACCGGGCGTAGCAGCTCTTGAGCCTCGTCGCGAATGGATGCTCGCAGGCTCTCATCCACCGACCCAAGGATTGGCGCGGCCAATGTTTCCATCCACGCACCCATATCACTCGGGATCGGCGTCGGACGCGGGATCAGGGCAATTCGTTGAACCGAAAATCCTGCGGCCTCGAGCCGGGCTTTATGCTCAGCGACAGATGGAAAATACCAAATCACATCGGGCGCGTTCTTGATGCCGGTACGGGCCTCGATTACCGAAGACAGTGCGGTTCGGATTGCGGCGACGTTTCCATGCCCGCCGAACTCCGCAACGAAACGGCCGCCAGCCTTGAGCGCTTTGGCGACGCCAGCGATCACCGCATCAGGCTGTTTCATCCAATGCAGTGCAGCATTCGAGAAAACCGCGTCAAACTCTGCGGAAAATTCAAGCGCATGGCCATCGACAACATGGGCATCAATGCCACGCGCCTTCGCGCCTTCAATCATATCCGGGCTGGCATCCACCCCAAGCACACCCGCACCCGCCGCAATCAGCTTTTCCGTCAGCGCGCCATCGCCGCAGCCAAGATCAAGAATGCGCTCTCCCGCAGCCGGAGCGAGCCAATCGAAAACGCCCTGCCCGAGATCAGAGACGAAGCGAGCATTGGCCTCATACCGATCAGCACTCCATGCGTCGGCCATGTCTATTGAGTCGCGCTGTGAACCGCCTTGCCGAGCAGTTCGATTATGCTGACCGAGCCTTGTGTGCGCTCAATCTCTTCACCGGGTTCCAGCGGATATTCCGAGCCGCCCGGCTCCAGCGAGATGTACGACCCACCAAGCAGACCATCGCTGGAAATCTTCGCCGACGTATCGCTCGGCACTTCAAATTCTTTGCCAATATCGAGCGAGACAACCGCTTCGAACGTCTTCGGATCAAGGGTCAGATCACTGACCGTACCGACCTTCACGCCGGACATGCGAATATCAATGCCGGGCGCGACGCCATCGGCAGAGAAGAACTTCGCTTTCAGATCATAGCTCGCGCTGTTGCCGAAATCGGCGTTCTGCGAGGCATAAGCAATAAAACCGCCTGCAACGATCAGAACCACCGCGCCGATCAAAGTTTCTGCAACATTGTTGGCCATGCGAGCTTCCCTATTCTGGCTTCCAAGCGGTATAGGATTGCGTTTTTGGTGCCGCCGACGGGGTCGGGCTCAGCAAGCTGCCCGGCGGGTGATACGCCTCATCGGTGCCAGTCATATTGATCTTGCCTTCGGTTTCCCAGTCCCAGCGCTTCAGCGGCGCTTCGGTTGGTGGAAGCTCAAAGGTATGGTGCAACCAACCATGCCAGTCGGGTGTCACCGCCGAGGCTTCGGCCAAATCCTGATAGATCACCCAACGGCGGGTATCATCGCCATTCCGATAATAGACATTCCCGAACGTATCCTCACCCACACGCTCACCATTCCGGCGCGTGAACCACTGCGTGCCGATCGTCGAGCCATTCCACCATGTGAAGATGTTTGACAGAATTCCCATGGGGTCCTCAAAGGTTGCAAGTCTTATCGTTTCTGGCGCGGTTATGGATCAACCGCCCGCCAAGGTCCAGAGGGGTGTTGCGGCGCATCATCGACGAGTGAACGCGTAATTCCCGTGTTTTTCACCGTCGCAAGCAATCATGAACCGAGATATCGCCATGTCCAGAGGGGTCGCTAGCTCGCTGGCCGCCGTAGATTGCGCCTAACAGCGTTACGGTTCGTCCGCTTTTTTTGATTCTGTTGGCGGAGTCTCACCAAGAAAAAACCTTAGATGCCAACACACAACGCAACCACTGGTCGTATTTTGATAAACTTTACAACAACTAAGCTTATCTTTACGCCCTTGCGCTATCCTTGAAGATCAATGTCGGTTTTGGGGATTTCCGTCAATGCGCGCCGTTTCTCGCCTTGTTCTTTCGGTTGGCACCGTGTTCGCGACGCTGATGAGCGTCTCCACCACAAATGCCGCTCAGACGATCAACACAAACAGCACAACGTCATGTGTCGCGCAGGGTGGCACGGTTTCCGGCGCTAACCTCTTGACCGACTTCGACAATGGCACCTTTGGCACCGGCAGCGGTGCCCCGAACCAATCGCCCAACACGGACCCCTACCCAAGCACAGTCACCGGCGGTGTGTTCGCAAACTTCTACGACTTCTTTCACGGTGCTTACGGCTACGTCTCAAACCCCGTCACACCGCGAAACCCCTTTCAGCATCCCGGCATCACCGATCCGGTTCATGGCGCAGCAGGCCGGTTTTTTGCCTCCGACCCCAATGTCAATACGCCAACGCTAAACTTCTCGGTTTTGGGCGTTGTGCCGAACGAGAACTACGAACTCTCGTTTTGGGCGGCAAACAGCGAACCGAACGGCGTGCCGAACATCGTCAATGCCGTGGTGAACGGCGTGGTTTCCTTCAGCACCGGCGAATTACAAGCCTTTCCCGCGGCTCTGGAATGGCGACGGTATGGCGTCGTCTTTAACTCAGGCAGTCAGACAAGCCTGCAAATCTCGATGCAGTCGACTGAAACCGGTCCAAGTGGCCGCGACTTTTATCTCGATAATGTCGAGCTGCGCCCTTGTGTCGTGGCGGGGGGCAGCATCTCGGGAAGCGTCTACATTGACGCGAACGGCAATAACTCGCTGCAATCCGGCACAGAACCGGGCATCAGTTCGATCGAAATGACTCTCTGGGACACGCGCGGCACCGCGAGTACGGCAGACGACATTCTGGTTTCAACCACCGAGTCGACCGGCAGCGGCGCATACAGTTTCTCTAATATTCCCGCCGGCAACAATTATGAGGTCCGCGTGGATACCGCTGATACCGATCTGCCGAGCGGCGCATCGCCCGGAACGCCAACGGCTTTGGCCGGTGTAGTGACATCGGGCGGCAGCACAACGGGCAAGGATTTTGGCTTTGATGCTGGCTCAGCGGTCCTTTCGGGCAACAAGACAATTGAGATTTATGATCCCGCTGCCGAAGGCCTGTACGCGATCCCCTCCAACGACGTGATTTATACGATCTCAATCAGCAATGTCGGCACGGGTCGCGCGGATCGCCATTCGCTGTTTTTGGTCGATACCCTGCCGGCCGAAGTCGCCTTTTTTAACGGAGACATTGATGATGGGGGGCCTGAGACGAACCCGGTCGCGTTTTCCCAAAGCGGCGCTGCGCTCAACTTTAATTATGCGCGTGATGTTGGGTTCTCATCCTCTGTGATAAAGCCCGCGACCTTCGCGGATTGCAACTACACGCCTGTTGTTGGGTATGACCCTGCGGTTCGACATATCTGCTTTGCCCCCAATGGACGCATGCAGTTTGGCAACCCGGACCCAAGCTTCTCCGTTTCGTTCCGCGCGCGAATTAACTGACACGCGCACGCTTTAATGCGTTCGCTCTAGACTCTCCCCGCCGCCCGCTTTACTCGGATTGGCAATCGGGGAGACTTATCTATGACAGCCCATGCCGAACGCATTCTCATCATCGACTTTGGTAGCCAAGTCACGCAACTGATCGCGCGGCGGGTGCGGGAAGCGGGGGTTTATTGCGAGATCAAACCTTTCAATTCTCTCGGCGATGGACTGACCGCGCCGGGATTGAAGGGGATTATTCTCTCCGGCGGCCCCGCCAGCGTCGGCGATGAAGGCAGCCCTCGCGCGCCGCAAGAGGTTTTCGAGTTAGGCGTTCCGGTTCTCGGCATCTGTTACGGACAGATGTGCATGGTCACGCAGCTTGGCGGCGTGGCCTCGGGCAGCACTGAGCGCGAGTTTGGACGCGCTTTTGTCACGATGAAATCCGCCTCACCTTTGTTCGCTGGCTTGGCCGCGCCAGGCGAGGAAGAAGAAGTCTGGATGTCGCACGGGGATCGCGTCACCGAATTGCCCGAAGGATTTGAAGTTATCGGGTCTTCGCCCAACGCGCCTTTTGCGGCGTTCTCACACGAAGAACGCAAGTTTTATGGCGTCATGTTCCACCCCGAAGTCGTTCACACGCCGCGCGGCGCGACACTGCTCAAGAACTTTGTGCATGGCATCGCAGGGTGTTCTGGCGATTGGACGATGGCGGCCTACAAGGACGAAGCCATCGCCGCGATCCGCGAACAGGTTGGACCCGAAGGCCG
>CAZXMX010000054.1:0-17683 GCA_964641645.1 uncultured Neomegalonema sp.
ATCGATACAGCGCCAGATGCGATCATCATGATTGATGCCCAAGGTACGATCGAAAGCTTCAGCGCCGCCGCCGAAAAGATGCTCGGCTATCGTGCGGACGAAGTGATCGGCCAGAACGTCAAAATGTTGATGCCTAATCCCTACCGGGATGAGCATGATGGCTATATGGAACACTACCTACAAACCGGCGAAAAGCGGGTTATTGGCATCGGCCGGCAAGTCATCGCGTTGAGACAAGATGGAACAGAGTTTCCGATGGAACTTGCCGTCGGCGAGGTCAATCAGGGCGGCAAACGACTCTTCACAGGGTTCATTCGTGACATCTCAAGCCGCGTAGAAATGGAGGAGCGGACCAACGTGCTTCAGCGTGACCTCAATCACGCCGCACGATTGACCGCGATGGGTGAAATGGCTTCCGCGCTCGCGCATGAAATTAATCAACCACTCGCCGCGATTTCAAATTATGCACAAGTTGTGACGAAGCTTCTCAGCAAAGAACCTGATCCTGACAAAAGACTTATTGATTTTAACACTAAGATTGCCGAGCAAGCCCAAAGAGCCGGAGATATCATCAGACACCTTCGGCAATTTGTTCGGCGTGGAGAAGCCGAACGTCGTAGTCACGATGTCAACGAAGTCGTACGTGAGGCAGCTCAAATGGCACTGGTGGGCGCGGCGTCTCGAGGAATATCTGTTAAGTTCAACCTTCAGAAAAATCTTGTGAACGTTGATTTAGATCGCATTCAAATTCAGCAAGTTGTTGTGAACCTCGTCAGAAACGCTATGGATTCTTTTCAGGATGCGGTCAGCGACGAATCTGGACTAAGGAGTGAGCATCTCTTGCAGCAAATTACCATTTGCAGTGAAGCCTCGGAAACGAAAGAGATTCATGTCTCAATTCTTGATTCTGGACCGGGCATCGCAGAGAGCATTTTAGGACAGCTTTTCGAGCCGTTTGCCACCACGAAGGAGGCAGGAATGGGGATAGGATTGTCAGTCTCTAAGTCGATCATGGAAGCGCATGGTGGCCGCTTGTGGGCTGAGAATAATCCAGATGGCGGAGCTGTCTTCCACTTTAGCCTACCGATTGAAACAGAACGTTCAGACCATGGCGGATGAAAAACCGATCTATGTTCTCGACGATGACGATGCAGTCCGCGACTCTGTCTGCGCTTTGCTAAGCGTATCAGGCTTCGAAACGATCAGTTTTGCGACCGGAAAAAGCTTTTGGGACGGTTTCGAACGAGGTGTCGCTCGTTGCGCCTTACTGGATGTTCGGCTTCCCGACGCTAGTGGCCTTGATGTTAGCCGCAAACTTCGTCAAGAATCGCCTGAACTACCTGTCATCATTATGACCGGTCATGGTGATGTAGCTATGGCGGTGGAGGCCATGCGAGAGGGCGCCTGCGATTTCCTCGAAAAGCCGTTCGATCTTCCCCGCCTCACCGAAAGTCTTGAACGGGCCTTCTCCCGACCAATATCGCCCGACACGGAAGGAGACGCCAAACTTTCCGAAAAATTTGAACGTCTGACTCCTCGTGAAACTGAAGTGATGCACGAACTGGTTGCCGGTAACCAAAACAAGGTCATCGCCTACAATCTTGGGCTCAGTCCGCGAACGGTCGAGATTCACCGAGGACGCGTGATGAAAAAGCTGGAAGCGTCAAGCTTGTCTCATCTCGTTCGAATGGCCATCAAAGCTGATGTTGGCCGATCTGAATAACATGTGCTCATCACGTTGAGCCAAATTTGTCTCCGCTCAATCGACTGAACGGATTAGCATGAGAAATAACAACGCGAAACATAAGACCACCAGCGGCGACAACCACCACTGGGATAAGAAGTACCACATTGGAGGGTAACTCCAATCATATGTTTCTTTTGCCGCCACCTGTGACGCGGTAAGCATTGCAATCAAACAAGCCGAGAATTTTACAGACCGGCGCATCGACTTTCAGCCCCTTCGAGAAAACATCACTCCACAAAGGGTAGGGCGCTGGGACCTCTGCTGCATTGATCCAGAACAAACTGCTGAGGTTTGATTGTAATCGTCAAAGGGACCGTTGTCTCACACCACGTTTAGATCAGACCGAGCCCCGACATGGCCGGCAAATCCTGCCCCTGCTTCCGTGTAAACGTTGTAGACCGACTTCGCTCCAGCGTCCTTTAACGGCTTAATCTCATCTTGAAACTTTGCCGTCGCCGCGATGTGCCCAGAAAACGAAGCGGCTTCAAGCTGATTCAAGACAGCAATGTTCGCGGTTAGCTTTGGAAGAGCCAGCATAACAATCTCGAGCGAGTGAGCAGCCTGAATCCGATCCCAAAAGTCTGCATCACTCGGATCGCCCACCAAGACATTCCGCCCTTGTGACTTCTGATTTTCGGCGGTTATCGGATCAATATCGATACCGACAACAGCGCCTGGGTGCGTCTCCGACATTTTGTCATAGGCACCGGTGCCGATGCCGCCCATCCCAATAATGGCGACGGACGCTCCTTCAATATTAAAAAGTCGATCGTCGAACACCAGTTCACTCTTCTCCCACCGCTTACAGATTCTATTGCCCTTTGAGTAAAGTGACTGAGAAATACCGTTGAGTGCGGCAGAAACCGCGAGCGACAGCGATAGCGCGATCGCAATAACAACAAGAAGCTGATTATCTATCCATCCATTGGCGACGCCAATTGCCGCAACGATAAGACCAAATTCACTGAAGTTTGTGAGGTTCAGTGATGCGAACAATGACGTCCGTGCGCGCAATCCGAACTGCGTTAGTAGACCAAAGAAAAGTACGGACTTGAAGAAGATCAATGGCACAATGAGCGCGCCAACAAAGACCGCATTGACCGTGAGTTCTCCTGATAGGCCGATGGAAAGAAAGAACCCAAGGAGAAAGAGATCTTTAAACCGAAGTATGGTTTTTGCCAGTTCATCTCCCTTGGAGTGACCGGCGATCAGCACCCCTAGCACGAGCGCCCCGAGATCACCCTTCATATCAACCAATTCAAAAAACTTAGCACCGCCCATTGCCAGCAGAAAACCGAACAAGACGAACAATTCACCATGTCCTACGCGGTCTAATAAGCGATGGAGCAGGGGCCGTAATGGAATGAGCAGCAAGAGAAACAGCACCCAACTAGACGGTCCCTCGCCGCTTGAAATCGCGATAAACAAGACGGCGACGATATCCTGTACGATAAGAATGCCGATAGAAATTCGACCATGTAGTGCCGCGATTTCTCCTCTTTCTTCGAGGACCTTCACGACAAACACTGTGCTGGAAAAACTCAACGCAAAGGCAACAAGCATTGCTTGCGACGTTTCGAGGCCCGACAGGAGGGGAACCTCAACGAACGCTAGTGCAATGATCGCCACCCCGAAGACAAGGCTAACGATCACGATTTGAATGATCGTTACGGCCCAGACCTGAGGTCGCACAAGCGTGCGAAGGTTGAGCTTCAAACCGATGGTAAACAGCAAGAGCGTAATGCCGAGCTCCGAGATTTTCTGGAGCGTTTCGCTGTTGCTGACACCGCAAGCGTTTAGCAGGAACCCTGCTGCGAGAAACCCAACTAAAGGCGGAAGACCAATCAACCGTGATATCAGGCCCGTTACGAAAGCGACTAGAATCCAGGCAAAATCCCCTAGGGCGACCACGGTCGATTGAAACTCCATGTACGTCCTCCGTCGTTTTGCCTGCTCATAAAACCGCCATTGGCAAGAATCACAAGCGGTATAAAGTCGGAGAAAGTCGCATAGCTTCAGGCGTCCAGCCCGTCAGTATCGGGTGAGTGCCGTCGAACTCTTGGTAACCGCGATCGGTGCACGTAACGGTTACTCGGCTGCAGTTTTCCGATGCTGGTCATCAGGTCTGTCAGTATTAGACGCACCATCAGTCGTTTCCGCCTCGGAAGGGGGCGGCGGGAGTGTAGTTTCCTCTTTGTCGTTATTTTCTTCCATAGGCTTCTCAACCTTTTCAAACATGATTTTTTGCTCGTCGTCCGACCACAGCGCGCGGATACAGTCGCCATCCTCGATTGCGCCGCCTAACATCGACCGCGCCAATTCTGTTTCAAGCTCGGATCGGATTAAGCGTCGGAGCTCTCGCGCACCAAATTCGGGTTGATAGCCGACGCTACCAAAGTGATCGAGAACTGAGGTATCGTAACTCAATTGGACATCTTGACCGCGAACAGTGCGAACAACGCGCTCTAACTGAAGCTCGACAATTTTACGAATTTCCTGCTCGTTGAGTGAATGGAAGACGATAATCTCGTCAATTCGGTTGATAAACTCAGGCCGGAAATGACTGCGAAGAACGTCCATCAGGTCGGATTTTTGTTTTGCGGCGTCGAATGACTTTGTTCCACGTTTTTGAAGGTTGCGTTGAATTATCTCCGAACCGAGGTTTGACGTCGCGATGATGATCGTATTGGTGAAATCAATCACACGGCCTTTTCCGTCGGTCAAACGGCCATCATCGAAAACCTGCAAGAGGATGTTGTAAACATCCGAGTGCGCTTTCTCGATCTCGTCCAACAACACGACGGAATAGGGGCGTCGCCGAACACGCTCAGTCAATTGCCCGCCTTCGTCATAACCGACGTAACCCGGAGGAGCGCCAACCAATCGTGCGACGGAGTGACGTTCGCCGTATTCGGACATATCAATGCGGATCATCGAGTCCTCGTTACCGTAGACGGTTTCTGCAAGTGCCTTCGCGAGCTCGGTTTTGCCGACACCGGTGGGACCAAGAAACAAAAACGTTGCTGTCGGAGCCGATCCTTCTCGTAAACCCGCGCGCGCGAGCATCACCGCGTCGGCGACCGCACCAATTGCCTCTTCTTGACCGATAACCCTTGAATGTAGGCGATCCTCCAATGCCAGCAGCTTTTCTCGTTCCTCACTGGTTAGCTCGGTTACGGGGACACCGGTAAGTTTGGAGACAATTTCAGCGACATGGTCAGCCAACACTTCTGCAGTTGCCGTTGCGCGATCACGATTCCAAATCTCCAGCAACTCGTTGAGTTCGGTTTGCTTTTGCTCCAGCTCTCTTTTCAGAGTGGCAGCACGATCAAATTGTTGACGCGCCGCCGCATAATCTTGCTCGCGCTTGATCTGCTCAACCTCTGCTTCGAGCTCCTGTACATCGATTGGGCGGGCCGTCGCACTAATCTTCACCCGAGCGGCAGCTTGGTCAATCAGGTCGATTGCCTTATCGGGCATGAACCGACCGGTGACGTATCGATTGCTGAGTTCAGCAGCGGCAACAATAGCATCGTCCGTGATTGTCACCTTGTGGTGAGACTCCAGCGTATCGCGAAGGCCGCGTAATATCATGATCGTTTGCGGAACAGATGGCTCTTCGACATAGACCGGTTGAAAACGCCGCTCTAGCGCGGCGTCTTTTTCAATGTATTTCTGATATTCATTTAAGGTCGTTGCGCCAATCAGGTTTAGCTCGCCCCGCGCAAGCGCAGGCTTAAAGGTGTTGGCGATATCGAGCCCGCCTTCGCCACCACCTTGGCCCGCGCCAACAATCGTATGAATTTCATCAATGAAGAGAACCAATTCATCTTTTTGCTCAGTAATTTCCTTAAGAATTTTTTGAACACGCTCCTCAAATTCGCCGCGATATTTCGATCCAGCGACCATTGAATTGATATTCAACTCAACCAATCGTTTATCCCGCAGTGCTTCAGGGACCTCGCCGCTAACGATCCGTTGTGCGAGCCCTTCAATAATTGCCGTCTTTCCAACCCCCGGTTCACCAATGAGGACAGGATTGTTCTTCTTGCGACGGGCCAAGACTTCAATAGTCGTTTCGATTTCGCGAGCCCGCCCGATGACCGGATCAAGCTTGCCTTCGCGTGCCAACTTCGTGAGATCACGTGCAAACTCATCGAGGTCTGGGGTGTTCGACGGCGTTTCAACTCGTCCGTCTTCAGCGCCGCGCCCCACGAGTTTCGTCACTTGTTGTCGCAACGCTTGAGATGTCAGACCATATTTTCGCAAGATATCAGCCGCCAAGCCTTCGCCTTCTTCGGCCAAACCAATCAGAAGGTGTTCGGGGCCGACGTATGAGTGACCTAACTCGTTGGAAGCAACAAGGGATCGATTCAATGCATCTTTCAGCCGAGGGCTGACACCAATTTCTCCCCCTTCACTCTCTTTACCGCGTTTGGCGTCGTTATCGATATGTTGGCGTAGATCATCGACATTGATCTTAAATTGCTCAAGCAATGTCCGAATGACATCGCTCTCAATCAGGGTGAGTAGCAGGTGCTCTGTATCGACTTCGGCTCGACCAAATTCTGACGCCTTCGTTGCGGCTTCCTGCAGGAAATTATTTCCTTGCTGACTCAAACGGTCCGCAAGCGTGATACCGCGAGGATTGCCACGCGCCTCACGACGCGGCGGACCTTTGAAATCGCCGAGTGGCTCGATGGCTTGGTGACCATCAGGCATATCCCCAAATCCATGTTGACCAAAAACATCTTCGAGGAGGGAACTTCCTCCAAACAACGATTCCAATGGCGAAGCTGATCGACTTTGGCGACGCAACAATCTCTGGTAATCTTGGTCGCAAAGTTCCATGGCCTGACTTTGACCCGCGAGGGTAACTTGCGCTCGAATTGTTGCTGGACGCCTCTTGCAAATATCGCAAACTCCATCGGCCATCGGGTCATCCTCCTGATTCTCGTTGATCTCGGATGATTAGTACCGATCGCGAGGCGTATCGATTTTGACTTGGATCATGTGCCGACGGCGGAAATGGCGTCGACGAAATGTTTTGGATCTCGACTTAACCTTCGCATCGATCTGGAATCTGGCGCTTTCCTGCGACCCTTAGCAAGTTTCGCTACAGCAGCGCTCCACAGTAAAAACCCATTGCTTCGCACGCCGTGTTGCATTGAATTTGCGACCATCGACGCATCTTGCTCGCGCGCTAAAGACGATTTCGTCTTCGACAATCGCCTGCTTTGCGGAAACAAAATATTCAACCGTACAATCATTCTGAACCAGCAGCTGAAGGCTCAAATCATCAAGCCAGTCTGGTTCATACAACTCCATCGAAACTGCGGGAGCAGGTGCCGAAGCGATCATGGAACCCACGATGATCAACGTTAGGATCGATTGCATCTGCGTCTCCTCAATTCGAATTTGGGGGCAAACTAGACGAGGAACTGCAATCCAGTTTGACGCAGATCAATCAGTGCGCCGCCAACGTCCCTAGAGTGAACGGATCATTGGAGGACGATATGTCAAATGACTTAACTTGGATTCTTGTCGCCGACGCCACGACTGCGCGGGTCTATGAAAAACCTGCTAACCAAAAGCATATCAGCGATGCGCCCAAATATGTTTTGAATCGAGAGCAAGCTAGGGATGGTAATTCTCATCATGAGAAGTTGGGCCGAACCCATGACATTATTGGTGAGAGCCGTCACAATATAGAGCCGGCGACTGATCCAGCCCGATACGAACAAAGATTGTTCGCCCGTGATATTATGCAGCACCTCGATGACGGACGAAAACGAAAGGCATTTGATCAATTGATTATTGTTGCGCCTCCTCAGTTTCTTGGAGACCTTCGAAAAACTCTCTCACCGAAAATGAAAAGCGTCGTTTCAGATGAGGTCGCAAAGCACCTTGCCCATCTGCCAGTCGATGAGATCGACGATCACCTCGGAACTTTGCTTCGTCCTTACGAACACTAAACGCCAAATATCGTGACGCTTGATTGCCATGCTTGTAGGATGCGCGGCGTTATGCAGATTTCGGATCGATGTGTGACGGCAAGAAGGAAGGTCGATAGACGGAGGGCTGACCGTTGAAAATTCTATCACATTTTTGTATTCTCGTATGGCTAGTTTTCGTTCCGATCACAGCCATCTGGAAAATGTGAGATGTCCTTACGCACTGTTCGATACGCACTCTGTTTTCTTCTCGTTCTTGTTCTCGCTAACGGCTGTGCTGCGAGGCCTCGACCGTTGGATGCACCGGCATCAAGCGCCTATGCGCAGGCAGAGGTCGATGGGTATAAAATGATCCGCTTCTATGCGGATGAAACGCCGCCTTTTCTCGATGATTATCTTGAACTGCAACAACACTACTTTGAAAGGAATCCATCGCTCAAACATCGACGAGACCTTCTCGTTCTTTCCGGAGGAGCTGAAGACGGAGCCTATGGCGCAGGCTTTCTGAAAGGTTGGACAGAACGGGGTGGACGCCCAGAATTTTCATGGGTCAGCGGTGTATCAACAGGCGCGTTGATCGCGCCATTTGCCTTCCTTGGTAGTGAGTATGATGACGTAATCGAACAGTTCTACACCACGACGACCAAAGCTGATGTTTTCGAGCTTAATCCAATCGGGGTCCTGTTTGGAGCATCCGCCGCTGGCGACACTCGACCGTTGAGGGAATTGCTCTCGCGGGAGATTGATCAGGACATTGTTTCTGCAATCGCCCGCGAAAGCAGAAGAGGGCGCCTGCTGATCATCGGCACAACAAATCTAGATGCACAGCGGCACATGCTCTGGAACATTGGGCGCATCGCAGAGTCGGGACGAAAGGATGCTGCCAAACTCATTCAGAACATTATGCTCGCGTCCGCTTCTGTTCCGGGGGTGTTTCCGCCGTTCTTATTCGATGTGGTGATAGACGGAGAACGATATCAAGAGCTTCATGTCGATGGGGGCATTACTCATCAGATTTTCGCCTACCCACCCGCGATCAATGCGCTCGAACTGGAGCGTAAGTTGGGTATCGCACCACAGAAGACGATGTGGGTAATCCGCAACAGTAAAGTAGACGGCGATTATCTTGCGACTGGACTTTCCGCAGCCGAGTTAGCTGCCCGTTCGATCAATACGCTAACAAAATATCAGGGGCGCGGGGATCTTCTTGCCCTCGAGACCCTCGCGAAGCGCGACAAAATTGACCTAAACTTTACCTTCGTTCCGGCAAGTTTCGACACACCCTATACCGGCCTCTTTGATACGATCTACATGCGCGCACTCTACAAGGAGGGATATCAAACGGCATTAGGCGCTAAACCTTGGGAGACTGAAATCGAATCTCTTCTCAATGGGCATGATGCAGGATTTTAAAGAGATACGATGCCGTACCACGCGTTATCTGTCCTGACTTCATCAAGGCCAATGGATACGACTTGAACTCACAGTAAGGGGTATCCCGTATATCCAACCCGCGGATTTCCGTGCAACTTTGCTTCGCAAATGACTTCTACCGGAAACTGCATTCTATGACCCCTCATCGAACGGCTGCGTCTGAGTCTTTGAGCAACACGATATTTGTCGTGGATGACGATGATGCTGTACGCGATTCAATTTCGGCTTTGTTGGAGATCAACGACCGACGAGTGAAGGCTTGTTCATCCGCAATACATTTTCTCGAACAATATCATGATAGGGCACACTGCCTCCTGTTAGATGTTGAAATGCCAGGCATGACCGGAATCGAACTGGTAACGCGCCTTGCAGATCAAGCTCGATTGCCGCCGACCGTTCTTATGACCGCCCATTCAGGTGAACCAACCACCAAGTCAATGTTGTTGCTTGGCGTACATGCGATTCTACCAAAACCGACATCTGAGCTGACTCTTCTGGCTGCAATTGACGGAGCCGTAATGACGCATAAGGGAAACCACTTATAAGGGGATTCCCTAGCTACCGAGCAGAGGATCATTCTGCTTTTCTTTTGATGCAAACCAGTTTTGGCCGCTCGCATCAAATGAGGACGTCATGGAACAGCAAACAGCATACTTTAACCGAGATGATATCTGTACAGTTGCCCAAGTCGCTTCCCAGCAATACGCCCCTCATGTAACGAATGAATTTGCCGAGCTGATCCGCAGAAACGGGACCAGTAAAACGTTCGAGGCGGGGCAGGTCATCTTTCTCGAAGATGATCCTTCAGATGCAGTTTTTCTTGTTGTCTCAGGAACGGTTCGTTGTTGTCGGATCACTGCAGACGGTCGTCGTCAGATCTCTCGGTTTATCTCTGATGGCGAGGAGATGGCATTAACAGCATTCAAATCCTATGATTATACGGCTGAAGCGATTACTGACATCACCGTTCTTTCTTGCCCACGCACGGTTTTTGAAGCGGCATTGCAAACGGATGATGCACTTCAAGAGTTCGTGTTTGAGAAAATCGCGAACGAACTTACCCGCGGTCGGGATCAGATGGTATTGCTTGGCCGGCTCACTGCTGTCGAGCGTGCCGCAGCATTCCTGTTCCGGTTAGCACGGCACAGTAATGCGCCCAACGGTGAACTCTATCTTACAATGACCCGCGAAGACATTGCCGACTACTTGGGCATGACCCTTGAGACGGTCAGTCGGATGTTCAATCAGCTCAAGCGCGACGGAGTCATCGAGATGCGGACGCCTGACCATATCCGTATTCGAAACGCAGATCAGCTTGCAGATTTGGCGATGGCTGCCTGAGAAATATCCGGGAGAATAAGATGATGAGTTCAAGGACCGCCATTCTGATTGGGAGCGTGCTCATGCTGCAAGTGATAGCCGGTTGCTCGCAAACCAGATTCGATGTCGAACGCGAAGAGACCCTGATCGGTCAATGTACCAAGATTTGTGACGCGTCTGGGGCATGGGTTTTCGAGGATCCCGACGGTAGATCAGTCGTCGATATATGGATGGAGCCGGAGGGGATCTATGCAAGAGATCGCAAAACCGAACTTGTTCGATTCTACCAATCAATTGAGCCTGATCAGTATCAACACGATGACGGCGAGCTTCTTGAATTCGAGAACGACGACTTGATGATTAGGCATCGTGTGTCTGGCGCTAAGCTGACACAAAGAAGAGTCGAGACATGAGAATCTATCGGACTCTCATCAAATGTTGTGTACTCGTCATGACGTCGGCTTCATCTTCTTACGCGGATGAATTGGCAGTTGGTCGGGGTGAGATCCTTGTAGGACAACACTGCGTTCGTTGTCATGCCATCGATTCATCTGAAGTCAGTCGGTTTCCGCCTGCACCCCCGCTTGGCACGATTGTCCAGCGCTATCCAGCCGAACATCTTGCGGAAGCGTTTGCTGAGGGAATTTCGGTTGGCCACGATGCTATGCCGGAATTCGTCTTTCCCCCAAATGAAGTTGGGGACCTAATCTTATATCTGGACAGCCTCTCCAATCGAGCCTCGCAATGAGATTACCAGAGGGGCCTTCGGTGCTGTCACGGCTGAAAAACGGCTCGATGCGTTTGATCGTTGTCAAATGACGCTCTGCCAAAATCTATAAACTTGATCTGAATATTTGCCAAGGAGAGCACCATGTCACGCCACACCGTACTTGCATATATCTCTGAAGAAGATCGTGCTGAGCAGATCCTGTCTGCAGCGGCGACTCTTTCGCGGCGTGATCATTCTCACCTGATCGGAGTCTATGTGATTCCGCCGATCACGGTTTATCCAATTGTCGGTGATTTGCCGTTGGTTGTACACGAGGGCCATTTTCGATTGCACCAAGAGCTTGCCAAAAAATTGGAAGAGGATTTCGATGAGACGATCAAGGGTGATGGATTTGTCGCCGAATGGCGCACCATTGACTCTGGCGCTTCGCCGATTTCTGAAGCGCTCATGGATCACGTCCGATGCGCTGACATCGCAATTGCGCCTCACTACAGTGCGGACGATAGTGACAAACCTTGCGCCGGGATTGGCGAAGCGTTGGCTATGGGCAGCGGGCGTCCGGTTCTTTTAATCCCAAAACATGCTCGAACAGACGTTATCGGTAAGAATATTGCTGTCGCATGGGATGGCAGCCGGGAGTCGGTCCGCGCGGTGTTCGACGCCATTGATCTGCTACAGGAAGCAGATTCTGTTAGAATTTTGTCAGTTACCAACCCTTCAAACACAAGATCGAACGTCTCTCTTCCCGGCGCCGAAATTGCCGCAACGCTGACGCGGCGCGGCGTCAAATGCCAAGTCGACCATGTGGACCCTGGTGAACTTTCAGTTGGAGACGCGATCCTCGGTCGAATTGGCGACATGGGAAGCGACCTCCTCGTAATGGGAATCTATGGCCACTCGAAGTTGCGCGAGTTCGTCTTTGGCGGAGTGACCCGGCACATCATGAACCACATGACCGTGCCAACGCTGTTTTCTCGGTAATCAAGCAAGCACGGCGGTCGGATCACTAACCGTTACGAAGACCCGGCCTTCTTCTTTTTGGAAAGGATATGACCATGACTATCAATATCGGACTGGTCGATAGAATCTTGCGTTTCGTTCTCGGTGTCAGTTTGATTGGGTTGCCATTCTTTGCGACTGGGACATGGATTGAAAACGATGCCTATCGGTTCCTGATTATTGTTGTTGGAATCGTCTTGATCGCAACCGCCGCTTTACGATTTTGTCCGCTCTACCGCTTGTTGGGAGTCAGATCGTGCCGAATCGAGTAAAGACTGCATGATGAACTAGGCGCTTGCGCGTCCTGGGATGACGATCGGACCGCTGGCTTTGCCGTTGATCATCTGTTGCAGATAGGGGTTATCGCTGTTGTCGATGTCTGCCGTGGCACCTTTCCAGACCAGTCGAGCTTGATCAAGCATCGCCAAGGTGTCGTAATGTTCACGCGCAGCCGCCATATCGCTCGTGATAGCAAGTACTGTCGCCCCTAAATGAACGCGGCTGTCATCAATCAACCGATTGATGGCAGAGGTCGTGATCGGATCCAATCCTGCGGTCGGTTCATCGAGCAAAAGGAGCGTCGGGTCTCCCGCCAAAGCGCGAGCAATCCCGACGCGCTTTTGCATTCCACCAGAAAGTTCTGCTGGTAACAGATCTGCGACAAGGGGTCTTAGTTGCACCATCTCCAGTTTCTCGATGGCGATTTTTCGTGCGGTCTGTTCATCCAATTTTTGAGTTTGCATCAGCTTGAAACAGATGTTTTTCCAGACTGGCATACTGTCGAGCAAGCCGCCCTGTTGGAAGAGAACTCCAACATCCTGCATCAGCTTTGTGTGATTCGCTGTTCCCGCTCTGGAAACTGGTCGGCCATCAACCTCGACGCTTCCATCGGACGGTGGATAGATTCCGGCGATACATTTCATCAGGACGGATTTACCCGAGGCGGCGGGGCCAATCAGAACCATTTTGTCGCCGCGCGCGACATCAAAGGTGATGCTCTCGAGGGCCGTGTCGCTGCCAAAGCGTTTGGTTAGCGACTTGACCGTGATTTTTGGGTTTTCAGTACTCAATCCAGTCTCTTGCAATGATCTTTGCTCCAGCCGATGCCTACCCGCACCAACGCTAATCTAACGCGGTCTGTCAATCAGGAGTACGAAGAATGGCAAAGAAAAATGTGGGAGATCGCCAGCAAACCAGCGTGGCCACAGAATACCATCTGCATAAGGAACTGTTGCGTTTCGGTTATTGTATTTTCTTACCGGGCGCGCTCACCAAGAGACTGCATGTCATCGAGCCATTCCAGCCGTGTTTCCGACGAGACCGTGTCTACCATACCGAGCACGGTATCACGCACCGGGGAGATGCCGCAGAATTTGAGGATGTTGCGTTCGAGGCTTTTGAGGCTGTGCGCGAAATAATACCAGCGATACGCTGCCTCTGGCATACCCATCGTGACGACGACGCGCGCGGTCCGTCCCTTTAAGGCCTGTTTTGGCCATTGCGCGCCTTCAGAATTATCGAAACCGAAACCCGGCCTGAAAATTTGTTCCAAATACCCCTTCAACAGAGCGGGCATGGTGCCAAGCCACAAAGGGTAAAAAATTACGAGATGGTCCGCCCAGCGGATCGCTTCCTGCGCATCACGAATATCATCCGACTCAATTTCGGAATTGTATTCCTCTTCGCTGGAAAGGAGCGTGAAGCGCGCGTCGCTCACTCTCAGGATTGTTACTTCATGATCCTTTGACGATGCGCCGTCCGTATAAGCGGAAAGCAACGCACGGCAAAAGCGCTTTGGTGAACCATCGGGGTGGCCGTCAATTACTGTGATCTTACGCTTCATGTTCTTGAGCTTTCCCGGATCATCGCCAACTCAATCGACGATATAGGCGAATAGATTCAATACACTTGATCCAGATCAATTCGGTAACCTGAGACCCCCTCTACTGCTGGACCCATCAGCACGCGTCGGAATCATTGCGTGCCGCGATGGAGGTTATTTATGGCTGTTGGAGCGCGGATCGGATTATGGGGGTTGCTGGCGTTCCTTGCCTTCATTGCTGCTCAATTCGGGCGAGATTTGGCATATTCGTTTCATATGAGCCTGATCGCGACAATCGCGATCGGCGCCTTTTTCCTGCAATTCATGGAAACCAATCCGTTCAGGAGGCTGTTTGCCGACGACGAAGACGGGTATCAGATGAATGTCGTCCGGCTGGGCGTCATTCTCACGGCTTTCTGGGGAGTCGTTGGGTTTCTTGTGGGCGTGTTTGTGGCCAGCCAGCTTGCCTGGCCGGACTTAAACTTTGAACCTTACCTCACCTTTGGTCGGCTGCGTCCTCTTCACACCAGCGCCGTGATCTTTGCGTTTGGCGGCACGGCGTTGATCACCACGTCGCTGTATGTGGTGCAAAAGACGACGAGTGCGCGGCTGTGGGGCGGCAACCTCGCTTGGTTCGTTTTTCTCGGGTATCAGTTCTTCATCGTATTGGCGGCGACCGGCTATGTGCTGGGCGGCACGCAATCACGCGAATACGCCGAGCCAGAATGGTATGTCGATCTGTTTCTGACCATCGTCTGGGTGGCCTATCTCGCGGTTTTTTTGGGAACGCTGGTCCGGCGAAAGCAGCCGCATATCTACGTTGCGAACTGGTTCTATCTTGGTTTTATCGTCACCATCGCGATGCTGCATGTTGTCAATAACCTCGCGGTCCCAGTCTCGATCTGGGGTGGCAAAAGCTATTCGTTATTCGCCGGCGTACAGGATGCGCTGACCCAATGGTGGTACGGCCACAACGCCGTCGGTTTTTTCCTGACCGCTGGGTTTCTCGGCATGATGTATTATTTCGTGCCCAAACAAGCGAACCGCCCAGTCTATTCCTATCGTCTTTCCATCGTGCACTTCTGGTCGTTGATTTTCCTCTACATCTGGGCTGGGCCGCACCACCTGCACTATACCGCGTTGCCCGATTGGGCGCAGACGCTTGGCATGGTCTTCAGTGTCATGCTGTGGATGCCGAGCTGGGGGGGAATGATCAACGGGCTGATGACGTTGAATGGTGCATGGGACAAGTTGCGCACTGATCCGGTTATCAAGATGATGGTGGCGGCACTCGCCTTCTACGGCATGAGCACCTTCGAGGGGCCGCTGATGTCGATTAAATCAGTGAATTCACTCAGCCACTATACCGACTGGACCATCGGGCACGTTCATTCTGGCGCACTTGGTTGGGTCGGTATGATTACCTTCGGCGCGTTGTACTACCTGACGCCGGTGCTGTGGAAGCGCGAACGGCTTTACTCGATCCATCTTGTGAACGTCCACTTCTGGCTCGCGACCATCGGGATCGTGATTTACGCGGCAGTGATGTGGGTCTCCGGTATCATGCAAGGTCTTATGTGGCGTGAGACTAACGAGCTCGGCTTTCTGGTCCATAGCTTCGCGGCCTCTGTTGAAGCGCTGTACCCTTACTACGTTGCTCGTGTCTTCGGCGGTCTGCTGTACCTCTTGGGCGGTATCGTCATGGCCTACAATCTCTTCCGCACAATCCGGGGTGATCTGCGGCATGCGCCGCAGGATCGTTCTGCGGCAGCGGTACCGGCGGAATAGAAGGAAAAGCAGATGTCATTTTGGAAACGTCATAAACTCATCGAAACCCACGCGACTTTGCTTTTGGTTCTTTCTCTTGTTGTTGTCAGCATTGGCGGGATCGTCGAAATAGCGCCGCTGTTCTATCTTGAGAACACGATTGAAAAGGTGAAGGGGATGCGTCCCTATACGCCGCTCGAACTATCAGGTCGCAACATCTACATTCGTGAAGGCTGTTATAACTGCCACAGTCAGATGATCCGTCCGATGCGGGATGAAGTGGAGCGATACGGCAATTTTAGCCTCGCGGCTGAAAGCATGTATGACCATCCGTTCCAGTGGGGTTCGAAAAGGACGGGGCCTGATTTGGCGCGGGTCGGTGGCCGGTATTCAGACGACTGGCATGTTGATCACCTGATCGAACCACGTTCTGTTGTTCCCGAGTCGATTATGCCGAGCTACGGCTTTCTGGCTGAGACGCCGCTCAACTATGAGTACATTGCGGATGATCTGAAAGCGAACCGCGCAGTTGGCGTTCCCTACTCAGATGAACAAATTGCATCAGCATTAAAAGACCTCGTCAGTCAGGCAAAGCCGGATAGCAGCTTCGCTGATGTCGACGGATTGACGGATCGCTATGGCGCCAAAGCGCAAGCGCGCGCTTTCGATGGAAATCCGAACGACATCACTGAGATGGACGCGCTTGTCGCCTATCTCCAGATGCTCGGCACGTTGGTCGATTTCAGTGACTACGAACCCGGCTTGGCAAGAAATCTACGTTAGAGGAAGCAAACATGGAAACCTATGAAGCGATGCGGCAATTTGCGGATAGTTGGGGTCTGCTCGGCATGTTTGTCGTATTCTTGATGGCGGTATTCTTCGCGTTTCGGCCTGGTGGAAAAGCTTCGGCTGAACAAGCCGCGCAAATTCCGTTTTCTGACGTGAGTCCGGTCTCCGCGAAAAGCTCGGATGACCGGAACGAGAATTCCTACCGTCACCCCACCCCTGTTCTTCGGAAAGAGTAGACATGGTTGATAAGCGCGACATTGATGACGTGACCGGAACCCATACGACCGGGCATGAGTGGGACGGAATCAAAGAGCTTGATACGCCACTGCCGAAATGGTGGTTATGGATTTTCTACGCGTCGATTGTTTTTGCCTTCCTCTATGTCATTGCTTATCCGGCAATTCCTCTTGTGAATTCGTCAACCAAGGGCCTGCTGGGTTATTCCAGCCGGGCCACCGTTGCCGAAGCCGTTGCCGAGCATGCACAAGGGCAAGCGGAATGGCGCCAGAAACTTGCGTCTACATCTCTGACCGATATTGGCTCCGACCCCCAACTCGCGCAGTTCGCAACGAAAGCGGGTGCTGCCTCGTTTGGCGTGAATTGCTCGCAGTGTCACGGGACCGGCGCACAGGGCTTTCCGGGGTATCCAAACCTGAACGACGATGCGTGGCTGTGGGGTGGCTCGCTCGATGAGATTTATCACACGATTAAGCATGGTGTGCGGAATGAGGACTCTGACGACGCGCGTTATTCCGAGATGCCGGCTTTCGACGAACTCCTGACGAAGGAAGAACTTCGCGATGTGACTCAGCACGTCCTCAAGCTAGGAAACCTTGAGTATGAGGCGGAGGCTGCTAACCGCGGTGCCGGGTTGTTTGGGGAGAACTGCTCCGCCTGTCATGGCGAGAATGGTGGCGGTGATCAGGAGCAGGGCGCACCGCGCCTGAGCGACGCGATCTGGCTGTTCGGCAGCGATGGAAAGCAAATCGCCTCTCAGATTGCAAATCCGGCTCATGGCGTGATGCCCGCTTGGGGCAATCGGGTTGATGATGCGACGGTGAAGGCACTCGCCATCTATGTGCATGGCCTTGGTGGTGGGCAGTAGAGATGGCGAACGCCGA
>CAZXMX010000055.1:0-3359 GCA_964641645.1 uncultured Neomegalonema sp.
GTGGACAGGTCGACCCGATGCGGTCCAGCGGATTCAGGGATTTCCAAAGAAAGTGTATGAGCGATCAACTGATCACCGCTGGCATCGATTTCAGATGCCGGTCCGAACAAGATCGATGGCAGATCAAACGTAATACGCCCGGTATCGAGGCCGGGATAAATTCTTGCTTGCGCGCCGTCTCGCCCGGTGAAGGGTTCAACCGCCGCCAGCACGCGGCCCACGGCAGCCGTTGGCAGCGTATCTGCCCGACGCACCTCAAAAACCAACGCGAGACAAGTGTCAGGCTCTAACACCATCTTGTCTGACATGACGCCGCGTAAGATGCCAGTATCGTCGTCAAAATAGGCGTCTCCTGCCGAGCGCGCCTCGCTCGAAAACAAAGCCGAATTGTCGTTCGCTCGTTCGATCTGAAGCGTTCTCACCCGCGCCGCCTCAAGGTTTTCAGGTTGCAACATTTCAGGCAACCGCGCTGTTAGAACCAAAGCATCGGCACTTGACTTTCCTCGGTTACAACTCAGAACGGCGACTTGAGCGGTTTCGTGCAGGTTAAGCACCCGGTCTTCGTCCGTAGAGTGGACTGTGACATCGAGCGAAGGCTCAACGATCAAAATTTCAATCCAGTCTTCACCACCGGCAATTTTTCCGTCGAAAAGATCAAGTTCCGCCCGTAGTTCGATCAACCGATCGGCTTGGATTTCGGTAACGTCCAACAAGGATAGTGTGACTTGCGCAATAAACCCCGGTTCAGCATCGTCATCGACCGGAACCGATAGTTGCTCCAACGGCAAGGTAACGATCGACCAACCGTCTTCCGTCGTTGTCGATAGATTGTCTGCGCTTGACTCAAATTTAGCCCCGCCTGTTTCTGTCGCGGCGAACCGTTCGATCCGCAGCGGCACAGCGCCAATCGGTTCACCCGTTTGGGCATCGACGACACGCGACAGTATGCGCACGCCCGCCTCATACCGACCTTCCGGTAACCGTCCTGAGATCACGGCATTGCCAACATCGCCAACCCGAGCAGAGGTCAGACCGTCCTCCGTTTTCCAATCGCCGCCTGTCGTCATTGACAACACCGGCGCTTTCGGAACCCGCAACGTTGGTCGCGCGAGCGGCAGAGAAAGCTGCGCGATACTGTCGCCTTCAACAGAAAGCCGCATGGCCGTATCCGCATCGAACCGCGCATCATCCCGAAACTTCACGCTGACGGTCAGATCACGCGCGGACCCAGCCTGCATTTCCGGCAGGGACAGTCCGTCCTTACAGCCGTCGCGCCGCTCTCGTGTGCCAGATGCCGCTAGACTGCGACACGCAACGGCCCCGTCATTCTCAACCCGCAGGCGCAATCCCGCGGCAGTGGTGTCTCCGCGATTGACCAAGCGATAGGTCGCACTAAACCCATCGCCCGCGTCCACCGGCTTCTCTGAAACGCTCACCAAGCGCGCACCAAGTAGCGCACCGACAATCTGGCTCTCGACGGAGACCGCATCACCAAAAGCTTGACCGTTTCGTGTCATTGTTGCGGAAAGACGAACGGCTCGGCGCGCCGTAATCAGATCGGGGTCTGAGAACGGGTCCGCATCCGACAACTGCACGTCGGCCTCGACGGCAATGAAGCGATCTGCCAGAGGAGCTTCCCGCATCGCACGACAATCGTTGATGAGAGCCCGCATGCTTCGTCCATTCTTGGTGAGGCTCGGTGGCGCATCGCATTGTATGCCCCTGCCAACCACGACACGCGCGCTGCCATAACCCGAGACGGAGGGTGAGGCATTGGTCGCCAACCCGAAGTCCGAGACCTCACCACTCGGCACCGTCATTGTGATCCGCAAACTCGGCGTTGCATCCGCAAAAACGAGCTGCTGATCGCTGCTATCATCCAACTGGATCGCGACCGTGGGCGAGGCTAAGCGGAAGGGAACTTCCTGTGCGGCACGTAAGGTCACGTCGCCAGACGAAGCCCCCGCAATCAGCGATAGAGTCACCTCCGCGCCTGCCTGAGAAGTGTCAGGAAGTTTGACCATGACGGCCCGCTCGACCGTGCTTCCGGGCGGGATCGCCGCCAGAGCCTCATCGATCCGCCACGCAATCGAAATGTCATCTGTCTTCGAGAAGCTTTCATCGCCCTCATCAACGGTGCCATCGCGGTCATTGTCTACTCCATCGAGCAGCGGGTCGATAATCTCAAGGCCGTCAGGAACCCGCAGCGTGATCCGACGAAGCTGAATCGTTTCGCTCGTCCGGTTTCGCACGGCAAAGGGGAGCAGATACGAATCCCCTGCCATCGCGGCATCTGGTGCGGCGGCACCAGCCAACGGCGCGGGCTGCGCGGCTTCAAACACCAGCGGTGCATCAATCGACTGTCCCACAGCCGGGGCGACACAAATCATACTCAGCGCAAAGGCTGCGGAAAAGCGGTTCATTTTGCGACTTTAGCAGGTCCGCGCATGGCGGCAATGACTGCGGCGCCATCAAGCCTCGAAAGAGCGCATTTTTATAAAATGTGGCGAAGATCAGCCCGTCAATCTCAACCGCCTACTAACCCCGTTTGTCGATACTCGCGCCGGGGCTAGATGAACGGAGCGGTCGATGCACGGGAAGCAGAGCGAGAGCGGGTATAGCCGTGCCTCGGCAACAGACATGAATGCTCAACCCTTTAAAGCCGACAACGTTGAGCCCTTGATCAACGGTGATCACAATGCCTTGCAAATCATCGAGTCGATGGAGCAAGGGGTGATTGTCTGGTCTGAAGATGCGGTCTGCATTCTTCACAACCAACGAATCTTTGATGTTCTTGAAATGGCTCAGACCGACATCTACGTGGGCATGACCCGACAGGCATTTTTGGGTCTGGCAGGGAAACGAGACGAATTTGTCGTCGATGATCTAAGAAGCGCCGAAGCTCGCTTCAGGAAAGGCCAGCCTTTCAACGTTGACAGAAAGCTGCCATCGGGACGTCGGGTCGCGACAACGGCGCGGCCTATGGTTCATGGCGGCTATGTTGTCTCCTACACCGATGTCACGGATGCCCGTCGCAAGGAAGATGAACTGGAACTGGCCAAACGAAAGGCCGAGGAAGCGGAGGGTGCGGCCAGCGACGCACTTGATCTGGAGCGAACGCGCAAACGTGAGGCGCGGATGCTCTCGGAACTGGGTGAATGGCTGCAAAGCTGTAAGTCGCTGGAAGAGTTGTTCGACGTCATCAGTCGTTTTATGGCCAAGCTGTTTCCCGGCTCGTCTGGCGAACTTTATATCTACAGCAATTCGCGCGATGTGTTGGATGGCTCGTGCTCGTGGAACTCTGAAACCCTCAAAGCGCATATTCAACCCGACGATTGCTGGGCGCTGCGCCGGGGCCG
>CAZXMX010000055.1:3459-17679 GCA_964641645.1 uncultured Neomegalonema sp.
GGCCTGATCTCTATCGATGCCGATAACTTCAAAATGTTCAACGACAACCATGGCCATGACGCCGGAGATATGGTCCTGCGAACGATTGCTGAGCAGATGGAAACGCTGTTCGACAAAGACGAAGTTGTCTCCCGGTTTGGGGGTGAAGAGTTCTCGATACTGCTGCCGAACATCTCATCCGAAGCCGCGATGCAAAAGGCAGAACTTCTGCGAAGTACCGTCGAGCAATCCGTCATTCGTTATGGCGATAAAGCTTTGCCGAAGATCACAATCTCGGTTGGTGTCGCGATGTATCCGGGCGCAGGCACCACCCCGCTCGACCTGCTCAAAAGCGCCGACGAAGCGTTATACGCTGCAAAAGATGCCGGGAAAAATCAGGTGGTGATGGGGAAAACCGACAAAACAAAAGGCTAAAATGCGAGCTTGTTCTTCGCACCGACGCTCATTCGTTTACATGTTCTTCATACCCGCTTGCGACAATTCGCCCTGACCACAGTTGCCCAATGGACAGGTTTCGAACCCTCCATTGAATACATGGCCAAGTCGGATCATCGAAATTCGCGGCCTCTGTTGGTGAAGACACACGTGCCAACAGTACCAGAGCCACGAAGTCAAAAAGCGTCCTGAAGGCGCGACCCTAGGTTTGATATTCTGACCGGCCTTTCATGCGCGCGCAGCCTGCTGCGCCGGAAAGGACTGGATATGATTGAACTCGTTTTTACCGCCTGCCTCGTCGCAACGCCCGAGACGTGCGAAGACCGTCATCTAACTTTCGCTGAGAATATCTCGCCAATGCAATGCCTTATGGGCGCACAGCCCGAGCTGGCAAAATGGAGTGAGTCCCACCCGAAATGGGAAATTGGCAAGTGGAAGTGTCGCGCCGTACGCACGGCTTCTCGCGACGCATGATCTAAGGTTTCGTTGCGACCTTCTGCCGAAGACTTCTTCCGAGGTCATGACGCAGAAGGCCAAACTTTAGCGAAGCACCGTTGAGAAATTCGTCTGCCGCTGCGGCGACACGGAGGATTCTCGATGCCTTACTTTGAAGCCCCCGGAACCCAATAGTTCGTGCCGCCAAAGATAATTTGGCTCCCACCATCGTAGCCGAAAACGGCACGTGTGATGTCGCCGTTGTCATATCGCAACTCGATAGTGTTCCCATCGATGAAGTAAGTGCCCGTGTGGTTACCCTTACCTCCTGACCTATTTGTCCCAGTGGTCTGAAGCCTACCACCACCTGCAACATAACTGCCTGAAACACTGGAAAAAGATCCGTCCTTATTTGAAGAGGTGACGATGTTTGTCGATGGCCCCATAGAGGAGTCGAGACCAATTTGCCTCGAACTGATGGTCGTAGAACCCGTTGAAAAACGACCGTCCTCGGACAACGATAGACTCTTCCAACTGGTACGGACCGATGTGCGCGATGACGAAGACGTATTGGGGCGCTCAACACTGATCGCGATACGCGTTCCCTTCTCCAGCGGTGGCATCATCCCGGTTGATGCATGAAGTTTCGCGTCCTTCCAGCGAATCCACTTTTTAGGCTCAACACGGCGCGATGCTTCAACATCGAGATCAGCAGGAGCCACTGATGGACGTCGGTACGCCCAACCGTTGTTAAAGATCAGATAGACACCCGAGCCGGACCATTTCGGTATCCGCATCGGCATGTCGTGGACCCAGACATTGTCCATCGTCATCTCGCCATAATCATAAGCGACGCCGCTCAATTGGTCGCTCCGAACGCCTTCCCCGGGGGCCGCAACAAACGGTTTTGGTTCGCCCTTTGGTGGTGATTTTTTTGTGGCGGACCGTTTTTTCGGTTCCGGAGGACGCGCTTTTTTTGTCGTCTTCTTACCTTCTAGAATAGCCAAGATGTCGTTGATGTTTGTCGGTTTCTTCGGAGGGTCATCCTTGCTTCCCCCCTGAGCCAGAAAACTCAGTGCGCTCACGATCCGTTTTGAGTTTTGTCCGTTCTTTGCGTCATTCACGATGAACTGCCACGCCTGCGTTTCCTCTCGGATCAACGCACCGAATGTCATGATGACCTTTTGGCCTTTTTCGTTCTTTGAAACTGTGATTGCCAAATACCCGTCTTTGACGGGGCCGATCTCATCATCGATAAGCGGTATAGGCCCATGCATCTTCAGAAGCTCGTATTTTGAAATCTTTCCGTTGATATAACCCTTGAACCACGCTTCATGAGAGCCATCGGGAGCAGGCAGTCGATCGACCAGCGCGAGAACACCCCCATCTACAGTTTGGTAAGCCTCGCGCCCCAAAACATGAAATCTCTCTTCCTCTTTCCATCCCTCGGGCGCGTCGGCGCTCGCGGAAAATGAAAAAAGGCTCGCAAACCCAGCGAGTACGAAAAGTCGAATACCTCGAGACATTGGAAAACTCCTCACAACAACGACGTTCACGACTGTAAGTGGAATTGTGACAGAATTTGATGTGAGTTCAAATTTTCTAATTGCCAAGCAAAGTATTCGCTGGCCGCGAAACTGCTCAGTGCAATGCCTATTGGCCGGGTGACACGCTCGACCCGCGTGGCGACGAACGTTCTAAGGGATTGAATTGCCGGGATCGCTTCGTACTTTTACAAAATCCCCGGCATCGTCCCTTCGCGTGAAGACTCTTCCAGCCATTCCCACAGGTACGTGGCGTAAGAGCGGAAGCAGATGATCTCGAATACATCCGGGCCTTCATCGGATTGCCAGAACGCCGCTGCGATGTGACTGATGCGCGTGCGGCGCAGGTCGCCGACGCCGAACTGACCCCGCGCGAGGTCCACCGGCGCGCCCTTGGCCAAGACTTCGCGGGCGGCATCGCCTTCGAGCTTGAACATCGTGCGCGCATCGGACACGTCGGCGGCGAGGTGATGCACACCCGACAGCGCGTCGGTCAGCTTTGCCACGGCGGCACCTGCCTCGCCATAAGGCGTCAGCAGCAACAACTCATCGGGGCTCATCCACAGCGCGGTCTCGGTTGCCTTGCGAATGTCAGGCATGTCCGACCCAACCGCTGCCTTTATGGCACTGGCCACCGCAGCGTCGGACAGATCAGCGCGCAGCGTGATCATACCGCGCAAAAGCTGCACGGACAGTTTCAACCCACCCGCGCCCGTATCGCTGACGCCTTCAAGGATTGGTCGGGCAAGACTCATGTCGAGATCAGACATCCTGACGCTCCCCTTTCGCATCGTAAAACACCGGATCACAGATCACGGCACGGGCCGTCTTTTTCTTCGCGGTGGAGATTTCGATGACCTCCCCGAAGCGGCCTTGCCCACCATTGATCAACGCCATCGCAATCGAGCGTTTCAGCGTTGGCGAGAAATACGTCGACGTCACATGACCAATGGCCTTGCCGTTCTCGACCCCGTGCGCGCCATCGGGCAGCACTTCGTTCGGGTCTTCGGTCAGCAAGCCGACAAGCTGTTTACGGTCTAGGCGTGTGAGGTCGGACCGTTCCATCGCGCGCTTGCCGATGAAGTCTTCTTTCTTCTTCGATACGGCCCACGACATCCCGACATCATGTGCGGTCACGGTGCCATCGGTTTCATCACCAATGACAACAAAGCCTTTTTCGGCGCGCAAGATGTGCTGGGCCTCGGTGCCGTACACACCGCCGCCCAATTCTTCAGCTTTGGCGTGAAGCTTTTCCCACAGCGACAGGCCGAACGACAGCGGCACAGCGAACTCGTAGGACAGCTCGCCGGTGAACGAGATGCGGAACACACGAACCGGGCACCCGGCGACGGTGCCTTCGGCCATGCCCATGAACGGCACCGATGCGAAATCAATATCACTGTCGAGTGCGCCCAGCAGCTCCAGCGCTTTTGGTCCGGCCACGGCAATTTGCGAAAATTGCTCGGTGACATTCGCAACATACACCTTGAAGTCAAACCACTCGGTTTGCAGCCATTCTTCGAACCACGCATGAATACGATCTGCGCCGCCCGATGTGGTGTGGCAGAGGAAGGTTTCCTCATCGAGGCGCACGACCACGCCGTCATCCATCAGGAAACCGTTTTCATTGTTCATCAGGCCATAGCGACACTTGCCCGGTTTCAGCGTCGACATCATGTTGGTGTACATCAGGTCGAGAAACTTTGGCGCGTCCGGACCCTTGACGATGATCTTGCCCAGCGTCGAGGCATCCAGAACGCCAACGGTTTTCCGCACGCGCAGGCATTCGCGATGGATCGAGGTATCGCGATCCTCGTTGCCGCGTTGATAACGGTAAGGTCGCCGCCAATCGCCAACCGGTTCCCATTCCGCGCCATGGGCTGCGTGCCAATCGTGCATCGCGGTTTGGCGTACCGGCTTAAAGAGGTTTCCGGTTTCGCGGCCCGCAATCGAGCCAAACGAGATTGGCGTGTAAGGCGGGCGGAACGTCGTCGTGCCGACCTCCGCCATTGTCTTGCCGAGCGTCTTGCCGAGGATAGCATGGCCGTTGATGTTCGACAGCTTGCCTTGATCGGTTGCCATGCCCAGCGTGGTGTAGCGTTTGGCGTGCTCGACGGATTCATACCCCTCGCGCGCTGCGAGCGCGACGTCGGCGACGGTTACATCGTTTTGATAATCGAGGAAGTGCTTGCCGCCCAATCCAGCTTTGCCTTTCGAGGGCGTACACCAGACCGGAACAATCGGCGCTTCGCTCGCGGCGGTGACACTCGGCGCAGCGTCGCCCGCATCAAAGCCAAGCTCCGACAGGGCCGTTGCTGTTGCTGATGCCGCTTGCGCGGCCACCGCATCGGTGGTCAGCTCGCCATTCGCGCCGCCAACCACACAGACCATCGCTTCCGCGTCTTTGCCGCGCGGCGGGTTTGCGGGATCAGGGCGATACATCACCGCATCCTCGTCCCAATGCGCTTTACCGCCAGAATGCGAATAGAGGTGCACGACAGGCGACCAACCCCCGGCCATCGCGACGCAATCGCAGGCGATTTGCTCTCCCTCGGCATCTGGCGAGTCAAAACTGATCGTCTCGATCTTCGCCAGTTTTTGACCCTTGGCTTTTGCTTTGCCGATCCCCGTATGCGCGTGGATTTTCAGGCCCGCTGCTTTGGCTTGCTCGACCAATTCACCGCTCGGGTTTTCGCGGCTGTCGAGAATCGCAGGCACGTTCTGCCCCGCCGTGTGCAGCGCCAGTGCGGTGCGATAGCCATCGTCATTCGTGGTGTAGACAACGGTATTCTCGCCGGGTGAGACGCCCCACAGCTTCACGTAGTCGCGCACGGCACTTGCCAGCATGACGCCGGGCAGGTCGTTGTAGTTAAACGCGATGGGCCGTTCGATCATGCCGGTCGCGGCAATCACCCGCCCTGTGCGCACGCGCCACAAACGATGACGCACTTGTGCCGCCTCGCCTTTGTCGCCGCTGCGCTCATAGAGCAGACAATAGTTGTGGTCATACGCCGCCGAACAAGCTGTGCGCAGGCGGATCCTCACATTATCCATCGCCTCCAGCGCGGCGATGGTCTCTTCTAACCAAGCCGCTGCAGGTTTGCCGTCAATCTCGGCATCATCATCGACCAGCAGCCGCCCGCCAAGGCGCTCGGTTTGCTCTGCAAGGATTACTCGCGCGCCCGCCTCGCCCGCCGCTTTCGCGGCGATCAGTCCGGAAATCCCGCCGCCCGCGATCAGCACATCGCAGAACGCATAGGTGTGTTCATACTGCGCCGTATCGGGATGTGTCGGCGCTTTGCCGAGTCCGGCAATCCGGCGGATCACCGGCTCGAACACATATTTCCACGCATGACGCGGATGGATGAAGGTCTTGTAGTAAAAGCCCGCCGGATAAAGCCGCGACGCCGCTGCGTTCAAAACGCCAATATCGGCTTGCAAGCTCGGAAAGCGGTTTTGGCTGGTCGCTTCCAATCCGTCATGCAGCTCGATCTGCGTCATGCGGATGTTTGGCTCGTGCGTCGCATCAGCGCCGAGGTTCACCAGCGCATTGGGTTCCTCTGGCCCGGACGAGACGACCCCCCGTGGGCGGTGGTATTTATAAGATCGGTTGACCAGCTTGACCCCATTGGCAAGCAGCGCTGAGGCGAGGGTATCGCCGGGATGGCCCTTGTAGGGCTTGCCATCGAACCAGAAGGTTATCTTGTGGTCGCGGTCGATCAACGCGCCGCCGGTTTCGAGACGATGGGACTGGCTCATTTCACACGCCCTTCAGCTCTGGCAGCTTCAACGCGGTCGAGAATGTCTTGTGGTGGCGTGGTCACATCGGCCTTGTAGACGCCAAAGACTTCCAGCGTCTGGGTCGAGCGGACCATGTGAAACCACTTGCCGCAGCCAAAAGCATGACGCCAACGTTCGAAATGAACCCCGCGTGGGTTCTTCCGGTCAAACAGATAGCTGGTGAAATCCTCATCCGAGCTGCCCGGCCCAAAGCGCACCAGATGCGCCTCGCCGCCCGCCGCGAACTCGGTCTCTTCACCAGATACCCCGCAACAGGGGCAATCAATCAACAGCATGGCCACATTCCTTTAGCGCACCCGCAAGGGTCTTCGCCTATCGCAGGTTTCAGGGTGCGTGCAAATCCGTCAGACTGTCGCCCCTTCGCGACGTAGACCCGCAGGAGTCATACGTTTGCTTCAGTGCTTGTTATCTCAATTGTCGTACATATTTCATAGTGAACTCGCGTAGGAGGAGATCATGCCGAAACACGTCAGAAGCATCGAATGCTGCTATTGCAGTGCATCGACGCTCGTGAACCTGCGCGAAGTGGACGAAAAATCCCTGAAATGCGGCGAATGCGGTGCTGGGATGGCCGTTAATAAGATGGCTCATGTGACGGAGCGCCCCGATGCCGCTGGGTGGAATGGCGAAGTTCCGCAACGGCCAGAAGCCCGCAAACCGTCGAAAGACGACGACCGTCGCCTGTCCAAAGAATGGAAAGGCAAGCGCGAGTGGCGCGGCGATGATGACGACGATCACAAGCGATCTAAGCCTAAGAAGAAAAAGGGTTTCTTTGATCGCCTCGAGGACATTTGGGATGAGGTCGAAGACATCTTCGACTAGGGTTGCGCGCGACTAACCCCGGCTCTTGGCCATCGAAACCCAGTCTTTTCCGCTTAGATCATGCCAAAACATAAGGGCGCGCACCACCATAAGCGTCAGGACGAGGCGTCCGATCAGCAGCACCCATAAATCACCGCCAACGGCCACCATAACCGCCACGTCCTCAATCAAGCCGTGGCAAAGCGAAAGCCAGCACAGCGCATAGTATTTCGCCTTCGGTGACAGGTTCGGATCATCCCCTTTCGCGATAATCAGGCCCCCTCCGTATGACAGACCCAGCAAAACACCCGCAGTGGTGATGGATGTAACCGAGGGATCAAGTCCGGACACACGCATGACCGGGGCCAACAGACGGTTAATCACGGCTGTTATGCCGAACCGATCAAACGCATCCATCATGATGAGCAATCCGACCAGAATCGCGAATAGCATCGCCATGCCCTTGAGGCTGGAAACAGCCCATTCCAGGTGGCCAGCATCAGTTCTGGCGAATTCGCTGAAATGATCCAAGGATTGAGGAGCGGCGAGAAACCCCGTTGTTCTGCTGGCAAGGTCAATTAAAATCGCGGCCAGGCAAGCGGTGAAGATACGCAGAAAACTTGACCCCCAAAATGTTCCTCCCGCCCGACGCACAATGGCCTGCTCGACCGGAAGACCATGGGCAATCAGGACAAAGGTGCAAATCGACGTGACCTGAGCGGCGGTCAATTCCAGCCCGATCAGCACCGGCAACGTCGCGATGGCTCCGTACATGCCTGTCAGAAGGGACGTCACAAAAATGATCGCCGCTTCGGGCGGCAGATTGAGCAACGCCATGACAGGCCGCAGGAATGGCGTGAGCCATTCGATCACCCCATAAGTCTCGGCGAGGCGCATGAGGATCATGATCGGGACCATAATACGCGCGACGGCCCAGAACGTGTTCAGGCTACGACGAAAAAGGTCATCAAGATATTTTCGCATGATCGCGGGCTTTATCCGGGTCTCTTGCCTGTCAACCATCGCCATAGCCCAATGCGCCCGCTTTGCCGACAAGAAGAAAAGTTCTTAAAAAGTTCCAATTTCCACTTGTTCTTTTCATGTTCTCACTGTAGTACTTGGAACATCAGAGCAACAAGGTGGTCGGTATGTATCATAGCAGCGATAACAAACATCAGTTTCTCGAAGGCGAACGTGCTGGGCTTCAGGCCTCCGCCCACTTCGCACGAATGTCTTGGTCGCGCGCCGAAGCCAACGCTCAACGCGTTGCCCTCACCAATGACACAGACGCAGAAGCCCATACCCAAGCCATGAGAGAACGCTTCCGTGTGGCACATCGCGAAGCGATGGCCTTTGAGTCAGACATTGAGGAAGACGACGAGTACGGCGATATGGATGAGTACGGCTACGCGGCGTAGCGCCTCGACCTTTCAATGTTTCAATAGGCGTGCCGAAAACCATTTCACAGGTGGAACGCCCCTCCTCGAATTGGTGCCAGCAGACCAGTAGCTTCGTACATGAAGTGATCGTGCGAAGCGGATTGCGTCTCAACAATCTACTTTCAGATAAACCGCGACGCAGAAAATGGACTTCGATCTTTTTCGCGTCGCGATTCAATTCAGTGGTAGATTATCTTCTCTGCAAGATTCCTAAAGTCGCGCGTGCGGATATGTTCCGCCGCTCAGGGTTTGAGGAGACTTGTAAGTATGAGAGCCCACAGTTTCCTTCTTTCCGCCGAAGCGTTTCACACATGCGTGCGGTCTTTTTGTAGATCGACAAACGCGAGGGCGCGGACGGCGTACCTTTCCTCTCAAATCTCTCGCTCACCGAGACAAAACGAAGAGGACGTTCACCATCAAAAGACCCGACGCCGTTCTTCGGCGTGAAATTGTAGGTCGCACGAAGCATCACAGAACGTCCCCGATCCTGCAGTCTAACGCTGGCGTCACGAACGTTGCATTTTTCGACGAGGTGGTCGCGCAGTAACTTACATTCCCGTTCGGCAACTCGGTCGGCTCGCGTCGAGACAAAAATTTCAAGATACTCTTCCGCGGGCTTGGCTTCGCCTTTATCGAGAAATTCCCGGATCGGCACTGTGCGGTTGAGGCTGATCGTGCGGTAGTCTCCCATTTCGTCTGGGCGACGCAGTGCGAGGTACCCATCTTTGACTCGAGATCGGTCGTCTACGTGTCCGACGACATCCAGCTCATCTGAATACGGCTTATTTCTATCTTCGGCCTCTTGCATTCTGGCCTGCATCGATCGGGTTGAGAAGACGTTCCGTATTCGTGGCGAGCAATTCTTTTGTGGTTGGAAAGATCGACGTACTGGTTTTCGAACCGGACAAGTTCACCACTGATACGATAGAACCTTCAGCCGGCGCCGGAAAATCGCAGCGCCGTTCAGGTTTTAAACGCGATACTCTCGCTGGGAATGCCGAAGCGGGGTACAAGTCTGTGCCACTCGCCAGAGCTTTGAGCCAATGAATTTTGCTGTCGGCACCGAGTGCGACGAACCCGCTTTTTGCCGTCAGACCGACGGTATCCATCTTAACCCGTTTATTGGGGTCTGTCGTTGGCGGAACATCAGCGACTTTTTCTTCGCCGCAGCCGGCAAGAGCCAGCATTGCGGCGACGAGAAATGAGATTGGTTTCATGACCGGCCCCTAGAACGTTAATTAAGAGGCAGCGTACAAGAAACACGTTTCAGTATATTTAAGACTGCTTTGCTATCTCAAAGTATAAGTCGCGAAGGGAACGGAAAATGCGCTGCATTTACTGTGGGATTGCAGAACAAACGAATGACCATTCGTGCATCAAATGTGGTGCGCCGAAGGCAGAGTCGCCGGAAGGTCTTATCTGGCCAAACCGTCTTCCAAGAGACGAGGCCGAGAAAGCACAGCTCGAAGCAGAGAAACTCCGGAATGAAGTCCGGCTACAATTCACGAGATCGAGAGAGGCAGAAGCAGCGGCTGAAGAATCCAGTACGCGTGCGTTTGGGTATTTCTTTCTCGTCCTGCTGATCGCGGTTCCATTCTTCCTCAGCATGATTCAGGCGGCGTTGTTTCGGCCACCGTTCTAAAGTCTCTCGCCGAACCCGATCTCAAGCGATCTTTTCGTCCAAGATTTCTCGGTCGCGCAAGAACCGTTCTTGGTAGATCCGCTGTGCGGCGGTGGCGACATCATCTAGGAAAGACGCTGAGGCCGCTGCGCCGATCGCTGCACCCACGATGGGGATTGCCTGCGCTGCTTTGCGGCCCGCCAGATTTCGCGCCAGCGCCGCCGCCAAACCGCGTGTGGCAAAGACGGCACCTTCTTTGGCGATCATGCTGCGGGAGGCCGCGTTGTTCGACACTTCGCCTTCGTAATCCGCTTCCAGTGCCGCGAGCGCGTCGTCTTTTTCAGAAGCAGTATTAGCCGCCGCTGCCGACAAGACGCGCATTGCGAACTCGACTTCTGTTTCGGTTTGATAACCGTATGCTGCCCCAATCCGGCGGATCGCGCGCAAGGCCATCGTGACCGTGAACGGAATGTCGATCACTAGTCCGGCAAATCCAGCCGCACCTGCGCTCGCACCGCTGGCCCCGGCCATTCCAATCGCCCATTTGCGGGAACTGTTCGCCTCGGTATCAGCCGCCTTCAAATCGCTGGGCAAAGGGGCATCCGCATCTTCACGCAGCGTTTTCGAAGCCAGCTTATTCGCCTCGGCCAGCGCTTTCTCGACGGTTTCTTCCGAAAACGCAGCCCGCATCGCCTTATCGAGCGGAGCCGCTGCCCGCCCGAGCCACTTCGCGGCTGTACTCGGTGGTTTGCCTTTCCACTCGGCGATTTCGACGATTTGCGCGCGTTCATAATCGTTCGCGTTGCGCGTATCGACGACAATAACTTTTGGCTTGCTCATGAGACCCTCGGCTTGTTCCACCATCGATATGGGGACGCGTAGAATGCAACGCAAACATTAACCATCCTTCACCGTTTCCATCGTTATGAAAGTGGAGGTTTGCGCAACATGGGGCAGAGCGGCGATCGTCTCGCCCAAAACCCTGCGGTAGTCGGCAACATCGGACGTTCGCACCTTAAGAAGATAATCAAACCCACCGGCAATCATATGCGCGGCTTCGATCTCAGAATGCGCTTGCGCGGCAGAATTGAAGGCATTTAAGGCCTCGGTCAGGGTGTTATCGAGCGTCACTTGCACAAACGCGATGTGGGAAAGCCCGATCTTTTCGAGGTTGAGTTTCGCGTGATAGCCGGTGATCACGCCATCGCGTTCCAACCGTCGCACACGGGAAAGGGTTGGCGACTTACTCAGCCCGACTTCGTCACTTAACGCAGACATCGACATCTGCGCGTCCCGCGACAGTGCCGCAAGGATACGATGGTCGATACGATCTAAATTGACTGTTTCTGACAAATTTCTCAGCTCATATTGATGGTTTTTTCCGAAATATAAGTCAAAATGGGCTGCGTTTGAAGTAAATTTAGTTCATACGGCACAACCGTTTGCATTATCTTCTCAGAACCTTGTGGGAGGACGCCATGCTCGACGACATTCGACAGACCCTGCGCGCAGCGACGTTGGAAAATGAAACCGACGCTCTGGAGCGTCTCATGGCCCTCGCCGCATTGCCTCCGGACGAGCGAACAGCAATTTCGGCGCATGGTGCAGATCTCGTTCGTCAAGTTCGTGGTGCCGCTGATACCGGCATGATGGAAGAGTTTCTTGGCGAGTATGGTCTTTCGACCGAAGAAGGTGTGGCGCTGATGTGTCTCGCCGAAGCTTTGTTGCGGGTGCCAGATGCTTCGACCATCGACGATCTGATCCAAGACAAGATCGCGCCGCATAACTGGAGCGCCCATCTCGGACAATCCGACTCCACAATGGTCAACGCTTCGACATGGGCGTTGATGTTGACGGGTCGCGTGATCGATGAAGACACGGCACCAGGCGTTGTCAGGACACTGCGCGGCGTCGTTCGCCGCATGGGTGAACCGGTCGTGCGCTTGGCGGTGGGCCGTGCCATGCGAGAGATGGGCGCGCAGTTTGTTTTGGGACGCACGATCGAAGAAGCGATGGAGAATGGGCATACCGCCCGCGAGTCCGGTTTCACGTTCTCCTATGACATGCTGGGGGAAGCCGCACGGACCGATGATGATGCGCGCCGATACCATGGGGCCTATAGCCAAGCCATCGCAGCGATTTCGACCCGTGCAAAAAGTGACGATATTCGTGAGAACCCCGGTATCTCGGTAAAGCTCTCCGCATTGCATCCCCGATATGAATACGGACAGCGCGAGACGATGTTACCGATCCTGACGGCTCGCACGTTGCAATTGGCAAGGGCAGCAAAAGATGCGCGTCTCGGGTTCAACATCGACGCCGAAGAAGCCGACCGTTTGGACTTGTCGCTCGATGTGATTGAGGCCGTTCTGTCGGATAGCAGCTTGAAGGGGTGGGACGGGTTCGGCGTTGTGGTGCAGGCCTATGGTCCGCGCGCAGCGCATACGATTGATTGGCTTCACGCACTGGCCGAACGTCTCGACCGCCGGATCATGGTCCGGCTGGTCAAGGGAGCGTATTGGGATACCGAGATCAAGCGCGCGCAGGTTTTGGGTTTGGATGGCTTCCCCGTCTTTACGCGAAAGTCGCGAACCGATGTCAGCTACATGGCTTGCGCACGCAAGCTGCTGTCGATGACGGATCGGATTTATCCGCAATTCGCAACGCATAACGCGCATACGGTCGCGGCGGTTTTACACATGGCGGGTGGACGCACCGATGCGTTTGAGTTCCAGCGGTTGCATGGCATGGGCGAGTCGCTTCATGCCGTCGTCATGGGTGAAGACAAAACCCGCTGTCGCATCTATGCACCTGTCGGAGCGCATAGAGATTTGCTGGCTTACCTCGTTCGGCGTTTGCTTGAAAACGGGGCGAACTCGTCTTTCGTCAATCAGATCGTTGATGAAGATGTCTCGCCGGAGGTCATCGCCCGCGATCCCATTGAGGCAGTGCTCGCCCAATCAGTGCAGGCCCGCAAAGCCATCACACCGCCTGCGAAGATTTTTCCGAGACGAACGAACTCGCGAGGGTGGGACATTACTGATCCCAATGATCTGAAAAAAATCGAAGCCGCACGCGCGCCGTTTCTTGCCCCGCATCGGTGGGGGGATGAGGGTGTTGAAATCCGCAATCCCGGCGAGCCAGACGAGGTGGTTGGGTTCATTAAAGAAGAGACACCAGAAAGTGTCTCTGACGCGATAACGGCAGCCACCACCGCGCAGCCGGACTGGGCCGCTCGACCCGTCGCCGACCGCGCCGCAATTTTGAACCGCATCGCGGATCTTTATGAACGCGATTTTGGAGAGTTATTTGCGCTAGCCGCGCGCGAGGCAGGTAAGACGCTGCTCGATTGCGTCGCTGAATTGCGCGAGGCGGTCGACTTCCTACGATATTATGCGGTCGAAGCTGAGCACGCGGAAAAACGAACTACCGCACGCGGTGTCATCGTGTGCATTTCGCCATGGAATTTTCCGCTCGCCATCTTCACCGGACAAATCGCGGCAGCGTTGGTGACGGGCAATGCCGTGTTATCGAAACCTGCCGAACAAACACCGTTGATGGCCCGCAAAGCCGTCGCACTCATGCATGAGGCTGGTGTGCCTGCGGAGTTGCTTGCTCTATTGCCTGGCCCCGGCGAGACCGTTGGGGCGGCGCTTACCTCGGACCCGCGTATCGCGGGCGTGTGCTTTACGGGTTCCACGGAGGTCGCGAAAATTATCGACCGCCAACTCGCAGCGACAGCGGCTCCGGATGCGATGCTCATCGCTGAAACGGGTGGGCTAAACGCAATGATCGTCGACTCGACCGCTCTGCCGGAACAAGCCATCCGGGACATTATTGCCTCGGCATTTCAAAGTGCCGGTCAACGCTGTTCGGCGTTGCGCGTTCTCTATCTTCAACGGGATATTGAAGAACGCTTCTTGGAGATGCTGTACGGCGCGATGAATGCCTTGAGCATCGGCGACCCGCTCGATCTCGCCACCGATGTCGCCCCGGTTATCGACGCAGAGGCACGAGATGCAATTGACGTCTATTGCGAGAAGATGGAAGGCGAAGGGCGGCTTTTGAAACAAATGACGGCACCAACGCACGGTCACTTCATCGCGCCGCATTGTTTCCGAGTGCGCGGTATCGAAGATTTAGA
>CAZXMX010000056.1:0-16833 GCA_964641645.1 uncultured Neomegalonema sp.
CGCATGGCGGACTTTCGAACAAGTCCCAGTGCTGGAACGCTCAACTCGAGGGCCATGCGACCATCTGTGCGACTGCGACTTCAACGAAGTCATACCGCGCAGCGCACAGATGGTCGGCATGGCCCATATAGAGAGCGCGCCAGCGATGCATGTGCGGTCAATGGACAGGGACGGCGAAACACCGCCCAAGTTGCAAAGCCGCCATGCGCCTTCCGATCTTGGAATCGTAGCCTGAGGGGCAAGAGCATGCAAGCCGATCATTGCCCTCCCTCCCATGGTCCACGAATAACTTTTGAGGTTTGAGGTCCACCCTCGCCGACGAAGCGGCGCAGCGCGAGAATATGCTCGCACGGTCCTTTGCGCAGGCCATTGGCGCGGTGATGCCAACACCCGCATTCAGCATTGACAAGGCGATCATCGGCGTCGAATTCAATCCGTACGCGCTGGTCGCGACCATCATCGGTGACCCGGCCTTCAGCGCTGGTCGAATCTCGATTGAAAATCTCGACCATACCGCCAAGGATTAAGCGATCAGCCTTCGCTTCTTCATCGCTGTTAAAGCGCACGGCTTCAAAGTCGATCGGCTCGCGCAGCACATCCCGATAGCGCCACAGGTTCTTGTCGAGGTCGTACATCACCCGCCCATGCTGTGCGAGAATGGTGAGGGCGGAAGAGACTTCGCCGCGGTCCAAACCCGTCTCACTGGCCAACTCTCCAGCATCCGCCAGCCAGCGCGAAGACAAAGCGTTAAAGACCTTTTCCCGACTGTCCTGTCCAATGCGTTTGCGCGGCGCGAGCAAATCGAACTGACCGGCCCGCGACCAATCATTCGCAGTCCATCCAGAAAGGCCCAGCGTAAACGTCATCGGGCCAAGATCTGCGACGATAAAGGCAGGCATCCCATTGCCGAGCAGGTACAATTCAAATGATCGCGCAATCGGAATCAGCCGTTCGAGGATCAACAACCGCCGCCGTCCCCACATGCGAATTTCGACCGCTTCATTGCCGTGATAGATCGCACGCGGACAAGGAATTTTCCTCTCCCACGGCTCGAAAACCATCTCCGGTGGTTGGCCCGGGTTGAGCACGAAGCGCAAAGAGCGCGGGCTTTGACGTTCTTTCTTTGACTTCAATGCAAAGCACAGATTGTGTATGTCCATCGGATGCAGAGAGACCCGATGCGCCGGCAAGGTCATCGCCGCGCTCACCTGCAAGAAGCCCCGTACCCAACTGTCCGGCAGATCAATCTTCTGCTCAAAGACCTCTTGGCCCATATCCGTCGAAGCCGTAAAGCCGCCCGGCTCAATCCGCAACTCGGTACGGCGATAGCTGCGCACTTGCTGAAACGCATCATAGAGCGCATGTGAATAATCGATGTTGGTGACGCCATTGGCGACTTCATCGATTTCATCAAACATTTCTAGATCGCACGAGAGCCGACCATAGGTGCTTTCATCCGTGCTAAAGCACTCGAACGACACCTCATCTGGCGAGACCGCAATTACCGGATCAAGCACGAACCACGCATCGCGGTTCACCTTGTAGAGCCATTTCCAGTACTTTCCGCGCGCTTCGTAGAACGGGCGCATGGTATCACGGGACCGATGGTTCAACGCGTCGAGCTCAAGTCTAACTTCCTTGAGCTTAACGTCCGCGTCCTTGCCCTGCGCAGCCGCTTCCGCGAGCCACGTATCCTTTTGGCTCTCCAGCCAAGCCATATACTCGGTGCGGTCCTTCGGCTGAAACCGAAGATCGGAAACGACGACATGATGCAGCGTCGAAATCGCCTCGCGAAAGGCGACGTGGTTCGACACCTGCCCAACGAAAAATGTCGGTTCCCGCAACAGGTCGGGCGAAAAACTCAGGCGCTCGCTGTCACCGTCACGCGTGGCACCACTTGTGCCAGCATATCGGTAATTCACATCCATCAGCCGACTCCCCGAATTTCCGGCTCGATCACTTCGGCCAGAGGCGCAAGTTCAGGGGCGCGAGATTTGACATGGACCAGCAGCGACAGGATACGCGCGCGATCCCCGACGGCGCAGGTCGCCGAAATCCGTTCCAATAGTTCGGCGAAGATTGGCAAACACTCGGGACCGTCTCGCTCGATCTCTTCACGAATGAACGCATAGGCCTGCCCCTTCGCCGCGCGACTGGAGAAGACGCGACTGAGAATGGTGCGTAGCGCGGGTTCAGCCGAACGCAGTCGCTCGACGTCACCCGCTGCATACTCACGAATCAGACGAGCGATGGTCAGGCGGAAGCTATTCGACGGATGCTCAGACAATCGACTGAGGAAAACCGGCGCGTTCTCGTCAGAAAATGCGCGGTTCAGCATCTCACGCCCAAAGGCTTGGGCCGGGGGCGTGATACAATCGCACAAAGCGACGACGGTCTCAGGTTGCCACTCCGCCGGATCCAGCTTTTCTCGGATCAATGCGTAAGCCGCCTCGCGGCTGTCCTCCCATTGACCATCGAGCAACGCGAAAATCTGTTCGGGTTCCGCTTGTACTTGCTCAATCCGGGTCTCAAGCGCATTCACCGCCCAGCGCCTCGCGATGACCTGATCGTTCGTTCCAATCCGGGCAGTCTTACGCAGTGAAAAACTATTCGGACCCAGATGCTGAAGAACTTCAGACCCAACGCGCCGAGCCGGTTCCGCCCGCGCCTTCAGCATCGGCCAAGCCACGTCCGGGCCTTCTTTTACAAAAGCGGCCATCAACGGCGGGGTCCGCGCCGCTTCAACCGCACTATCGCGCACACCTTCATGCGTTTCCGAGCGGTAGAGGATCGGCATGAGCCCTTGCGCCAAGGCATGCGCAGACGCCTCATCACTGGCACCGAGACGTTCGGCTGCGACAATCGCTGCGGCGCGCGATTCCTGAGAGGGCGATTGAAGAAACGCTAAGATCAACCCCTCGCGCCCCTTAAGCTGCTCAATGTCAGCCTCTGCCAACAACTGCGCACCGGCGGCTTGCAAATCAGGATCGTCTTCGAGGGCCAATGCTTCAGGATCGAACGTATCAATCCCATCAGGCCGCGACGCTGCGAGTAGGATGGCAAGCAGCTTCGGCGGCACATCTGGCGCGCGCGACAAGTCAACCAAACGCTGTTGTGGCGCGCCCTGAACAGCAGGCGCGAAATGCTTCGTCAGCAAGGATACCGACAAGCGTATCCACTTCTTGTCCTGTTCAAGCCTCTCATCAGGCCATTCGCGTGTCTCTGCCTGCTCAGCGACTTCGTGCATCAGATCGGGCAACCGCGCCGACCCCGCATGTTGCGTCCAAAAGCCATCGATCCAATCGACCATCCCAGGGCTGGCAGACAAGATTAGGTCTGCCGCCAACGCGCTGTCTTCCGTCGCCAGCGCGGGTTTGAAGGTCAGAGCGGTTTGAACAAGATCGTTCGACTCCTTGCGCTGCGCTCCCAATAACGCGCGCACCAACGGTCCCGTCGACTCGCTACGCCGTGCCATTTGCATCCGCGCGACTTCCAGACCAAATGCGAAGGCGCTCTCGCTCCCCGCTTTCAGAAGCGCGGCAACCGCATGAGCCGGCATGTTCAGACAGTACGGCCCGTTCTCGATCAATGCCCGCCCCGCAAAGCCGCGCACGTCTTCGACCTTCGCCTCAGTCAATAAACGCAACAGCGCATCCGGCGCGGCATCCCACAGGTGCGGAAAGGACTCTTCCCGCGTGACTGCCGGAGCGACCTCCAACGTCTTATACTGCCACAACATCGCCGGAGGTGGCCTCGGTTCCATCCGCTCGCCATTGCCGTGAATAATATGATGCAGTGCGGAGCGCGCTGGCAGAGCAGGAAAATGGCTCCACGGATGCCCATAACGCGAATAGCGGTTGACCGAATTCGGCTTCGCACCGTCATCATCGGCCTCTAACAGACAGGCCGTGGCTAACGACACATAGGCCGGATCATCTAACGCGCCAAGACGTCGAAGTTGCCGCCAAATCCGTCGGCGAAAATAGGTCCGCGTCCCCTCAGACCAAGCGACTCGCGAATCTTCTTTGCCCACCACATCTGATTTACCCATCCAGCGCCCAAAGGCTGGAACGTAGAAATGACTCTGCCGCCCCGAATAGTTGCCCTTTACCTCATCGAAACGTCGGGCAAGCAGACCATAAACCTCGGCATCATCCAGCGCTTCTGCGGCTTTGAAGACCCGCCGAATACCGCGAAACAAGAAGGGCGCGAGCGGCGTGTTGCGCAAAACCTCCAGAAACATCGGACGCATTTCGCGCGCATGACGAGACAGTAAGAAAAGGTCGACCAAAACCCGTTGTTGCTCAGCCCCATAGTCAGAGCCTTTGGGTAATTGCGCCATCTGTGCCGCATTGGATGCAAGGCTGAGATAGCCATTGATTTGGGCAACCGCCGAGTCGGGTGCGGACTGCAAAGCCCCCGAAATCGCGAGCGGCAAACCCTCGGCCAATCGACGCGTTTCGCGGGCTGGATCGCTGAGGCAAGACAGAGCAATTCGGGCTGGCTCCGAAACCGCATCATCTCCGTCGCTAATGAGCGCTTCCAAAGCCCCACGCACCTGATCTGGCGCGGCCCTGCCACAGCGATACAAGGCATACGGCAAAACACGCGAAGCAATCGCACCCGCCTGATGTCTGAATGCGGCCAAAGGCGATGCCGCTGCGGTCAGACGGACCTGACCGACACGCCAGATCAGCTTGCTGACACTTTCGTCGGCCATGCTGCCCGCTCGTTCGAGCAGATACAGCAGCCGCGCGGAACGGGGGTCCGTCGCATCCGTCGCAACAACACTCGGACCTTTCGCGGCAGCGGCTTCCCAAGGCGCGGCTTCACCGGCATCCATGTAACCCTGAGCGCGCCGCGATTGGATCAGGCTTTCAAACAAGCGTTCGGCGGTTTCCAGATCGACCGGATCAGGCGTCCGGGTGCCTTCCTTGAGATCCCGGCCCGTAAACCCGTAACGGTAATTCACGAGATACCGTTTTGGCCCGTCGCGAGAGAGGTCAACCAAATCGATGATATAGCTTCGTTCGCGGCCCGAACGGAGGACCAGATTCATTGTTTTGAGCGACTTCATCGGTGCCGGGACCCATCAACGCGAACAAACTTGAGACAACCTTAGGCGGCAGCAGACTCCGAAGGCAAGACCACGATTTGATGAGCCATAACATTTTGGTAAATCTGGAGCGGGCGATCATGCGTTACCCGAATTCGAAGCTGTGTTTCAGAAAACAACCCTTCGCACGGGATCAAGCCATGAAACCCGCCTTGGAAGGCATCAGGTTGCACTTTTTGGCTTGAAGCATTTCATTCAACACGGCAGTTTTGCCGTCGAGGAGTTCTGCCCCGTGATTTACAGCCCCGAAATCAATCCCGCTTGGTCGGGCGCGTTTGAGCGTGTCTTCGAGCTGTGCAAAATCGTGCCCGATGAGACTGTTATGGTCCTGTCCGAAACGGGTTCTCGCTCCATCAACATTGAACTTGCCTGTGATGCGCTGACACGAATGGGCCTCTCATTTCAACGGATCGTCATGCCCACCCCGCCCCCGTCCGCTGGACCCATCATCCGTTCAACAGGCGCCTGCGAGGCGCTTGGAGGCGCGACAGATATTGTCGAGAAGCTCTGCAAAGCTGACGTCATCATCGATCTTACCATCGAAGGGCTGATGCACGCCCGCGAAACCGGAAAGCTGCTACAATCCGGCGCGCGCATCATGAATATCTCGAACGAGCATCCAGATATTCTATGCCGCCTCGTTCCGACGTCGGAAATGAAGGACGACGTGCGCGCCGCCGTTGCTAAATGCCGCGCGGCATCGCAGATGACGGTCACCTCCGAGGCAGGGACAGACCTCGCCGTCGATATGGCGAACGCCGCGACCGTCGGCGTTTGGGGCTTCACCGACCGACCGGGAACATTAGCGCATTGGCCTGCGGGCCTCGTCGTTAGTTTTCCACGACAAGGGTCTGTGAACGGCCAGTTGGTATTTCAACCCGGCGACATCAATTTGACCTTTAAACGGTACTTCGAAAGTGCTGTGACGTTCGTTTTAGAGAATGATTTTGTCACGAAGATCATCGGCACCGGCACAGACGCAAAGCTGATGCGCGCCTATTTTGACGGGTTCAATGACCCGCTCGCCTATGCAACGAGCCACGTCGGATGGGGTATGAATCCGGCGGCGCGCTACGAAGCGCTGGCCATGTATGACAAGCATGATCTGAATGGAACGGAACTCCGCGCGTTGGCTGGAAACTTCTTATATTCCACAGGCGCAAATGAATTCGCCAAACGATTCACAAGAGGACATTTTGATCTTCCAATGATGGGGTGCGACATTGCATTGGACGGAAAGCCGGTGGTTCAGGCAGGCGTACCGGTATGATTGATGGGATCACCTACCAGCAAGCCGGTGATGGCAGCGACATCTTGCTTTGCCTGCACGGTATTGGCGGTGATGCCCACAGCTTTCATCACCAGCTCAATGCCTTCCCAGACTTCAGAGTCGTCGCTTGCAACATGCCCGGCTATCGAGGGTCTGAAGCGCGGATGATGCCGCCGGATTTCGAACACTTATCCGACCGTTTAGCGACGTTCATCGACGGTCTTGGCAGTCCCGTTCACCTGCTCGGACAGTCGATTGGCGGCATGCTCGCACTAGAACACGCTGTTCGTCGCGCTGACCAAGTCAAGTCACTAACCTTAGTCGCGACCACGCCACGATTTGGCGGTCGGGACGACAGCTTTAAGGATGCTTTTTTAAAGGCTCGGCTGGACCCGCTTGATGCGGGGCAAACCATGGCTCAAATGGCCGCAACTACCGCGCCTCACCTCGTGGGTCCAAACGCTTCGAGGGATGAAATTGCCCTGATCGAGGCCAGTCTCGCGAACGTGCCAGAAGAAACCTGGCGCGGGATTCTGCGCTGCCTTGTCACGTTTGACCGGGCGGATGACCTGAGTAAGTTGAACTGCCCGACACTTGTTGTCGCAGGCAGTGTTGATCAGAACGCCCCTGCCCCGACGATGCAAAAGATGGCTGGACGGGTCCCAAATGCTCGGTTTCATCTGCTGCAGGATGCCGGGCACATGCTTCATCAGGAAATGCCGCAGGCGTTTAATGCGGTGTTGGCCGAATTTTTGGAAGACGCGCAGAAATGACTGACGAAATCGAACCGATTTTCGATCCGACCGCATGGGCGCTGACAGACAAACAAGCCAAGTTGTCGACTCTTGCGCGCGAATTGGCGTCCTCTAAGTTCGCGCCCCGTGCCGAGAAATACGACAGAGAAGCGACCTTCCCGACCGAAAATTACAAAGACCTCGCGACGTCCGGACTGCTCGGGATTTGTATTCCTGAAGATGAGGGCGGCCTTGGCGCCGATCTCAAAACGTACATGCTGACGGCGGCTGAGATTGGCCGTTTCTGCGGCGCGACAGCGCTGACCTTCAACATGCACGTCTCTTCATGCCTCTGGACCGGCGATCTGTTGGATCAGCTCGAGCTCGATGCCGACATTCAAAAACAGCACAAAGCAGCGCGCCGATTACACTATCGCCGAATCCTAGACGAAGGAAAAATTTACGCTCAACCCTTCTCGGAAGGCGGCGCAGCGGCAGCGGGGTTTAAAGCCTTTGGCACAACGGCCCTCAAAGTCGATGGCGGATGGCGGGTGAACGGCAAGAAGATTTTCGCATCGCTCTCCGGCCATGCCAATTTCTACGGCGCGCTCTGCACGGCATTGACGAGTCCCGACGAGGAACACTCCCGGCGCAACACGATGTACCTTGCCGTCCCCGCCGATGCAGACGGCGTTCGCGTAGAAGGGGATTGGGACCCCCTCGGAATGCGCGGCACTGTCTCTCGCACGCTTTTATTCGAAGACGTGTTTGTGCCGGACGAAGGGCAACTGATGCCGATGGGCGTCTATCCCAGCGCCGCGCGCCGCTGGCCGCACATGTTCATGACATTGACGCCTGCCTATATGGGCATCGCGCAGGCCTGCTATGATTTCACCGTCGCCTATCTGCGCGGCGAAGTTCCCGGCACGCCGCCCGTGAAACGCCGGATGTACCCGACCAAGCAGCTAGCGGTCGCGCAGATGCGAGTGATGCTGGAGCAAACCAAAGGTCTGTGGTTCCAAGCGATCTCTGAGGCCCGCCCCGACCCGTCGCAAGACAGCATGATGAGGGCATGGGCCGCGCAGCACACCGTGATGGAAAACGCGAACGAGTTGGCGCAACTTGCCATTCGCACCTGCGGCGGACAGTCCATGTTGCGATCCTTGCCGCTCGAACGGCTCTATCGCGACAGTCGATGCGGGTCGCTCATGTTGCCTTGGACGGCGGAACTCTGCCTCGACATGATGGGCAAAGGCGCGCTCTACCGGCCCGGAGAAACCGATGACGATTGATCGGTGGATCACCGATGCTGCCACGATCAATCCTGAGAAATGCGCGATTGAGTTTTGTGATGAATACCTGAGTTATGGCGGCATGGCTGACGCCATCGACGCGGCGGTGACCGACTTTCAACAACGCGGAATCGGTCATGGAGATCGTGTTGCGTGGTACGGGCTAAATCATCCAAAAGTCTTCGTCCTTCTATTCGCGTGCGCGCGGGTTGGTGCGATTTTCGTACCGCTCAATTGGCGCTTAGCCGCTGACGAAATCAGTCAAATCGTTGCGGACTGCGCTCCTTCCGCGATCTTTTCGGATGACGCGTTCCTACAGCACGCGCAGTCATTGCCCCTTGCTGAACCCGCAAACAATCGCGAAGGAAAGGCTCAAACAAGCGATCCCCTCTTGATCGTTTACACCTCAGGCTCGACCGGAAAGCCAAAGGGCGTTGTGTTGACCCAAGACGCCTTGATCGCCAACGCAGAGATGTCCGTGATCGCCCACGGATTGACGCCCGAAGACACCGTGCTGAACGTCTTGCCAACTTTTCATGTTGGTGGATTGAATATTCTGCCCACGCCTGCGTTCTCGATTGGCGCAACCGTCCTCTTGCATCCAAGTTTCGAACCCAAGGCGATGATTGCAGACCTTCAACGCGTTCAAGCTGCGATTACCGTACCCACGGTTCTTGGAGCATTGCTCGCCACGCCAAATTGGGCGTCGGCTGACTTTTCCAACTTGCGATGTTTGTCAATTGGCTCGACGGACGTCCCCATGACTTTGATCCGAAGCGTCCACGAACGCGGCATCCCCCTGCTACAAATCTATGGAGCGACCGAGACCGCACCGTTTGCAATCTACCAAACCCATGAAGACGCCATCGACACAGAAGGATCATTGGGCAGGAAAGGGACCTGCGACATTCGCTTAGTCAAACCAGATGGCGAAGACGCATCAATAGGCGAACCCGGTGAAATTTGGGTGCAAGGCCCAAACACACTGTTAGAATACTGGCAAGATCCCGAACTAACAGCCGAAGCCATCGAGAATGGCTGGTTCAAAACAGGCGACGTTGCGACATCCGACGAGCAAGGCCAGTACTTCTTTGCCGACCGGATCAAGCACATCATCATTTCCGGCGGCGAAAACATCTACCCCGCCGAGATCGAACGTATTCTTCGTAAACACCCAAACATCATTGAGCTATCAGTTGTTGGCGTCCCCGACCCGAAATGGGGCGAAACGCCGGTCGTCGTGGCCGTCAGGTCGGGCGACGTCGAAGAATGCAACCTACTTGCGACGCTCAATGGTGCGCTGGCACGCTACAAACACCCAAAATCAGTTGTTTTCGTTGACAGTTTGCCACGAAACTCGATGGGCAAAGTTCAAACTGATCTGGTCAAAAAGCTGGCCAGATAGAAGATTTTCTGTCTAGCTTGAGTCGTTGATTTGCCACTCTCGCGAGATTGGCGAAATTTGAGTGCCGGGGGAATACGCGCGCTCTAGAAAAGATGTCTCGGGAGGACATAATGAAGAACATCATCAAAGCGCTTGTGGCAACGTCTGCCATCGCCTTTTCATCGACCACCGCATTCGCTGCGGACGTGACACTGACCATTTCCAGTTGGGCACCACCCACACACGGCATCAATGCGATGCTATGGCCCAAAATGATCAAAGAAATCGAAGCCGCCACTGACGGACGCGTTACGGCAGAGGTGAAATACGGCCTCGCTAGTCCACCCGCTCAAATGGATCTGATCCTTGACGGTGCCGCGGACATGACATGGATTTTCCATGGCTATTTTCCGGGACGGTTCGTTGCCACCAAGATGATCGAATTGCCCGGCTATGAAGGAAACGCGGAAGCGGCCTCCGTCGCCTATTGGCATGCCCACGAGAAATACTTGTCGGCTGCTGATGAGCACAAAGGCCTCAAGCTGGTGGCGTTGATGACACACGGCCCTGGCCTGCTTCACACCAACGCCGATGTTAATTCACTCGACGAAATCGATGGCATGAAGCTGCGCCTCGGCGGCGGCGTTTCCGGGGCTGTTGGTGCTGCGCTGGGCGCGACCGGTATTCGAGTTCCCGCTCCGAAAGTCTATGAGACGCTGGCCTCGGATGCTGCCGATGGCGTGATGATGCCGATGGAAGGCAAAGCCGGTTTCAAGCTGTTTGAAGTCGCCAAGAACACCTTTACGGTTCCGGGCGGTTTCTATCGCGGTTCTTTCGCTTTGATCATGAACTCTGAGACCTTCGACGGCTTAAACGACGAAGATCAAGCAGCGCTCAACAAACTGTTCGGCAAAAAGGCTTCGCGCATTGCTGGGGAAGTTTGGGACGAAATCGACGAGATCGGCGCACAGGCATTGGCGGACAATGACGACAACTCGCTAAGAGAAGCGAGCGCAGCCGACGCAGCCAAGTGGAACAAGATCTCAAAAGGCATCATTAAGGAAGTGATGGCCGAAGTTGACGAGGCAGGCATCGACGCCGAAGCAGCGCAAGAATTCATCGCTGAGCAAATGTCAGAATACTGAACCGGCATTGATGAACTTTCCTTTAGGGCCCCGAAGTTGGGGCCCTAATTTTATGAGTCTGACGACACCGAAGGACGGCGATGACTGACACCGAAGGCCAAACCGAAAACGCCATTGGCGAAGTCGAGGCGTCGTTTCGCCAACCAAGTTTCCTTCATTACATCGCTGTCATCCCGACTTGGGTTGCGGCCTTCTTTTTGTTCGCATTGATGGTCATGACATTCTTCGATGTGATCCTTCGATCCACGATCAACAACCCCATTGAGTCAGCGACCGAACTCACACGGTTATTTATGGCGATTGTCGTGTTTGCCTCCCTTCCGATGGTGAGTTGGAAAAGCGCCCATATCGTCGTGGATTTGCTCGACCCCATTTTTACGCGGAAACTGGCGCATATCCGCGACATTGCGATTGATCTCGTGTGCGGCGTCGTATTGCTCTGGCCAGCGAAACGGGTTTGGGAGCTGGCTGAACGCGCGCGGTCGTATGGGGATGTCACTGAATACCTCGGCTTTCCCCAACACGTGACGGGATGGTTCATCGCCGTCTTTACTTTCATCACCGCATTTGTCTTCCTCGCCCGCGGCCTCGTTCGAATATTCGCTCCGGGCAAGGTGCCCACAAAATGATCGAGTCTCTGATCGGCTTCGGTGCCGTCCTATTTTTGGTTTTCTTGAGAATGCCCATTGCCATCGCGATGGGGTTGGTTGGTTTTGTCGGATACATGGAGCTGCGGAACTTCCGCGCTTCGATTTCAATGGTGGGTCGACTCATCATTGATACCGCGCAAGATTACGGCTTGTCGGTTGTCCCGCTGTTCATCCTGATGGGCCTCTTCGTTAACAAAGGCGGGCTAAGCCGAGAGCTCTATCAAGTTTCCAACGCGTTCTTGGGGCACTTCCGAGGCGGCTTGGCGATGGCCACCATTGTCGCCTGCGCCGGGTTTGCCGCCATCTGTGGATCGTCCCTCGCAACAGCCGCGACAATGTCCAAAGTTGCCCTGCCCCAGATGCGAAAATACAATTACGCCGATGGGCTTTCGACAGCGTCGATTGCGGCCGGAGGCACGCTCGGCATTCTCATCCCGCCATCGGTCATTCTGGTGATCTATGGCCTGCTAACCGAGACATCGATTGGCAAGCTCTTTATCGCCGGCATTGTTCCCGGCCTCTTGGGCGTCGCCCTATATCTGGTCGCGGTGCGCTTTACCGTGGCCCGCAACCCCGAAGCCGGACCAGCGGGCGAAAAGACAGATTGGAAAGGCCGAATGGCCGCCATGCGATCCGTTTGGGCCGTATTGTTGCTCTTCTTCCTCGTGATTGGCGGCCTCTACGGCGCGCTCAATTTCTGGCCAATCCACTTGACCTTCTCGCCGACGGAAGCCGCTGGCATGGGTGCCGCAGGCGCTTTCATTATTGCCCTCAGCCGTCGTACCTTGACGTTTTCGAGCGTCGTTCAGGTGTTGGTTGAAACCGCCCAAACAACGGCGGGCCTATTCGCCGTCCTGATCGGAGCATGGATCTTTTCAAACTTTGTCAACCTAGCCGGGTTGCCAGAAGGTCTGCGAGCCGCCGTCAGCGCGGCAGGTCTCTCGCCAATGACCGTGATGATTTTGATCCTTTTGATCTACATCGCTTTGGGCTGCGTATTCGAGTCTCTCTCAATGCTACTCTTGACCGTACCAATCTTTTTCCCGTTGGTCACAAGCCTAGGGTTCGACCCGGTTTGGTTTGGCATCATTGTCGTTGTCGTAACCGAAATTTCTTTGATTACACCACCCGTCGGTTTGAACGTCTTCGTGCTGAAAGGGGTCGTTGGTGATGTATCAACAGCGACGATTTTCAGGGGTGTGACGCCGTTCTGGATGGTCGATATCCTCCGACTCATCATCCTCGTTGCCTTCCCAGCTTTGGTTCTCTTCCTACCAAATTCGATGGGCTAGCTCTGGGGGTGCCGGAGTCGACTGACAGGCCTTTTCCTGCTGTTTCGGTTTCGCCACAAGAAAAGGTGGGTCGTTCGATTCTTGGCGACTGATCGCGAAGATTGGAAGTTGAAACCAGAATGTTGATCCCGTGCCTTGTTGGCTTTCAAACCCAACCTTCCCGCCCATCATCTCGATTTATTCCTTCGTCAATGACAGTCCGACGCCGCTTCCCTCAATACCGGACGTCTCCGCGCCGAGCCTGTTAAACGTTTCAAACACTTCGTCATGCCGAGCCGCTGGAATTCCAGTCCCTGTGTCAGAAACCGATATCCGCAATTGTTCTCGGAAGGCTGTGGCGGACACCCGCACCTCACCACGATCTCGATTGTATTTAATCGCATTGGCCATCAAATTGATCAGCGCTTGTGTTACCCGCTCCGGATCACCGCTGACAGACGGAAGATCAGCGTCTTGTACTTCGTCAATCAACGCGATGCCGCGTTCGTTCGCTAAAACGCTCGTCTGATTGACAACTTTTTTGACGATGGTCTTCAGATCAACTTCTTCCGCCTTAAGAACCGTGCTCCCCGCTTCAATGGCTGAAAGATCGAGAACCTGATTGACCAGTTTACCGAGACGATCGCCGCTCTCCAGAATATACCCGGCATATTCGACGATTTTCTCAGGTTCGAGAGGCCCCGCATGACCATTGAGCATTTGGCCAAATCCGAGAATTGCATTCAGCGGCGTGCGAAACTCATGACTCATGTTCGCCAAGAAGCGCGTCTTGGCACTATTCGCGCGTTCCGCTTCCTCCGCTTTGGCCTTCAATGCAGCAAGAGAGCGGCTCGCGGTATTGTCAAAGATAACTGTGAGCGAGCTAACAAAGACGCCATCTTCATCGTATCGTGCAATCGAAGACAGCAAACCCGGAAAAATTGACCCATCGCGACGAACGAAATCGTAGTCGACATCTTGAACACTGCCAGAATTAAGGAACTCTTGTTGGACCGTATTCGCTGAGTAAAGGATTGAAGCGTCGGTCAAAAAATCCAGGGTCTTTCGACCTATCATCTCGCTAGGTTCGTAGCCAAGTGTTGCCGCCCAAAATTTGCTAACACGAGCCAGTCGTCCATCGGCGCCCATCGAATGCATCATGACAGGTGCATGATCAAAGAAGGCATCAAGGGAGTCTCCCTCGGCTTTCTTCCAGAACTCCAGCAGTTCATTCGCCATGATGCGTTACCGAGAGACCAATTTGCTGCACGAGAGCACCGATCATCACAACACTTCGTTAAGCACATTTAAAAGGTTGCCAAACAAAATTATTAAAAATTTAGCGGCTGTTAATCGCCCCCTACCCATTGGGGCCTCGCTTTGGCTCCGCCGCGAGAGAGCCGTTCTGGTTTACTCCGCCTCGATAGTCGGTCAAATATTGAATTGATTGAGTTTTTCGAACCGCAGCGGCATCTCATCGGACTTTAGACTGAACAGGAAGAACCGCCTTGGCCACGCACCACGAAATTGTCGGAGAAGAATGGGCGGCGCGCGCAGGCGAATTGGCCGATTGGGCGATGGATCGCCTTGTCAATCGCAAAGACATCTGGGGCCAGTATAGCGTCCTGAGCCCAGCGGAACGGAAAAAAACCGGCAAGGCTTACAAAGCGATGACCCTGCCGATGGTCTCCATGCGCGACGGATCGGATCATGTCACAATCGACAAGCTAACACGGCATTTTTCCAGCCGTCATTTCCGCAAGCCTCAGCTCATTGGTCTTCATACCAAGTCAAAAGAGAACACCAGCAAGTGGATGGGCATTGATATCGACATGCACGATATCGACAAACCGACCGCCGAAGACCATGCGCGCCGCAACCTGACCGCCGCGCTCGATTGGTGCGAACGATTGCAAACTCAGGGGTATGATCCGCTTCTTTTTGATACCAATCGCGCGGGCGGTTTTCACATCTGGGTCTTGTTCGCCGACCCGGCCCCAACGGAAGATGTTTTCGCGCTGGCGCACTCACTCGTCTCGACATGGGAGGCTTCGCATCTGGACGAGGAGCCTGAGACCTTTCCGAAAAAACTCAAACCGCGCAGTATCGGCGCTTGGTTTCGTCTACCGGGCCTGCACCATACGCTTGAACACTATTCACGGGTTTGGAGCGGTGAAGAGTATCTTAATGACCCATGGCTCGAGGGCGATGCCGCAATCGAACGGATGATCAGCGTCGTCCCCGGTCCACCACCACCCGCGGCACCCGAAGGTGCTGAATACGGCGCGCGAACCACAACCCGATCCGCCAAAAAGACAAAGCCCGCGAAGACCGCCGCCGCCCGGAAACGTCGTTTCAAACGTGACGGCAAGGCCACCGTCTGTGTCGATCTTGATGGCGTTCTCCATCGGCATGATGGCGGGTCGTTGATGGATTTCGGCGAACCGATTGACGGTGCCGTTGACTTCACCCGTACCTTGTCGGAATGGGCAGACATAACCATTCTGACCGCGCGCCTATCCCGCGCGAAAGCCGCCGAACGAAAGAAATTGGTCGCGGCCCTCAAGGTATGGTTGGACGAACACGGTTTCGCCTATGCCAAGATCCACAACGCGCACGGCAAACCACCTGCTCAGGCCTATATCGACGACCGCGGTGTGACTTGTCGCCCCGAGGATGACGGGGTGAAAGCATTCGCCGCAGCATTAAAGGCCGCCGAAGAGATCGCGGGTTGAGACAATGAGTTGTTTCATTTCCTTTCGAGACAAAGATCTGATGTTGAGCAATCGCAACTTCAATAACGCGATCACCTTCGCCATCGAAACTGGCCGGGGTATCGACTTGTCCACAGCGGAGAGTGCGATGTTGCATGACTTCGCAAAGGACGTAGAAGAAGGCGCCTATTGGCCCGGGCGAAGCATCGAGATCGAAACAGATTTCCCCGAACTGAACGAACAGAAGTTCTGGGCGCGGCTCTATCTTGACACGGCCCGCGCGATCTTCGATGGGCAAGTCGGGTCACAAACCAATAGGTCATGGCAAACTCGCATGATCTTCATAACCTATTCCATCGGTCAACAATTCATCTCCGCCGTGCACGAACAGGAGCGGGGGTGGTGGCCCGAAACGAAGGACCGGCGCGAGGAGAATGAGTTCCTGGCGTCGTTGCGAAGCCGACCGGATTGACTCTTGACCCCTCTCCTTGGCACTCTTCGCTTTCGGAGGAGCCATGCCACGCAGTCTAGAGTTTACGTTTGGCGGCAAGACGTTCGCGCGCGAGATCGAAAAGCTCGACCGTACCAAGCTCTACGGCTCTGTCGTGGTTGAGACGGTGAACGCGGATGGCGAAATCTGCAAACTGTCAACGCTCGCCAGCGATGGGCGCACGTTGATCCCGGCGGGCGGCACGGCTTTTGGCTATGTGAACCCGGATGGCGAGTGGGTCGATCGCAGCGATCTGGTGCCAGTTGATGCGAAGGGCGAGGAACTCGTCGAAATCGAGTCCAGTTTCAAAGCACCCACCGAAATTATTGATGAGGTTTCTATTGAGGTCTTCCTCGATCACTCGATCCGGCTCTGCTATCGCCTGAATGGCGACGACCCCTTGCCTAAACCGCTGATGAACGCGCTGGAGCAAGGCAAGATTTTCCGTATCCCCTTCAGCTATCGCGGCGGTGTCGATCCAGACACAGCCTTTATTCTTCAAGGCGAACAAGGGTCCATCTGGATGCTCATCGGCGAGGAAACGGGCGTAGAGTTCATCGGTCTCGAGGAAGCCGCGCTCTGTGGCCGGGACAAAGCACAAATCGATGACGAAGATGACGACGACGAGAGCGATGGCCTCGACTTCTCGATGCTCTGACGGGATGAGATAACATGCCCAACATAAATCTCACGGACAGTCGCAAGCGCGATGCCGTTGTCAAAGCCGAAAGCGTGCGGATCAGCGAACCCGTCCGCTATGTCGGCCC